>JBJECZ010000080.1:0-2071 GCA_051871555.1 Muribaculaceae bacterium | reverse complement strand
TCTCATTTCTGACGATTACGTCGACACAATGAAGATAGCCGATTTGGTTGAACTGACAATTCCCGAATTGCTTAAAAACCTTGACCCTCACACCACATATTTCACTGCTGACGAGCTGAAACAAGCCAATGAAGACCTTGACGGCAAGTTTAGCGGCATCGGCATTTCGTTTATGCTGATGAACGACTCCATAAACATCATAGAAATTATTTCCGGAGGGCCTGCCGAAAAAGCTGGACTAATGGCTGGCGACCGAATTGTCACCATCAACGACTCGACCTGCGTAGGCAAAAATATTAGCGACATCGACGTTAAAAACAGAATTCGTGGGGAAAAAGATTCTGTAGTCAAACTGGGCATCAAGCGCAACAACTCAAAAAAACTGCTTCACTTTGTTGTTAAGCGTGGCGACATTCCCGTCAACTCTATCGACGCATCTTATATGCTCGACAAACAAAACGGTTACATCAAGGTGAACAAATTCGGGCGCACAACCTACGACGAATTCCTCAGCAGCCTGATTAAACTGAAATCGGAAGGCGCGAAAAACTACATTGTCGACCTTCGCGGCAACGGTGGAGGCATTATGGAAACAGCCATACTCATGGCAAACGAATTCTTGCCAGAGAACGAGCTGATTGTGTACACACGAAGCCGAGATAAACGTAACGACTCGCAGGTGTGGAGCGACGGCAACGGCTCGTTCCAAGACGCTCAGCTTGTTGTGCTCATCGACGAGTTTTCGGCAAGCTCAAGCGAGATATTTGCCGGTGCCATTCAGGACAACGACCGCGGATTGATTGTCGGCTGCCGCTCATTTGGCAAAGGTCTTGTGCAACGACAATTCACCCTGCCCGACAGTAGCGCCATAAGAATGACCATTGCCCGATACTATACACCATCGGGCCGCTCGATACAAAAGGACTATAAGAACAAGCAATCGGCTTACGAGGACGAACTCATACAGCGCTTCAGCAATGGCGAGCTATATAGCCGCGACAGCATAAAAATCGACCAAAGCAAATTGTTCGAAACCGCGCACGGACGCAAAGTGTACGGAGGAGGTGGCATTGTCCCTGACATATTTGTGGCTCGCGACACCACTGGCTTCACTTCGTATTATGCCGCTGTGCTCAATGCCGGACTTATGCAGAAATATGCTTATCGCTACACCGACAACAATCGCAAGCAGTTTGCCAAGCTGAAGGACTATAAGCAATTCTTGCGTATTTTGCCCAACGACGAATCAATGCTTATGGATTTCGTATCGTATGCAGCCAAGAACGGTGTGCCAGCACGCTGGTATTACATCAACATCTCTCGCGACGTAATACTCACCCAAATCAAGGCATTGATGGCGCGCGACATATTCGGCAATGATGCATTTTACCCCATATACAACCGTAGCGACAAGGATATTGAAGTTGCACTGAAAGCAATCAACAAGCACAAAGCCACATTCCCTATCCTTCCGTCCGACCAATAACGTGTGCAACCAATGGAAAGCAAAAACGAACTACGCAAGCACATACGTCAAATGAAAACGCTGCTCACGCCAGCTGAAAAACAACGGCAAGCCAACAGCGTGTTCCACGACATTGAGTGCCTCAAGCAGTTCAAAGCTGCCAAAGTGGTTTTGCTTTACCACTCGCTCCCCGACGAACTACCCACACATAGCGTCATCGAACATTGGAGCAACACGAAAACGGTTCTTCTTCCGCGAGTCGACGGCGAACGCCTACGCCTCTACCGATACTCGCCTACCCTTATGGTTCACGGCAGTTATAACATTTTGGAGCCTTCAATGTCGTGCCCAGAATATTCAATCAACGACGTTGATTTGGCAATAATCCCGGCAATGGCATTCGACAGCAAAGGACACCGGCTCGGACGAGGCAAAGGATTCTACGACCGCCTGCTGGCTGCATCGTCGGTGACGAAAATTGGAGTCGCCTTCAATTCGCAAATTGTTAATAATGTTCCCGCCGATGCTTTCGACATTGGCATGGACATAGTGATTACCAACAAGAACCTGTATTTTGTCAACTACTAACCAACTATTATACAATTT
>JBJECZ010000079.1:0-7965 GCA_051871555.1 Muribaculaceae bacterium | reverse complement strand
AATGAATTCCATTTTCATCCCCTTTGGCGAAAGCCGTTCATGTCCGTTTCATATTGTGACTATGGGTTTTTTATTTATTGCTGAGAGAATTTTGTGGAGCCGATGCTGCTTCAATGCGCTGCTGCATGTTGGCGCTGAGCATTTTGCCGTAGAAAAACAGCTCTTGCAGATGCAGGCATCCGCGCGGAAACATGTCGCTCATCTTGGGCAGCATATACGGGTCGGGGTCGATGTTGTCCACCACCAGCACCTGCTTCGACTTGTCGATGCGCACGGTCACGGGGCGCTTGGCATCGCTTGCCACCACCGCTGTGCCGTAGGGAAAATGTGGGTCGTGGGCTTGCGTGGCTTCCGACTGGCTTTTCAGCACGGCGCGTTGCTGCGAAGTGACCCAGCTCACAGGGTTGATGCACGCCATGTTGTCGGGGAAAAGCACGTTGCCCAAAGTGGCATCGCCCATGTCGGCAACGGTGTTGAAGCACACCACCACGCCGCGGTCGGTGGCGCCGCGCGCAAGTCGCACATTCGGGTGCTTTAGGTCGGAGGCACTCACGCTTCCGCCCACGGCATAAGCCACCACCATTCGCTTGATGGTTTCGGCATTGAGATGCTTTATTATCTCCACCAACAGGCATGCGCCTTGCGAGAATCCGGCAAGCACAAATTGGCGTCCGCCGTTGTAGTGTTCAAGATAATAGTCGAACGCACGCAGCACATCGCCTGCTGCTATGGCGTGCACCTCGGCAGCACGTTCTGCCGGTGTGCCGAATGTGGCTTGACGATAGTAGGGCAGATAGAAATTGGTGCCGTTGCCAAAAATCTGCTTACCCAGCTGGCACGAAAGCTCCCACGCGCGGCGGTGCTTGGCGTTGCGCACGTCGGCATTGAATTGCATCACGCCGCACGAGTCCTGCCAGGCACCCACGCAGGTGGGCAGCACATAAAACACGTCAACGCCGCTGCCAATGCAGCCATCGGCTCCGCTCCACCAGCTCTCGGCTTGCTCATATTGTGGTGCCGCCGGCTGAGCCGCAGCAACCAACTGGAGCATCAACGCTATTGCCAAAGGCAACATCCGCAGGAAAACTAAACATTTGCTCATAATAAACTGTCGAAACATTAACGCGGTTAGCTATTTCAATGCAAATATACTAAAAAAAAGCCTTTTTTGCTCGGAGCTATACCTAAATCCTGTGTATGCGGTTTTGCATAATCGTACTAAACAATCACATACACGGCGCACGCTGCCAATGCGATGGCTGAACCCACCTCAACGCTGCGTTGATACCGCACAAAAAATCGGCGCAAAAAAGCTCCGGCAAGCAGCCACAGCAAATTGGCGCCCGGACCTGCCAACAGCAGCCATGCGGCAGCCTCGAGCAGCGACGTCAGACGGTTGCCATAGGGCAGAACATAGGTGAAATAAACCATCAAATCAAACATCAAAATCTTGGCATTGGTCAACTGCACCAACATGCCGCTCACAAACGTGCATTCGCCCGAGCCGGCATCGCCCGCCGCTGCGCCTCCGCGTGCCAACCCATAAGCCAGCCAAAGCAAATAGGCGGCGCCTACATATTTCAGATAAAACAGATATTGCCCCACAGCTTCGCCAATCAAATGAGTGAGCAAGGCAAGCGTCACAGCTGCTGCGCTGAATCCCGCAAGTAGCCCGCACCACATCACAAGCGCTGCCCGTTTGCCGTGACGCATCGACATGGCAAGGGCATAGACGTTTGCCGGTCCGGGCGTGTAGCCCACAACCAAAATCTGCAGCAGCAATGTAGCAATCACACTTTGTGGCATAACTTTGACATATTGGTTTATTCCCCTGCAAAGTTAATGAATATGATTGCAATAATGAACAATGCCGATGCTGCCGATGTTGTAAAAAAACAGAAGCCCGTTTATGGCGAAACTAATTAACAAACCGATAAACAAACATGCAGACTTATGGCAACAGAATTCTTTAAATGCAATCATTGCGGCAATGTGGTGATGAAAATGGTGGATAGCGGTGCGCCCTTGGTGTGCTGTGGCGAGAAGATGCAGTTGTTGGTGCCCAACACCGAGGATGCCAGCACCGAGAAGCATGTGCCGGTGGCAACGCGCATCGACGAATGTCTGATGCGGGTGGATGTTGGCAGCGCGCCTCACCCGATGCTTCGCGAGCATCACATACAGTTCATTTATGTGGAAACCGAGCACGGCGGTGTGCGCTACGACCTCACCGAGCAGCCGCAAGCTCAGCTGTGCGTGTGCCACGACCGCCCGATAAGCATATACGACTATTGCAATCTTCACGGCTTGTGGCACAGCGAATTGTGAGATGCAGCAGTTTTGCATCTCACCAAATGGCAGTTAATATAGCCATCATCCCACACCCCCCCCTGCCGAGCCACCTCATCGGTGCTTGGCAGGGGAATTTTTTCCCCCTCACGCGGGCGCATGAATCGCTTTTCGTGCTCCGGCGGCTGATAATCATGGCTTTGCCGATTTAATGGGCATTGCAAGTTTGCTGCGAAGCAAGTTTGATGCCAAAAATTTGTTAAATTCAATAAGTTTGTTGAACTTTGTGGCAATTAGTGTAAACTTAACAGACGGAACAACTTAATTTATAGGGATAATCTTTATTTCTGAGGGTAATATAATGATGCATAGCGGCGATTTGCAACAGATTGAGCAATTGTTTAGGCAATACTATAAGGTGTTGCGTGCCTATGCTTTGCGTCTTGTGGGCGACCTCGATGCCGCTGAGGACATTGTGCAGGATGTGTTTGTTACGCTCTGCGACGATAACATTCGCCTCGATGCCCAGCGCAACGTGAAATCCTATTTGTTTAAGGCTGTGCACAACAGGTCGTTGAACTATATGTCGAGCAAGCAATACACCGAAGAAGAATCGTTAGAGCAATTTGTCGACCAGCTGAATGTGCGTTGGGCGCAGGAAACCAATCAGCATAATCTGTTTATGCTCAAGGAGTTGCAAGGCGAAATAAGCCGATTTGCCTTGGCGTTGCCGCCGCAAGTGCAGCGCGTGTTTGTTCTCAGTCGCACTCATGGGCATAAAATACCCGAAATAGCCCAAGAGATGAACCTTTCGCACAAGACCGTTGAAAAATATTTGACCCGTGCACTTGCCGACCTGCGCATGTTTTTGAAAGAACGCGGGCTGTTGGTGGTGCTTCTTTTTTTGTGTTTTTATTTTTTTTCTTAAAAAATTGATGTTATGATGGAGGGTAACTCCATTTTTATTTGTATTAACTAATAGAAACGAAGTTTTATGAGCGATAATGCAAGGGATATTGATGAAATCATCGTGCGCTATTTCAACCACACGGCTACGCAAGAAGAGAAAACTTTCTTGCATGAATGGCTGATGCAGTCGAAGCAGAACCAGGATGATTTTTCGCAGATTCGTGAGGCATGGTTGCTTTCGGGCACCAACTTCGATGATGACGACCAAACCGAGGCAGCTCTGCGCAAGCTCAAGGCACGAGTTGCCGGCGAGCAGAGAGTTGTTCGCCGTCCCTTCTGGATGTTGAAGCCGGTGAGAGTGGCAGCAAGCATTGTGTTGCTCGTGGCTACGGCGTTGACATTCTTTTTGTTGGGTGGCGCTTATTCCACCCCGAGGGTCGTCGTTCAAAACAAGCTGCTCACGGCGAGCGACAGCCGCGGACGCTTTGTGTTGCCCGACAGCACTGTGGTGTGGCTCAACTCAAACACCACGCTGCAATATCCCGAGGAGTTTGCCGCCGCCACGCGTGAAGTGGTTTTGGACGGGCAAGCCTATTTTGAAGTGGCTAAAAACAAAGAAAAACCCTTCATAGTGCATGCTGGCGAGATGGAAGTTGAAGTGCTGGGCACGCATTTCCAGGTTTCCAACTACAGCCACAAGTCGTCGGTTGAGGCAGTGCTGGTGGAAGGCAGCGTGAAGGTGGCAGGATGTGGATTGGAAAATGCGGTGGCGCTTGAGCCCGGACAGCTGTTGAAGTACAGCCGACGCAGCGGCGAAGCCAACGTGAGCGAGGTGAACACCAGCAACTACACCAATTGGACAAACGGCAGAATCCGTTTCGACAACACCAACCTCGCCGACATCATCCTGAACCTTGAGCAATGGTTTGCCACCGAGATTACGTGCGACCCGCAGTTGGCTCAGTCGATTTCCGTTTCGTTTACCGTGCGCATTGGCGACACGCTCGACGAGATACTTGAGTCGATGTCGATGGTGGCACCCATCAAGTGCCGCAAAACCGATGGCGGAATTGAGATAATGCCAAACAATTAACCATATTTATTAACCATAAAAACTAAAATGAAAATATGTAAAGAGAACATCGTAAGCCAAAAAAAATAGGCAAATGTTGCAGCATTCGCCTATCCAGATTAAAAAAAAGTTACCCCGTTTCTTGCAGGAAGCGGAATTATTTTTACTTAAATCCTATTACAAAGGTATGAACATTTTTAAAACTAAAAAAAGATTTGCGTGTTTCTTAACAGAAAGAAACAAACATTTCAGGAAGTTAGCAACCATGTTGCTGCTTTTGTCGTGTTTCCAGGTGGTTTATGCCCAAAAAGCACGCATCACCCTGAACCTTAACCAAGTGACCGTTAAAAAAGCATTGGTGGCTATCGAAAAGAAGTGCGACTACACATTCCTCTACAACGATGCTGACATCGACGTCAACCGCAAAGTGTCGGTTAATGCCAAGAATGAGGAATTAAGTTCTGTGTTGCACAAAATTCTGCCGAATGCCACATGGACAGTGAACAACAAACGCATCATCATCACCCCTGCAAATAAAGGCGCCAACAGCCAAGCTGCCGGCACTAACGCGAATGCAGGCGGCAAGACCGTTAGAGGCCGCGTGACCGGCACAAACGGCGAACCGCTGGTTGGCGTAAGCGTGATTGTGATGGGTAAAAACACAGGCGTGATAACCGACGTCGACGGCAATTACACCATCGCTGCCGATAATGGCGAGCAAATTCAATTCTCCTATGTGGGCTACACCCCGCGCCGCGCGAAAGTGAGCGACAAAGCCACACTGGATGTAACCCTAAAAGAAGACCCTAAAGCCCTCGACGAAGTTGTAGTTGTGGGCTACGGCACGCAAAAGAAGATTAATTTGACCGGTGCAGTGGCAACAGTGTCGGGCAAGTCGCTTGAAAACCGTCCTGTTACCAAAATAGCCGAAGCCTTGCAAGGCACCGTCGCCAACTTGAACATCAGCTCAAGTAATGGTGGCGCACCCGGTTCAACTCAGCATGTCGATGTGCGTGGTTATAGCGGTTTGGGCACCACAAGCACTCCTTTGGTAGTTGTCGACGGTGTGCAAGGAGCCAGCTTGGACTATATCAATCCTGACGATGTTGAGAGCATTAGTGTGCTCAAAGATGCTGCCTCTGCTGCTATCTATGGCTCAAGTGCGCCTTTCGGTGTGATTATCATCACCACAAAACAAGGTAAGAACGATGCCAAAGCACGAGTTACTTACAGCAATAATTTCGGCTTTGCTAAGCCTATCAATCTGCCCAAGATGGCTAACTCGCTTGATTTTGCAAATATCTACAACGAAGCAGCCGACAATGCAGGGATTGCACGCCCGTTCACAGAGGAAAATATTCAACGCATCAAAGACTATCAAGCAGGTGTTATGACCGACGAGACGATAGCCGCCCCTGGAAAGGACGAATGGTATACTTGGACAGGTAACGGTAATAACGACTGGTTTGATATATTTTTCAAAGATGTTTCTTTCCGTCAGCAGCATAATTTGGGAGTTTCAGGTGGAACCAGCAAAACAAACTATTATGTAGGATTGGGCTATAATCAAGTAGGCGGTCTGTATGAATTTGGCGACGACAGTTATAAGAGATACTCTGTGCGTGCTAACTTGTCAACCAAGGTGAACGACTGGATGTCGTTTAGCGTACGTACAAACTTCACTCGAGCTACTTCCGACACTCCAAACACTTACAGTAGCAAAACCGGTGGTAACTATATGCACCAATTGTCGCGCAAATGGCCTACTGCTCCTATGTATAATCCTAATGGAGAATACTCCTATCCAAGCGATATCCGCTTGATGACTGAAGGCGGTCGTTCTAAAGGAGAAACTGATAAGGCGATACTTACTGGTGAGGTTGTTATTACCCCGTTAAAGGGTTGGAACATAACTGCTAATTACACATTCGACGGCAATTATTACACTGGCTCAGACCATGTTAAGACCCTTTATGTGACGATGCCAAGCGGTGGCAAAATACTGTATTCCGGCACAACTCCCAATAGTTTCTCGCGCACATCGCGCAAAGTTCAGCGACATGTGATTAATGCCTACACCACATACGAAACACAAATAGGCAAACATAGCATAAAGGCCATGGCAGGTTTCATGCAAGAGCTATATGACTATTTGCAGCAATATGCAGGCAATTCAAATCTCTATTCCGACGACTTACCTGCTTTGTCGCTTACTTACGGCAAGTCGCCATCAATTAGCGATAACGCTTACCAACTGGCTACAAGGGCTGCTTTTGGCCGCATCAACTATAGCTTTGCCGACAAGTATCTATTGGAATTTAATGGTCGTTACGATGGTACATCTAAGTTCTTGAAAAATAAGCGGTTTAAGTTCTATCCCGGTGTTTCGGCAGGTTGGATTGTGTCAAAAGAGAATTTTTGGGAATCGATGCAAGATGTTGTTAATCACTTGAAAATACGTGGCTCGTATGCTGTGCTTGGCGACCAAAGTGCAGTTGGCTACTATCCGTTCTATCCGTCAATGTCGACAACTGCACCTACAAGCACCAACTGGATATTTGCAGGTGGTAGAGAGGCTTATGTTGTCAATCCCGGTCTTGTGAACTCTGATTTGACATGGATTACTACCGCTACATTAGATTTTGGTGTTGATTTCGCATTCCTTAGCAACCGTTTGGACTTGTCATTCGATTGGTATAAGCGAATGGGTAAAAATTATGTGGGTCCGGCTAACAAATTACCTGCTATCTTGGGTACTACTTTGCCGAACACTAATGATTCGGAAATTGAAACTACCGGTTGGGAACTCTCTATCGGCTGGAAAGACCGCTTCAACTTGGCTGGCAATCCATTCGATTACAGCGTGAACTTTGTTTTGAGTGACTACATGGGCAAGGTGACAAAATATGAAAATCCTACGGGTCTTATCACCACTTGGTATGAGGGTCGCAAGATGGGCGAAATTTGGGGCTATGAAACTTATGGCTTGTTCCAAAGCGAAGATGAGATTGCTTCAGCGCCTTCTCAAAGCAAAATCTCGTCGAAATGGTATCCTGGCGACGTGAGATATGTTGACCAAAACGGCGATAATGCCATAGATTGGGGTAAGAACACACTCGATGACCACGGCGATAAGAAGATTATTGGAAACAGTACTCCTCGTTTCCAGTTTGGTCTTAATCTTAAGGCAGAATATAAAGGTTGGGATTTTGGCATTTTCTTCCAAGGCGTGATGAAACGTGATGCTTGGATTAGCTCAAACATTTTCTGGGGTATTACTGGCGGTCAATGGCAAAGCTGTGTGTTCCCCGAGCACCTCAATCGTTGGACACCAGAAACTCCTGACGGTTATTTCCCGCGCTACTATTTGAATGGCAACGGCAGTAAAAACATGCAAACGCAAACCGGATATTTGCAGAATGCTGCATACATGCGCGTGAAGAATGTTCAGCTTGGCTATTCACTGCCAAAATCGCTGATTAGTAAAATTAACTTTGAACGCGTGAAATTCTTTGTAAGTGTCGACAACTTGGCAACTATTTCAAGCATGCCAGCTGCCATTGACCCTGAGTTCTCAGCATCCGACGGTAAGGTATATCCTTTGCAGCGTACATGGTCGATGGGTGTTAACTTGGCTTTCTAATAAATCAATACTTCGGTAAATTTTAATGCGTAGCGAGTCGCCAGGCGACAGA
>JBJECZ010000078.1:0-7984 GCA_051871555.1 Muribaculaceae bacterium | reverse complement strand
ATTTTCGCAGATTTTTATGCAAAGATAATGAAGAATGGGCAAATATAAGTGCTCCACCTCGGAGTTTTTTGCTAAGACTCCATAACACTATGAGATAGAGGGCAAAATAACAAGGTAGAAAACCATTAATTTATTTTTACATATTGAGGGGCAGGAATATGGGAAATTGAAATTTGTGCTAAAAGCCCGCATTGCAGTATTAATTTAATTTAAATATTAAATGAAATGCATTGTAACTTAAAAATTATGATATACATTTGCACTGAACAAAAAAGTTAATTTTTAACTATTATATTATTAACGCAACAAACAATTTAACAAATACAGATTATGAAACAGAACGCTAAATTCGGATTGCTATTATTAGCAGCATCAGTGCTTGGTTCGGCAACCACCCTGTTTGCCACCTCGGCACTTTCAAAGAGTGAAGGATTGGGCTTCGACGACAACTTTGTGACAACAAATGCCAGCAACCAACAAGCAAGCGGTTTCATCAGAACTGCGGGGCGAATGCCGGCAATAGAGACCGATTTCACAAAAGCAGCAGAGAGCACAATCAACTCGGTGGTGAGCATAAAAAGCTATGCAGCGCCTAAGCGCCAGCAGATGCAAGGCGGCATGTTCGACCCGTTTGAATTTTTCTTCGGTCCGAACTCGGGCATGCAAAGCACTCCTCGCCGCCAACAACCCAAGACCGAAAACAAAGAAGAAGACCTTCAGCCATTGGGACTTGGCAGCGGCGTGATAATCACCACCGACGGTTATATAGTCACAAACAATCACGTGATTGACGGAGCAGAGAAACTGGAAGTGACACTCAACGACAACAGCAAATACAACGCCAAGGTGATCGGCACCGACCCGTCTACCGACCTCGCCTTGCTTAAGGTTGAAGCAAAAAATTTGCAAGCAATCACTTTTGGCGACAGCGATGCGCTTAAAGTGGGCGAATGGGTTTTAGCTGTGGGCAATCCGTTTGGATTCACCTCAACTGTCACTGCCGGCATCGTCAGCGCAAAGGCTCGTAGCGTGAACGTTGGCAGCAACCGCAATAGCGGCAAGGTGGACATTGAATCGTTCATTCAAACCGATGTGGCAGTAAACTCAGGCAACAGCGGAGGCGCCTTGGTGAACACCGACGGTCAGCTTGTGGGCATCAACTCGATGATTTACTCGCAAACCGGCAGCTATGCAGGCATATCGTTTGCCATTCCAGTGTCGATTGTCAGCAAGGTTGTGAACGACATCAAGCAATTTGGCAGCGTGCAGCGTGCCGTGCTCGGAATCTCTTATCTTGAACTTGACGCCGACTTGGCTAAAGAGCACAACATCACAGCCACCAAAGAGGGCATCTATGTTGCTGAGGTGAGCGACCGCAGTTCAGCAATCGAAGCTGGTTTGAAAGTAGGCGACGTGATTGTGAAGGTGAACAACGCCACCGTTAAGAACTCCGGACAAATGAAGGAAGAAATGAGCAAGATGCGTCCGGGCGATAAGGTAAGCATCGCATACTATCGTGCAAACAAGCTATGCACTACAACCGCTACACTCAAGAACAACCAGGGAACAACATCGGTTACAAAAACAAACGACTTTATGTCGCTTGGATGTGCATTCAAAACACTGAGCGCAGCCAAGAAGGAAGAACTCGGCATTTCGTACGGCGTTGAAGTGGTTGGCTTGAAAGAAGGCAAATTCCAGACCGAAGGAATCAAGAACCATTTCATTATTCTTGAAATCAACAACGTTCCAGTGAAGAACGTCGATGATGTGGAAGCAATCTACACAAAGATTATGCAGAGCAGCGACAGCGATAAGGTGATGTTTGTTACAGGCATCTACCCTACCGGAAAACGTGCTTATTACGCAGTCGACCTGAGCGAATGATTGCTTACGAAGGAATAAATTTCACATAAACAGTTGTCGCCTTGATGCACTATTTAAAGCATCAAGGCGATTTTTTGTATAAACCCCATCACAATACACAAACGCCACCAACCAAGAATTATCGAGAATTAAAAATATAAAAAAATGAAAAAACAAAGTAATACAATGGTTTTTCGGCAAACATTGCGTATATTTGCGTAATATATGAAAGGCGGGTAAGTAATATGCCATTTAGCATATTTTGAGCACCCAAATACCATAATATAGTGTATTATCGTATAAGAGCCCGCACTCATTTGCCATTAGCAGCCTGCACACGTTATGTGCAGTCATGCTTGATAAGGCAAAACGGACAATGCCGCAGGAGCAAAAGTATACTTTCTCCTTCACTCTCCTCTTTTTATATTACATTTCTGCGAGAGAGCAGAATGCCATACATCAAAGAAAAAAAATAAAAAACAACATAAATGATAAGTAGTAAATGGAATTACTTACCCCTGACATCCGAACAAAAAAGAGTAGAGGCCCAGCTGGCGACTAAGTTTCCCAACTGCCCTGCCATTAGCCAACTGCTGGTGCAGCGTGGCATCGAGACATGGGACGAAGTACAACAATTCTTCCACCCGTCAATGTCGCAGATGCACGACCCATTCCTCATGCAGGATATGCACAAAGCAGTTAAAAGGCTCAATGATGCCATGGGGTTGAAGGAGAAAATTATGGTGTATGGCGACTACGACGTTGATGGAACAACTGCCGTGGCACTTGTGTATAAGTATCTCCTAAATTTTTATTCGAATGTGGAATACTATATCCCCACCCGTTATGAGGAAGGATATGGCATTTCAATGAAAAGTATCGACTACGCTGCTGAAATTGGCGTGAAGTTGGTTATTGTGCTCGATTGCGGAATCAAGGCAATCGAAGAGGTTGAGTATGCCAAGGAAAAAGGCATCGACTTCATCATCTGCGACCACCATGTGCCCGACGATGTGTTGCCCAACGCTGTTGCCATTCTCAACCCTAAGCTCGAAGGCAATCCCTATCCTTTCAAGAATCTTTCGGGCTGTGGCGTTGGCTACAAATTTATGCATGCCTTCACCATCAGCAACGGAATCACAAACCTTTACGACCTCGAAAGCCTCCTCGATTTGGTGGCTGTGAGCATTGCTGCCGACATCGTGCCAATAATGGGCGAAAACCGTGTGATGGCATATTTTGGTCTCAAGCGAATCAATTCTAACCCAAACATTGGTCTGCGCAGCATTATTCGCATCTGCGGACTTTCGAACAAGGAAATCACCATTAGCGACGTGATTTTTAAAATCGGTCCGCGCATCAACGCTTCAGGACGCATGCAAAGCGGTCGAGAAGCAGTTGACCTGCTTGTTGCGAAAGAAATGTCTGATGCAATTGAAAAAGGCAAGAACATCGACCAATACAACAAAGACCGCAAAGAACTTGACAAACAAATCACCGAGGAAGCAAGCAAAATTCTTGAGAACCGTGGTGAGATTGTGGCAGGCAAGAAGCCTATCGTGATTTACAACAAAGATTGGCACAAAGGAATCATTGGCATTGTGGCATCAAGGCTCACCGAACTTTATTACAAGCCGTCGGTCGTACTCACCTACTCCAACGGCCTTGCAACCGGCTCATCGCGTTCGGTTCACGGTTTCGACATCTACAAGGCTGTGGAATCGGCACGCGATTTGCTTGAAAATTTTGGCGGTCACACCTATGCTGTAGGGCTTTCGTTAAAGGAAGAAAACATTCCGGAATTTAAACGCCGCTTTGAGCAATACGTCATCGACAACATCGGCTCGGAGCAGCTTACTCCGCAAATCGACATTGATTGCGAACTCGACTTCAGCGATATTACGCCGGAGTTTGTGGCTACGCTCCGACAATTCAATCCATATGGACCGGGCAACCAAAAACCGGTATTTGTAACGCGCAACGTTTTTGATTACGGCACAAGCAAACTGGTAGGAAAAACTTCCGAACATATCAAGCTTGAAATTATCGATAGCAAATCGAGCGTAGTGATGAACGGCATAGCATTCAATATGAGTGAGTATTTCCCTTATATTCATGCTCACAAGCCGTTTGAAATATGCTACACAATTGAGGAAAACAAGCGTGTGACAAGCAACAACATACAACTGCAAATTAAAGGAATTAGGATAGCTGACGAAGATGTCGAACGACGAGCTGATTCATAACATCCTTTATAAATATTGGGGTTACCCAGAGTATCGTGCGCCGCAAGCCGACATCATCAAATCGGTGCTTGCAGGAAACGACACTCTGGGTTTAATGCCAACGGGCGGTGGAAAGTCAATCACCTTTCAGGTGCCCACTTTGGCAATGGACGGCATTGCGCTTGTAATCACGCCCATTGTGTCGCTGATGAAAGACCAGGTCGACAACCTGAAAGAGCGCGGCATACAAGCCACTTTTCTGCACGCCGGTTTAACTATGGCAGAGCGGCGTAAAGCCATTGAACGCTGCACAAACGGCCGATGCAAATTCCTTTATGCATCGCCCGAACGGCTTCAAAACGCCAATTTCCTACAAATTCTCAAACACATCAACCTCTCGCTCATAGTTGTCGACGAAGCGCATTGCATATCGCAGTGGGGCTACGATTTCAGGCCATCGTTCCTGTCGATTGCAAAAATAAGGGAAATTAAACCCAACGTGCCCGTTTTGGCACTTACGGCAACAGCCACCAACGAGGTGGCGCGCGACATCGTGGAAAAGCTGAAGATGACAAAACCGCAGATTTTCAGAAAAAGTTTTGTACGCAAAAATCTGTCGTATGTTGTCAGGCAAACAAGCGACAAACTTGGGCAAATTGTACACATACTTTCAGCCACATCCGGCTCGGCAATTGTCTACGTCAGAAGTCGAAAGAAAACTAAACTTATCTCCGACGAGCTAAATCGTCAAGGAATTTCATCTGATTACTATCATGCCGGACTGGACGCTGAAGACAAAAACGCCAAACAAGACAAATGGAAGACTGAGGAAAAACGCGTGATTGTAGCCACAAACGCTTTTGGCATGGGAATAGACAAGGGTAATGTACGAATTGTTGTGCATGCCGATATTCCGAATTCACTCGAGGAATACTATCAAGAAGCAGGCCGATGTGGCCGCGACGGCAATCGTGCCTACGCTGTGCTGGTGGTATCGGAACGCGATAAAAGCACTCTCAAAAAACGCATAACCGAGACGTTTCCGCCTAAGGATTTTGTGAAACACGTCTACGAAATGGCAGGCAATTTCCTAAATGTTGCCGTAGGTTCGGGATACGATGTGATAAACGAATTTAATTTCGGTTTGTTTTGTCAGACATTCGATTTGCCTCCTACTGCCACGCACAATGCGCTCAAGATTCTAACTCGTGCAAACTATGTAGACTATATCGAGGAAATTGAAACACAATCGCGCATAATCATCAAAGCCACTAAAGAAGATCTTTACGATATGACTTCACGTCCCGATAGCGCCGAAGATGTTGTGTTGCAGTGCCTGCTTCGCACCTACACCGGACTGTTTGCCGACTACGTTTTCATCAACGAATCGGTGATTTCACGTCGCACAGGCTTATCGCAAGAGGATATATATAATGCCCTTCTGACTATGACACGAAAACATATACTGCATTACATTCCGCGCAAACGAACGCCATATCTCACCTTCACCACCGCGAGAGTTGAACCTAAATACATTGTCATCCCACGAAGCGCCTACGAGGACCTTCAAATTAAGATGGAGCAACGCATCGATGCCATAAACCGTTATGCATACAGCGAATCGGGTTGCCGCGAATCAATGTTACTTCACTATTTCGGCGAGGAATCGTCATACACATGCGGGCACTGCGACCTCTGCATCGATGCCCGCAAACGAAACGAACACACTGCAAAAGATGTTCAGGATGGAGTGCTTTATATGACTGCACTAAAGCCTCGCAACATAAACGAAATATTCAACACTCTTTCATTTCCACGACAAGAAATTGCCGACACAATCTCATTTCTTGTTGAAGAGGAATTGCTCATACACAACCCCGACGACACTTATTCAAACCCTAAAAAACTCGACTAAGCATCTTCACTTTTTCTTTTTAGATTGACGTTTTCGTATTCGGCTTATTGCATCACGCTGTTCGTCAGCCAAATCCTCAAGTCCCATATTCTCATAAATCTCGAGCAGCACTTCGTGAGGTTTAGTGGAATTCCTGTCGGCTTTTGCAGCTCGTTTAAGCACTTTTATGGCAGCCTTCACTTCATTTGTTTTATATAGTGCCATTGCCAGTGTAAAAATGCCGTCGAAATCGTTTTTCTCTGATTTCAAAGCCTTTGTAAGCAAATCGAGTGCCGCCTCAGCCTCATCAATTGCCATCAGCAGTTTTGCTTTGCACACCATAGCCTCAACGCAATTATTGCTAATCTTCATCGCTTTGTCAAAATTTGCTACGGCGGCTTTCACTGCCAGCATATCGTTCACGTCGCACTCAACGTCGCCACTCTTTATGTTCACGGCATCGCATCCCATTGCTACATATTCAGCCGCTAAACCATTCAGCATATTGTTTTTTTCGTTGAGAGACGCTTGCAAATCTTCAATGTTTTGCTGCAACTTCGTGATTTTCGACAGTTTCACAGCAGCAAAGCGTTTTGCCAGAGCGCTACCCGAAATATTCTCGATGGCAATAGCTTGCGACAAACTATCAATCGAACCTCGAAAATCGCTCTTGTCGAACGCCCGTGCCGCCTGAGCATAAAGTGTTTTTGCCTTGGCAGAATTCATGGCATTGTTTATCAACGAAACATCGTTGAAATGCCTACTAAATTCAACAACATTCGTGTTCACAATAATATCTCGCTCATCGATGGGCCGGAGCATCACTATACCCTCAAGCGAGGTGCATCGCGATAGCGCCACATATGTCTGACCGCTGCTGAAAGCACCTCCTGCAAAGTCAATCACAATATTGTTGAACGTCAACCCTTGACTCTTGTGTATTGTCAACGCCCACGCCGGCTTTATGGGAAGCTGCTTGAATGTGCCAAGCACATTTTCAATAACCATTTTCTTCTCCTCGTCGAAGGCATATTGCATATTTTCCCACGTTTCAGGTTCTACATTATACACACTACCGTCCTCGAGTTCAACCATTACACGGTCGTCGTCAACGGTGCATACTCGGGCAAGAGTGCCGTTTATCCAGCGGCCTTCTTTATCGTTGCGTATAAACATCACTTGTGCGCCCTCTTTGATGGTAAGAGTTGAAGCAGTGGGAAGGTTTTGTTCCGGAAATACACCTTCTACTTCGCCTATAAATGTATATTCTTTAGTAGGCAACGCATTCATATGCTCCTCGTTAATTGAGTCCACCGTGTCGCGACGACTCGCCAAAGTCATCACCATTTGTTCTTCGTTTTCGCTGAACAAAGGCATGCATCTCGAGTTAATCAGCTGCAAGTCGTGCTTTGTTGCCCTATTCACGCGCACGCGGTCAAGCAACGAAATAAAATCGCTGTCGGTCTGCCTGTAAATTTTACGCAATTCAATAGGCACAAGTTTCACTTGGGCAAAGGCATTGGCATTGAAGAAGAAGAAATTCTTATAATAGCGGCGCAAAATTTCCTTCATATCAGATGTCACCACTGGCTCAAGCTGAAAAATATCACCCACAAGCAGCAGCTGCTTCCCGCCAAACGGTTCACGCATATTTTCACTAAAAATTCTCAAAACACGGTCCATGAAATCAATCATGTCGCATCGCACCATCGAAATTTCATCAATGATAATCAAATCGAGCTCTTTCAACAGTTTCACCTTTTCGCGTGGCAGGCGCATGGTATGGCGAATTTTTCGCGCAGAGTAATCGGGGTCGTCAGGCAGCAGCGGCTTGAAAGGCATCTTGAAAAACGAATGCATGGTTACACCGCCCACGTTCACCGCAGCAATGCCGGTAGGAGCAAGCACTACAAAGCGTTTGCGCGTGTGTGCGCAAATATATTTCAAAAACGTACTTTTGCCTGTTCCTGCCTTGCCGGTAAGAAATATCGACTGGTTA
>JBJECZ010000077.1:0-2109 GCA_051871555.1 Muribaculaceae bacterium | reverse complement strand
TGGCTTGGGACCAGTCGTTTCAAAACATGAACGAGCCATCAGGCAGAGCAATCAAGGGCGTTCACAACGACGCATATTAACCAAATTGTACATATCATATAATAGCGCTGCACCCACAAACACCGTGGTGCAGCGCTGATTATTTTTAAACAAAACTTATTGTTTTTGAGCTTTTCTATACAGATAAACTGCTATGACAATATATATAATATTCGGAATCCACATCGCAACTCGGGGAGATGTAATGCCCGAAATGGCAAACGACGACGTCACTGTCATAAACAGAATATAAGAAAAACTCAAAAGCAGACCGACGCCAATATTCACGCCCATACCTCCTTTGACCTTCTTCGACGACAACGACAACCCAATCACCGTAAGAATAAACGATGCAGCAATCATTGCATATCGCCGCTCAAGTTCAATTTCAAAACTCTTAATATTCGACACTCCCCTCTTCTTTTGGCGATTAATGTATTCGCTCAGCTCCTTGTTCGTTAGAGTTTCCTGGTCGTTTTGTGAAATCAAGAAATCGCGTGGTTCAATCTCAATGATAGTGTCACGCGACGTGCCTAGAACAATGGTTTCACGCAAGCCCTTGAAATGACGAATCGAATAATCTCTAATATTCCATCGATATAGTGTGTCGTAACGAATCGACTGCGCCGTCAGCCTCGACTTCAACTCTTTGCCTTCAAACTCATCGAGCGAGAACTTGTAGCCAGTTTTTGCAATATTGTCGTATTGAGCCATATAAGCCACTATACCCGGCGAGACTTGCAGCTGGATGTTGCTGCCATAATCAACGCGTTTATTCTTAACCCACTGATTCGTGTAGGCAATTCGTTTTATGTTAGCAGGTGGAATGACATACGATGCCAAAACAAACGAAAACACAGCAATTATGCATGCCGTAACCATATATGGCACAGCCAAACGCCTAAAGCTAATACCGCTTGACAATATGGCAATAATCTCACTATGGTCGGTCAACTTCGAAGTGAAGAAAATCACCGCAATGAAGGTAAACAGCGGACTAAACTGATTGGCAAAATAAGGCAAATAGTTCCAATAGTACTGAAATACAGTAGCTTTCAATGGCGCATTGATAATAGCATCAAGTTTTTCATTTACATCGAACAGCACAACAATCGCCAACAACAGGATAATCGAAAACACAAACGACCCTAAAAATTTCCGCATTATATATAAATCGAAAATTTTTATCAGCGGTTTCTTTGCAATCCTGTCGTCCTGCAAATCTGTCTTGGACTTTCGCTTGAACAGCTTATTTAATTTTACCGATTTCAATTCTACAGCCTCCTTGTAACATTATCAACCATTTCCTCTTTCCATGGCTTAAAGTCGCCTGTAATTATGTGCTTGCGGGCTTCCTGAACAAGCCACAAATAGAATGCCAGATTATGAATGCTTGCAATCTGCAATGCCAATATTTCCTGACTGACAAACAAATGACGAAGATAGGCCTTTGAATATGCCCTGTCGACATACGACGGGCCATCTTCCTGAATGGGAGAGAAATCATCAGCCCACTTTTTGTTGCGCATATTCATTATTCCTTGGCGCGTAAACAACATTCCGTTGCGGCCATTGCGCGTTGGCATAACGCAGTCCATCATGTCCACGCCTCGGTCGATGGCCTCGAGAATGTTTGCAGGCGTGCCTACTCCCATTAAATAGCGAGGTTTGTTTTGTGGCAAGATTTCATTCACCACCTCAATCATCTCATACATCTTCTCTGCCGGTTCGCCAACTGCCAAACCACCTATTGCATTACCTTCGGCGCCCAAATCGCTCACAAACTTTGCCGACTCTCGGCGCAAATCAGGATAAACACACCCCTGAACAATCGGGAAAAATGCTTGCGAGTGACCGTACTTGGGCGAAGTGGCATTAAAATGACTCCATCCACGCTTGAGCCATCGCAATGTAAGCTCTAACGATTTTTTTGCATAGTTATAATCCGATTTGCCCGACGGACATTCGTCGAGCGCCATCATAATGTCGCTACCAATGGTGCGTTGTATATCAACCACATTCTCAGGCGTGAACAAATGCTTCGAGCCATCAATATGACTTCTGAAATAT
>JBJECZ010000076.1:0-2125 GCA_051871555.1 Muribaculaceae bacterium | reverse complement strand
GGCGAGCAACGGGTTGCCCACGTCGACACCTTCGATGTCGAGCTGACCGGTGAAGATGTTGCCCAGGGTTGAGCCGCCAGCCACGTCGGAGTGGTTGACGAAATATTGGCAAGTCGCACCGGCTTCGTCGCAAAGGCTCTTGAAGATGGCGGCAGAGTGTGCGTCGGTCATGTATTTGCAGTTGGCGTTAATCTTAATTACCGGACCGCCGCCCAAAGCAGGATGGTTGGTGGGGTCGTATTTCTCGGCGTAGTTGGGGTGGAAAGCGTGGGCATTATCAGCCGAAATCATAAACGAGCGGCCCACTGCTTGGCAGAATCCGTCGTAGCTCACGCCTTGGCATTCGGCTATGCGGCGCAGTAGGTTGCTGAGTACAGGCGAGTGAGCGCCTTGCTTGGTGCCACTGCCGGTTTCCTCATTGTCGAAGATGGCGCTGATGCATGTTGCTTCGTCGTCGGTTGCCTCGATGATTGCAGTGATGGCAGCGTGAGCCATGCTCAGGTCGTCGAGACGGCCTGACATCACAAACTCCTTGTTAAGGCCGGTGAGGGTGGCTGGCTGGGTGTTATAAAGGAAGAGGTCGAAATCGAGGATATCGCTTACAGCCACATTGAGTTCTTTTGCAATATAATTAATAAGCAGTCCCTTTTCAGAAAGGCTCTCAGAGATGCGGGTGAGAATTGGCAGCATGTCCTTTTGCTTCGACAGGGCGTTGCCTTCGTTCACTGAGCGGTTGAAGTGGATGGCAAGGTGAGGAATCATCAGTATGGGCTCGTCGATTTTGAGCAAACGAGTGACAGGTTTGAGCGCCGACTCGCCGCGAAGAATCACGCGTCCGGCAAGCGATAGCGGACGGTCGAACCAAGTGTAAAGAATCGGGCCGCCATACACCTCGGTGTTGAGTCGCACAAGGCGGTCGCCCGAGCGCATTTCGGGATTTGGCTTGATGCGGAAACATGGCGAATCGCTGTGAGCGGTGATTATTTTGAATCCGGTTTCGTTGATTGGGCGTGAGCCTATCTTAATAGCAAAGATTGCCGAGTCGTTTTTAGTGACAAAGAACTTGTCGCCGGGTTGGCATTGGAACGGGTGCTCGATGCGTTTCTCGGTGAATCCGTTTTTGCTGAGCATTTGCTTGATGGTGTCCACTGCAAGGAAATTGCAGACGCTGGCATCCATGAATTGGAGCAAAGATTCGATGTAATTGTTCATGATATAGTTGTTTTTTATTATTTATTGTTAGTCGTGATTGTAGAAAGCGGAGTGGAGTGCTCGCAGCACGTTGCAGAGCGTTTGACCCCAGAATGTGGCGAAATCTTCTTTGCAGGTAATTAGAATAGAGCGGATTGCTTCGTTGTCGACGTCGCGCACCGATGCCACCAGGTTGTATAGCTCCTGATAGATGTCGGCAAGGTCTTCGGAAATTGTTGCCGATACGGGAGTGTCGGAGTATTTCATGTCCTCCTCAAACGTCTCGAGGAACACATCGTCCTCAGCCATGAGGGCGGCAATGTTGCAGCGAACATTGTTGTATATGTCCTCGTCGAGATAAGGCTCTACATAATATTCCTCGCTCGACTCCTTGATGTTGATGTCGGAAGCCGAGATGTAGATTCTGGGCAACAGCTTGAGCATTTGCACCATGAAATCGGTTTTGTCGAATTCCGATGCTTTTTCGATTGCGCTGCAGTATTCGTTGGCAAGGGCAATGAATGCGAGGCTGTTGGGTGAAAGTTGGTTATTATCCATTATGTGTAAAGTTTGTTTTCAAGAATGTATTCGTAAACTTCGCCGGATAGGAAGAAATTCATGTTTCGTTGCTCCTTCAGCGCAGCGCGTATATCGGTTGACGACAATTCGATTATTGGTGCGTCGATTAGTTTCACGCGCTCGCCATATTCCTCAGGAATGGCTGTTTCGAATCCGTGGCGAGGGTATACCATAATAAAAAAGTCGCGAATGATTTCGTCGTGGTTGCGCCATTTGTCGAAGTTCTGCCAATTGTCGCCGCCGATAATCAGATAGAACTCGTCGTTAGGGAACCGCTTTTTCAACTCAAGCAGGGTGTTGTAGGTGTATGACGGGCGCGGGAGCGAGAACTCGAAAGCCGAGGTGGTTACTTTGT
>JBJECZ010000075.1:0-8169 GCA_051871555.1 Muribaculaceae bacterium | reverse complement strand
GAATCTGCAACCGCTCGCGCGGTTGTTGTCTCTGGGGTTCATCGGCTTTCCCCATATAGCCGACTTCGCTTGCGCTCGCCGTCAACAAGGGGTTATTGATATTGCAACCGCTCGCGCGGTTGTGCGTTAGGTGTCGTATAAGTGTAATGAGTTGAAAACCAGCGATATTAACCGCGCGAGCGGTTACATCGTCAATAACCCCATATTGGCGCCGCAGGCGACTATGTGGGGAAGGCTGAACGCTCCCCATCATCTACAACCGTGGAGCGGTTGCAGACCCAGCGAAAACCTCTCGCTGACGGTGTTGATAGACCAAATTAATGCAAATTCGCGTCCTGTCCTGTCCGGACGCTAAAGATATGGGTGTGTTGTTTACCCGGGGTTACGCTGACGCTCACCCCGGGCTAAGTGCCTCGCCTCAGTAGGCTCGGCGTCACGTCCTCGACGGACGTTCTTTTGGGGATTATGGGTAGGGGTGAAAACGCAAGCAGGAGACGTAATGCCTCCTGCTTTACATTGTTATGTTAGGTTGATTATTTCTTGGCGCGAGAGGTGCGCTTTTTGGGCGCATTGGCCTCGTCGGCAACAATGGCTTTGCATTGCTCGAGCGTGAGCGATGCGGCATCGGTGCCCTTAGGGATTTTGTAGTTGGCTTTTTTGTAGCAGATATACACGCCGAATCGTCCGTTAAGCACCTGCATATCAGGGTCTTCGGCGAAAGTTTTCACCACTTTGTTAGCCGCTTCGTTTCGCTTTGCGTTGATGAGAGCTATGGCTTGGTCGAGAGTGATGGCTTGGGGTGTGGTGCTGCTTGGAATCGACACGAAAGTCTTGCCATGCTTGATGTATGGGCCGAACTTGCCGATGGCTGCGGTGACCGTTTCGCCCTCAAACTCACCAACGGTTCGAGGCAGTTCAAACAGCTTGAGAGCCTCTTCGAGAGTGATGTTTTCGATGCTTTGGTTTTTCTGGAGCGAAGCAAAACGCGGACGTTCGTTGTCGTCGGCGCTGCCTATTTGCACCACAGGGCCGAAACGCCCGATTTTCACCGATACAGGGCGTCCGGTGCCAGGTTCCTCGCCCAATATGCGTTCGCCCACTTTGTGCTCGAGGCGCAGTTTGGTGGCGTTTTCAATTGTTGGGTGGAACATCTTGTAGAAGTCGGATATTTCTTTGTTCCACTTCACCTTACCTTCGGCAATATCATCGAATTCAGCCTCCACCTTTGCGGTGAAGTTATAATCCATGATTGTTGGGAAGTACTCCATGAGGAAGTCGTTGACCACAGTGCCCGTGTCGGTTGGCATAAGTTTGCCTTTTTCGGCGCCTGTGAGTTCGGTTTTCACCTTCGACACTATTTTGTCGCGCGAGAGCTGCAACACCTCGTAGGAGCGTTCGGTGCCTTTGCTTTCGCCTCTCACCACATAGCCGCGTTGCTGAATGGTGGAGATTGTAGGGGCGTAGGTCGAAGGGCGTCCGATGCCCAGTTCCTCGAGTTTTTTCACCAGAGTGGCTTCGTTGTATCGATTGGGCTGCTGAGTGAATCGTTGAGTGGCAGTGACACCTTTCACCGCCATAGGGCAACCAATAGCCAGAGCAGGCAGCACGCGCAGTTCGTTGTCGTTAGAAGCGTTTTCGTCGTCGGTCGACTCGATGTACACCTTAAGGAATCCGTCGAACTTCAGCACCTCGCCAGTGGCAACAAAGCGGTCGGACAAGTTGCCCGAAGCGATGTTTATGATGGTTTTTTCCACCTCGGCATCAGCCATTTGCGAGGCGATGGTGCGTTTCCAAATCAGGTTGTATAGTTTCTTCTCCTGAGCGGTGCCGGTGATGTCGTGATTGCTGATGAAAGTGGGACGGATGGCTTCGTGAGCCTCTTGCGCGCCCTTGGTGGCAGTGTGATATTTGCGCACCTTCACATATTGTTCGCCGAGAGTTTCGGTGATTTCCTTTTTTATTGAGTTGATGGCGAGCGACGAGAGGTTCACCGAGTCGGTACGCATATATGTTATGTGTCCCGATTCGTAGAGCATCTGCGCCACACGCATGGTTTGCGACACGGTGAAGCCCAGTTTGCGCAAGGCCTCCTGCTGCAGCGTGGAAGTTGTGAACGGCGGAGCCGGGCATTTCTTCAGCGGTTTCACCTGCACATCTTCAACGGCAAACAGTGCCGAGCGGCAAGCGTTGAGGCATTGTTCGGCTTCGTCGTGCGAAGCGAGGCGGCGTGCCAGTTCGGCATTCACCACGGTGTCGGAGCCTTCGGGCAGGAATTGAGCCACCACGCGGTAGTAAGGCTCGCTCTTGAAGCCTTGAATTTCGCGTTCGCGCTCAACAATCAGTCGCACAGCCACGCTCTGCACACGGCCAGCCGACAGCGCCGGCTTGATTTTCTTCCATAGCACAGGCGATAGTTCAAAGCCCACAATGCGGTCGAGCACACGGCGAGCCTGCTGGGCGTCGACGATGTTGATGTTGATGTCGCGAGGGTTTTCGATGGCATGCAGAAGGGCAGGCTTGGTGATTTCGTGGAACACGATGCGCTTAGAGTTTTCGTGTGTTAGCCCAAGCACTTCGTAGAGGTGCCAAGCGATGGCTTCACCTTCGCGGTCCTCATCGGAAGCCAGCCACACCATTTCGGCTTGCTGAGCCTCTTTTTTCAGCGTCTTCACCAGTTCGCGTTTGTCCGACGGAATTTCGTAGATTGGAGCGAAGCCGTTGTTGACGTCGATGCTGAAATCCTTTTTGTGGAGGTCGCGTATGTGACCCTTGCTCGTCATCACCTTGTAGTCGTCGCCAAGAAATTTGCTTATGTTCTTTACCTTTGTTGGAGATTCGACAATTACTAAATTCTTTGCCATTTCAGATGCGTTGTAATTGAAAAATATTGACGTTAGTATTTTTCTGGTTGGTAAAAATTTTTCCCTGACTCGCAGAAAATTCGGTGCAAAATTACACTAAAATTTCATATGTGTGACAAAGCCGGGCAAGTTTTTTTGCAAACTAGGTTATGTGTCGCCACATGTGCCAACGCTGAAAAAGCGAGACGCGAGAGGAGTCAATACTTATAAGTATTGTATATATTAATGTGTAGGAGGTGAAATTGTTCGTTGGTGCAAGGGTTAATTATTGTTAAACTATAAAATGTCCACGCCTCATAAAGCTGCAAGAAAGCGTTGCCGGATGAGGGTGAAAAGGATAATTGAAAAAGAATTAGTAATTTTGCGCCGAAAACAAGCATCAATTCAGATAATGGAGAATAGGATATGTGAACACTGCGGCAACGAAGTGCCGGCGCACTCGCGTTTTTGCAATAATTGCGGAGCACCTATGCCACAGCCAGCTGTGTGTCCCTACTGCGGAGGGCATATTCCGGCGCACTCGCGTTTTTGCCCGCTGTGCGGACGTCAGCTTGCAGCGCCACAGCCGGCAGTGCCCCAAGAGCCATCGCGAAACGACTCGCAAGGGTGGGACTTCAATAAAGAGGAAGAACAGCAGCAAGTGCCGCCAACCAGCGTGAGCACGCGTGCCGCAGCCGCCGACATCGACGAACCGGCACCCAGGCGCCGCAACAACGGTCCGTTGGTTGCAGCCATCATCACGGCATTGATATTGGGTGTGCTCGGATTTTTCTTCTTTCAGGGCAGGAGCGAAGCCAACACCACTGAAGTAGACACTGTGGAAGTGCCCATCTCAGCCGACGAGGCACGCGAGATATTGCGCTCAACGCTCAACAGCGAGAACCGTCTGGGCGACCTTGCCAATGTGGCATTTGCCCTCGAGGTGAATCCCAACAAGACAGGCGAGCGACAGATTGCCGGCGTGACGTATTATTCAAGCACTAGCAACCGCTCGTTCTTCAAGGTCTACACCATCACGCGCGACAGCCTCACTGCTACGTGGCGAGTGACCTACGAACTCAATCGCACCGTCGACAAGCATTGGCTCAACTTCAATCCCGAGCAAGTGATGGGCGAAGCGCAACCAATGCCGTTGCACGTCACCGAAATCAGGGGTAAGGACTATCTGTTCTTTGCCTACGGAGCCATGCCGCAAGCCGGCGAAGCCGAAGGCGAAGTGGTGATGTGCCTCTACGAAGCACAGACCAGCGATTTTGTTGCCGTGCCATTTAAAGGCGAGATTGTGCAACGCGATGGCAAGCAGCTGGTGTATGGCAAGGCTGACAACATTCGCCGTTCGGCAGAAACCGAATATCTGGTTAACCAAGCGCAGGCAGCAGCGCTAATCTATCACCCTACGCCCGAAGAACTTGAGCTTGAAAAGGCTGAAAACGCCGCTCGCCGATGGGCGGTGGAGAACGCCGACAACGTGACGGCGCTGAGGGAGGGCGGCACCGACGTGCGCATGAGCATCAGCGTATACGACAAACCCATATTCGCTATGAGCGACACCGAGGACGGCGCTCGCATCGAGAATGAGAACCTGATAATCGTTGCCGACGACAAAGGCGCCGTGTTTGGCTTCAGCAAAACCAAGCGCCGCTATTTTGTGGTGTATGCGCCATCGCAGGGTGCATCCTCGCGTTCCTCGGTGCGATTCACCGACGACGGCATGGTGTATGTGGCTGCTTCGGCACTGGAGTTTGTGTTCAATCCGCGCAACTGCACCGCCTCGGCATTGACAACACTCGAATGAGAACGATATTTGTTTAACGACTTTACAACAAGAGAAATCCCCTATAACTGCAATGGCAATAGAAATCAGAGAAATCAAGCCCACGAGGAGAGAACTAAAGAAATTTTCGATGTTCAGCACAAACATGTATAAGGACAATGCATATTATGTGCCCGACCTGTTGATGGACAACCTCGACACGTTTAACCCCGCAAAAAATCCGGCATCGGAGTTCTGCGACAGCAAGCTGTTTATGGCGTATCGCGACGGCAAGGCTGTGGGCCGCGTGGCAGGCATCATCAACCGTGTGGTGAACGAAAAGTGCAACGAAAAGAACGTTCGCTTCGGATTTGTTGACTTTGTCGACGACGAGGAAGTGAGCGCCGCCTTGATGGCAGCCGTTGAAAGCTGGGGCCGCTCGCAGGGTATGGACCACATAGTGGGTCCGTTGGGATTCACCGACATGGACCCCGAGGGCATGCTCATTGAGGGCTTCGACCAGGTGAGCACCATGGCAACCATCTACAATCACCCCTACTATCAGCAACACATCGAGAAACTCGGGTTTGAGCGCGAAACCGATTGGGTGGAATTTAAGATTGTGGTGCCCGATGTCATCCCCGAAAAGATGGTGCGCATCTGCGAGATAGTGAAGAAGAAATACAACGTGCGCAACATAAAGTACACCAGTGCAAAGGCGCTGGTGAAGGATTACGGTCAAGCCATCTTCCAACTCATCAACGAGGCTTACAGCCAACTTTACGGCTATTCACCGCTCACACCGCGCCAAATCGACCATTACATCAACATGTATCTGCCGGTGCTGCGATTGGAAAATGTGTCGCTGATTGTCGACGGCGACAACACCCTCATTGGCGTGGGCATAGCCATGCCGTCGATGTCGAAGGCGTTGCAGCGTTCGCGCGGCAAGCTGTTTCCATTCGGGTGGTATCATCTGCTCAAGGGGTTGAAAGGCAAGAACGACGTGGTTGATCTGCTGCTTGTTGCCATAAAGCCCGAATATCAGAGCAAGGGCGTGAACTCGTTGCTGTTCAACGATTTGATTCCGTGTTTCCGGAAAAACGGCTACAAATACGCCGAGAGTAACCCCGAACTCGACGACAACCAGCGTGTGCAGCTGCAGTGGCAGTATTTCGAAACCACACAGCACAAGCGCCGTCGTGCCTACAAGAAAGCCCTCTGATGGGCTTGGCGGCAACACCGACGATTTTTATTCAGCATAAACCGAAATTTTTTTAACTATATCCCCTCACGAAGATGAAAAAGATTGCATTATTCGTTGTTATGGCATTGGTGAGCAGCCTGAGCATGGTGGCTGCAGTGAGCACCGATGCAGTGCGCGTGGCAGGCGGCGACCTTTCGCTTGTGCCGGCATACGAAAAAGTGGGCGACCAATGGCTTGATGCCGATGGCAACGCCATCGACGACATGGTGTCGTTTGTGAAAAACACTTGCGGCTGGAACGCGGTGCGTGTGCGCCTGTTCGTAGAGCCGGGCAACGACAACGACCCCGCTACGTGCCAGGACATCGACTACGTTAAAGCGTTAGGCAAACGCATCAAGGACGAAGGCATGTATTTTCTGCTCGACATTCACTACAGCGACACCTGGGCTGACGTGAGCAAGCAGGCAATGCCCGCCAGCTGGGGCATGAGTGCAAGCACAGCCACAGCCACCGTTGCCGACAAGGTGTATGCCTACACCAAAGAATCGCTGCAGGCGCTGGTGGATGCAGGTGCCACCCCCGACTTTGTGCAGGTGGGCAACGAAGTGAGCTACGGCATGCTGTGGGACAATTGCACCTACAGCGGGCTTACAGTGAACATGAACAGCGCCAGCAATCGCTGCTATTCGACTCAAAGCTACGACACTTACAGCGCTGCCTGGCAACGCTTTGCCACCCTTCTCGCCAACGGCGCAAAGGCGGTGCGCGAGGTGTGCCCAAAAGCCAAAATAGTGCTGCACAGCGAACGCACGGCTACGCCAACAGCCACCCGCAATTTCTATCAATATGTTGAACGCGCCGGATTCACCGATTACGACATAATAGGCTTGAGCTACTATCCTATTTGGCACGGCTCACTTGAAACCTTGCAAAGCACCTTGAACATGTTGGTGTCGAACTTTGCAAACAAAGAGATACAGATAGTGGAAACAGGCTACTATAACACCACAGCCTGTGCAAGCAGCAGCGACAAAGACTTTTCATCGACATGGGCATATTCGCCTGAGGGTCAGGCAGCATTCCTCACCGACCTTATTGCTACGCTCCACGACTGCGACAACGTCACCGGCCTCTACTATTGGCAACCGGAGGAATGTGGCAACGGCTCGGACGGCACCACCAACCGGGTGATGGCAAACTGGGACGGTCGCGGATTCTGGGAACTGACATGGAAAACGGGCACGCACGCGCTCATCTCGGGCGATGCGCTGATGACGGTGAAAACCTTTGTTGACGGCGGCTCGGGTGAGAGCAGCGGTCCGGTTGACGCTTCGGGCTATTTCACAAATCTCGACTTCGAATCGTGCAACGAAACCGATGGCTTGGTGGGCTGGACTCCAAACTGGGGCCTCGGTATCAGCGATGGCCCGTGGTATAAGTTGGTTGAATCGTGGGATTCGCAGTTGTGCTCGGGTAATTATCGCCTGAGTTTGTGGAACGCTGCCAACAATGCCATCAGCGCCGGCGAAATGATTAAGCAGACAGCCACCGTGCCCAACGGCACCTATCGCATCACCGCTGTGGTGCATGCCGACCAAGCCGGGTCATACGTGTTTGCCAATGCCGACCAGACTGCTGTGACAGTTAACAGCGTTTGGGGAACGGCAGCAACCGTGACGGTTGAAACCGAAGTTACCAACGGCACGCTCACCATCGGTTTGAAGCTCGACGCCATCAACTCCTCGTCGGAGTTCAACCTCTATGCCGACAATTTCACCGTTACCCAACTCACGTCGGGCATAAGCGAGGTGAAAGCCGACATCAACGACGATACGCTCGTCGACGTCTACGACACTGCCGGTCGACTGGTGCGCTCGCAAGTGACATTCGGCAAATGCCTTGACGGTCTGCAGCCAGGCATCTATATTGCCGGAGGCAAGAAGCTTGCAAAATTCTAAAATAGAGATTATAATAGCATAGTTATGGCGAATATCCTGCATATTTGTGCGGGGCGTTCGCCATAATTTTTGCTGAGGAAGCTTGTGCGCCTTGGTTTGGGGTGGAGAGTGTGAATATGCAGGGGTATAAAAAGCAGATATTCCGACATCACGTCGGAATATCTGTGATAAACAAACACGTAAAAATATCTAAATTATATCCTAAAAAATGTCAGATAAAAATAAAGTGTGGACTGTGGCTCATTGTTCTCCTGCTGATTACAAATCCACAATGCAAATATAAAAATTGTTTATTTTATGTGCAACTATTTTGAACTTTTTTTGATGATTTTTTATTAAAAGATTAGCAAAACTGATTGGTTGAAAGCAAAACCAATCGGGAGATGATAA
>JBJECZ010000074.1:0-8195 GCA_051871555.1 Muribaculaceae bacterium | reverse complement strand
CCGCGAGTGGCACAACATAAAGACAGAGGATTTTGAACTGATTCCCAAGGGAAGCCGGTTCACGGACGACACGGTGATGACACTTGCTGTGGCAGAATGGCTGATGACCGACCCGAAGCATCAACCCGAGACATTGGTGGCATGTATGCAGCGTTTGGGAAGAAAATACCCTCATGCCGGCTACGGTGGCACGTTCTCACAATGGCTGATGAGTGACCATCCGCAGCCTTACAACAGTTTTGGCAACGGTTCTGCCATGAGGGTAAGCCCTGTAGGACTATATGCCAATTCGCTTGAAGAGGCATTGGAGTTGGCACGTATCACGGCTTCCGTTTCACATAACCATCCCGAGGGCATCAAGGGAGCGCAAGCCATAGCAGGGTGCGTCTTCTTGAAGAAGAACGCCGGTTGGGCAGCTGAAGAAGAAATTCGCAGGTTTGTAACAGAAACAATCGGATATAATCTTGATTTCAATTTGGAGGACATACGAGCTGCATACCGCTTCGATGTTTCTTGCCAAGGCAGTGTGCCCATTGCCATAAAGGCTTACCTTGAACGCAGCGGTTATTCTGCTGAAAAGGCGCTGCGGCTTGCCATTTCGATGGGCGGCGATTCCGACACTATTGGTGCCATGACTGCATCTATTGCAGGGGCACAACCTTTTTACATCATCGGCGGCGGTTTCTCCGAGGTCCTCGTCAATCAATGTCGTGCGCTGCTTCCGGCAGGCCTGCTCGACATCTGTGACCGCTTTGAGGCTTTTGTCAGCCGCCCCTTGCATCAGTCGTATTATGTGGATGGAAATTTGTTTGCAGGTGAATATCCCGGGGACAAGTATGGGGAACTGGCTGTAGCAAAGCTAAAAAGGATGCATCACTTTGGCGTGCGTCATTTTGTTGACCTCACCGAAGAGGGCGAACTGCTGCCTTATCGCCAACTGTTGCCCAATTACACCACCTATCTGCGTTTCCCCATTCGGGATGTGAATGTGCCTAAGTCGGTAGAGGCGGTACATCAACTCATTGATAAGATAGAATACCTGATGCAGCAGGACGGATTTACCTACATACATTGTTGGGGAGGTGTTGGGCGTACGGGTACCATAGTGGCGTGCTATGAAGCGCGCCAGATGGAAGATCCCACTCTGGATAAGGCACTTGCGGCTATGCGAAGCCGTTTCTCGAAAATGCCCAAGGCTTCACACCGCAGGGCTCCCGAGACGCAGGAACAGATTGATTTCGTGCGCCGATTTGTGGATAGTTGCAAACAAAGAGGGTAAGAGTGCTCCTGCAACCGCATCGACATAGATGATAGAAAACAAGGTTACTTTTACCTCTATGCTATCATAAAGAAGAAACAATTTAAATTTTGAATTATGGACAAGAATACAATAAAAGACAGAATACGTGGTTCGCTCGTTGGCGGAGCCATAGGCGATGCACTTGGTTATCCGGTGGAGTTTATCTACTCATTCGGTGAGATACAACGTAGATATGGCAACAGGGGCATTACCCGGCTCGACACCGAGCAATGGTGGACGGATGAAGACAGCAACGGAAAGGCTGTGGTGTCGGACGATACGCAGATGACCCTTTTCACTGCCTGCGGATTGCTGAATGCCAAAGCTGATAATGCGCCATTCCTGCCATCGATATGCGAGGCATACATAGAATGGTTGCTGACGCAGTCGGGCGTAAATAAGAAAGGATATGACCGATGCTGGATAAGAAATGTGCCAGAACTGAATGTGCGCAGGGCACCGGGCAATACCTGTATTACATCGCTGAACGACATCTTCAGGGGCGCAGAGCCAATCAACTATAGCAAGGGATGTGGTGGCGTTATGCGCATTGCTCCTATTCCGCTCTTTGGCGCAATCGATAGCCAATTGGGCATCGAAGATGTTTGCAAGCTGGCTGCCGATGCTTCGGAGCTGACCCACCAGCATCCGTTGGGCTATATCCCGTCAGCTCTCGTGGCTTACGTCATCTACAAGTTGGTGCAGGACGAAGCACCGACTCGCGACAAATATAAGGGTTACATCCTTGAAGGACTTGATACGATAGCCAAGTTGTTCACTGAGCAACAGACTGCTGTGGAACAATTTACCCATTTGATAAAAACCGCTATTTTATGGTCTGATACCTCGACTGACGATGTTGTCACTATAGAGAATGAACTTGGTGGCGGATGGGTAGCGGAAGAGGCAGCAGCCATTGCCGTATATTGTTCGTTAGCATATTTCGACAATTTTGAAAGAGCAATGATTGCTTCCGTGAACCATAAGGGCGACAGTGACTCCACTGGTGCCATTACCGGAAATATCCTTGGCGCAGCCATTGGCTACAATGCCATACCGCAGCATTTCAAGGACGATGTGGAGTTGCACGACGTGATTCTTCACGTCGCCGACGACATGTGGCGCGGCGAAACCACCAAGTTTTTAGTCGGAAATCAGCAATAATTGGCGAATTATTAGTCGGAAATCAGCAAAAAACAGCGAATTATTAGTCGGAAATCAGCAAATTTAGTATCTTTGTACATTCATAATCAATAAATTAAATAGTTATATGGAATATATACCACGAAACATTGACCGATATTTGCTCGAATGGAAGGCAGATGATGCTCGCAAGCCACTTCTTTTGCGTGGTGCTCGGCAAGTGGGCAAATCGTCTGCAGTGAGACATTTGGGCAAGAGTTTCAGGTATTATGCAGAGATAAACTTCGAGAAGAACAAAAGTGCAAAGGAGTTCTTCAAAGGTGATATAAATGTGCGTGATATTTCAAGCAAATTGTCGAAATACATTGATGTTCCGATTGTTGCAGGTGAGACGCTGCTGTTTTTTGATGAGGTGCAGGAATGTCCCGAGGCGATAATGGCTTTGCGTTTTTTCAAAGAAGACTATCCCGAACTTCATGTAATTGCAGCAGGTTCACTGCTTGAGTTCACACTTGAAGAACTTCCGACTTATGGAGTTGGACGTATTCGGTCGCTGTTTATTTATCCTATGACATTCGATGAGTTTGTTGTAGCCACCGGCAATCAGAGCCTTCTTGATATGCGCGAAATGGCATCGTTTACGCATCCGTTAGATGCTCCGTTCCACGAAAAGTTGGTGGACCTTTTTCGCATATACATTTTAGTTGGTGGTATGCCCGAAGCGGTATCGGCATGGGTGAGAACGCATGATTTCCATAAATGCCATCGCGTGCATCAGGACATCATACTCTCTTACGAAGATGACTTCAACAAATATAAGAAGAGGGTAAATGCCGAATTGTTGCGAACTGCAATGCGAGGCGTCTGTCATCAAATAGGCAGCGTAGTGATGTATTCCGCCATATCTAAAGACTACCGTAGTAGCCAGATTAAGGATGCATTGCGAATGCTTGAGTTGGCGGGTATTATCTACCCCGTTGAGGCAACGTCGAGCAATGGATTACCTTTGGACGCAGAAGTCAATGAACTTCGCACAAAATATTTGTTCCTTGACACCGGGTTGTTGCTTGCCATCTTACAACTCGACGGTTCGTCTTCAAGCCAAATCATCGAAATGATTCTTACGGGCAGTCCTCAAGACCTCGTGAATAAAGGCGGTATAGCCGAAATGCTTGCAGGTGTTGAAATGCTGCGATATAAAGAACCAATTCAGCGCCAAAAATCCTATTTTTGGGAAAAGACAGGAAAAAGCATCGCCGAAGTTGACTATCTGATTGCTCTTAAATCGACAATTATACCAATAGAGGTTAAATCGGGCACACAGGGCGGAATGAAAAGTCTGTGGATGCTTATGCGCGATAAGCACTTGTCGAATGCAGTGAGAATTTCTTTTGAGAATTTTGGCACATTTGATTATTGCGACTCTGAAGATGAAGAAGCGGTAAGGCATGTCTATGTAATTCCATTGTATGCAATAAAGAAATTGTTTGAACCGTCATTAACTTTAAATTAAAACGAGCAACAATGTACAACAGAGAATATACACCCGAAAGGATTTCGGAATTGAAAGAGAACGAGATATTTGTGTTTGGCAGCAATCTGGAGGGCGCACATGGCGGCGGTGCTGCAAGGTTTGCTTTCGAGCGGTTTGGCGCCGTATGGGGCGAAGGTGTTGGGCTGCATGGTCAGACTTACGCCATCCCCACCATGCAGGGTGGTGTGGAAACCATCAAGCCATACGTTGATGATTTCATCAGTTTTGCCAAAGAGCACGCCGAACTCACGTTTTTCGTCACCCGAATAGGTTGCGGCATAGCGGGATTTCGCGATGAGGAGATTGCTCCGCTCTTTGCCGATGCCATCGATGTTGAAAACGTCATCTTGCCGAAGGAGTTTGTCGACGGCATAGCATCGGGCGCCAGCGATGCGTTCAACCCCGAAAGGTTTCTTGCTGCGCAGAATTTCTACTACAGCCTTGCCCTGCAGGAAATCACCGACGGACGCAAACGCTCGCACTGGATATGGTTCATCTTTCCGCAGTTGGCTGTGTTGGGCCGTAGCGCCAATGCCAAGTATTACGGCATCAGCGGACTCGACGAGGCGAAGGCTTACCTCGAACATCCCATTCTTGGTGCCCGATTGCGTGAAATCACTGCTGCCCTGCTGCAACACCGCGGCGAGAAGGCGGAGGATATATTCGGAGGTATAGATGCCCTCAAGGTTCGCTCGTGCATGACGCTCTTCGATGCTGTTTCGCCCAACGATGTATTCAATGAAGTACTTGATGCATTTTATCATGGCAGCCCTGACGAATATACACTGCACAATATGTGATAGAAAAGGAGGTTACTTTTGCCTCTATTAGATAATTAAAGAAAAAAATAGAATGATATGAAATACAATGTAGACACTTTGTTGCAAAGCAACAAGACATATTCGAGAGACGACTTTGTGTTCTTTTGGGGACATGACGATCGTGAATTCAACGTGGGCAAGTCATGCCTGAGCCAATGGTATTTGTGCCTGTTTAATGTGGATAACATATATTACAACTGCGCTGAGCAATATATGATGGCAGAGAAGGCTCGCATCTTTGGCGACGAGGAAGCATGGCAACAAATCATGGCATCGTATGACCCTATGACCATAAAGAAACTGGGCCGCAAGGTGCGTAACTTCAACGCGCATGTATGGAAGAAGAACTGCCAAAAGATTGTCATGAGAGGCAATCTCGCCAAGTTTTCACAGATTCCCGGGCTTAAGGAATATCTGCTTGGCACTGGCGACAAGATACTTGTTGAGGCATCGCCCAAAGACGCAATTTGGGGCATCGGGCTTGCCGAAGATGCACCCGAGGCGAGCAATCCGCGCCTGTGGCAAGGCGAGAACCTGCTGGGCTTCGCGTTGATGGAGGTGAGGGATAAGCTCAGAGAAAAAGAGGAAGATTCGACGGAAAATGTATCGGAGGACGATGTGAAGAAAGCGTTGCTAATGTGGACGATGGGCGCAGGCAATTCGGCACGTCGCTTCAACAACGAGGACCCGATGCCTGAAAAAACGAAAGTGGCAAAGCCTATGGGCGACCCTTTGACGATGTTCGTGTCGGTGCCACAAAATCATTATCTCACTGCCTGGCAGATGGATGTGATTAAGTTGGGACACATCCCCGATGCGATGGAAGACCATTGGTATATGTTTTGCGACGATACCACCATCAACTATTTGCGCAGCTGGACAGGTTTCCACATCTTCGAAGCCCATTATGAGAAATGCGGCGACGAGTATCGCATCACCGAGTTGCGAATCAACAACAACCCGGATGAACACCGATTGGTTAACGCTGATGCTGCCGTGGCGTTGTTCTATGCGCTGCTGGTGAGCGAATACGGCGGCGATGCCTTGGCATACTGGAATGCTGCTTTTTAGATACAAGATGGTGTCAGCCGGCATGACGGTCGGCTGAATGCCTTTAATAATCAATGAGATACGGCTTGCTTTGGCACGCAATTTGCAGCAATATTTTGTGTAAAAAGTCCCGTTTTGTTTTACTGAAAAACATAGCTTGGAGAACATTTTATTCCAGGGGAAAGATAGTATCTGATTTTTTTTGAATTTTTGTGATATAAAACGGGTTACTTTTCAATCTATATAGGCATAAACATCAAAACAATTATTCATTACTCTAAAAAACACAAACGAAGATGAATGAAATGAATCAAAAAACCGACAACACTAAGACACAAGTCTTTAATGTGATTATCCTCGACCGTAGCGGTTCGATGGAGTGTATTCGTAAGGCTGCTGTAGATGGCTTCAACGAAACTTTGGCTGGCATCAAAAAGGCGCAGGAGAAGTTTGCCGATACGCAAGAACATTTTGTGTCGCTGGTGACTTTCTGCAGTTGCGAAACTAAGCATGTGTTCGACAAGACACCTGTGGCAGATGCTCATCCGTTGACGATGAACGACTATCAGCCATGCTGCTGCACACCGCTCTACGATGCCATGGGCTTCACGCTCACAGCCATGCGCAAGCATGTAAATGACATTGACGACGCAGTGGTGGTGGTGACCATTATCACCGATGGCTTGGAGAACGCTTCTCGCGAGTACAGCGGCAAGAACATCAAGGAACTTGTTGAGCGTCTGCGTGGCGAGGGCTGGACATTCACCTATATGGGTGCCAACCAAGATGCTGTGGAGGTGGCAACGGAACTGTCAATCCGCAACTCGCGCAGTTTCGATTATAGTTGTGCAGGCACTGCCGGCGCAATGGAGAAGGATGCCAACACACGCATGAATTTCTTCTCACGCCTTTCGTCTTTCAAGAAAAACTGCTCGGGCGATGACAACATGTCGCGCGAAGAACGTCTCAAGCGTTACACCACTATGGCTGACGAATCATTTGATGAGGAGGAAGGAAAATGAAGACCAATATATCGATGAAACGTGCTTTCATTCTGCTTTGGCACGGGTTGAAAGCAATCATTGTTGGCATTGCCAACTGGATTGTTGAATTGTTTGGCATGAGAGATGGCTCGAAGTATGGCAAGTTTCTACGTCGCATAGTGGGCAGCTGCTTTGCGTTTATGATGTTGCTGATAGCCATAGCTGTAGGGTCGGAATTCTGCCGCTCAGTGTACAGTTGGTGGTCGAACCGTTATGATTCCGACGAGCAATGCTACAGCCAACGTCATGTGTCGGAGAATGTGTCGTATTGGTATGACGAATATGGCTACGGCAGTGGCTACCTCGAAACAGTGTCCGGCAAGAAAACCATCAAAGGCATTAGTTGGATTGCCACGCCATTGGGCACCGACTCGCTGGTGTGCTACAGCAACGGCAAGAAACGCGGCTATTTCAACAAATTCACCGGCGAAGCAGTCATCGAACCGAAGTACAATCACGCATGGATTTTCTCCGATGGTGTTGCTGCTGTTGAAGATGATGGTTGGATAAAGTTTATTGATGCCTCGGGCAAGGAGGTTTTCAGCCCCGGAATCTCCTATAAATCAGGCGACGATTATGTGTTTCACAACAAGCACTTGGTGGCGTTTAACGACAGGGCTGGCGCGTATGGATTGATTGACACTAAGGGTGACTGGGCGCTTAAACCGGAGTATTCGAGCATCGAGAACAACAAAGATTATTGGTTGCTATACAAAACTGACAGCATGAGCGTTGTTAACTCAGAATTCCAAACTGTTATTCCGTTTGTGAAAGGCCGAATTTGGATTGGAGATAAGGACATAACTGTCATTAAGGATAATCACGTTGCTCAGTTATATGCCATAAATGGTGATGTGATTGAAGACTTTTGCATAAGCGGCGTGAATTGCCTCACATACGATACCAACGAGTTGCGCTACGACACAACGAAACTCTACAACGATGATGGCACATTGTTCAGTGAGACTAAGGACGACGAACCAACTATTGTAAAGAAAATGGCAAAGTGCCGAAGCTACGAATCGGAAATCGGATGGTATGGCTTGATATCAACCGAGGGCAAGATAATCACTCCGCCAATGTATAGCAGCATCGAAGCTATTGGTTATGACACTTATTTGTGCAAATTCTACGATTCTACTGGCGTGATACTGAATGGCAAGGGCGAACGAATTAAATAAGACGCTGTTCTACGCCACATTTTGCTGCCAGTTTGCTTATCGGTTGCAGAATAAGCGGGCAAGGTTACTTTAGGGATATTCAGTTAATGGCTAATTGATTATTTGCCAGAGTCATAGATATTT
>JBJECZ010000073.1:0-8272 GCA_051871555.1 Muribaculaceae bacterium | reverse complement strand
CCTGGTCGAAAATTGGGTCAAGCGCGATTTGGGTAACGCATGACGAAAACAGGAGAACTTCGCTACTTCGTTGAGGCACAAGCCGTGATGCTCTCACTTCAGAACGATTACAACAAAACTCTCTCGCAGCTCTGGCAATACACCATGCCCTGAAAGTAATTGGTAAATATTTCCTTTTATTATTTAAGGAATTTTCGTATATTTACCAAAAATTTCAACGACATGAAAACATTTGCCTTCGACTCCCTTGAACGATACCGGCGATTCGGCGATTTGCGCGGAATCAAAAAGAACATCTGCAACAAACCTTGGGTTGCTTTCAGCGAGGATGCCGAAGGCGAAACTTACACTTTCATGGGCAACGGCATGGTGATGATTGCCTTTAACGGGAACACCCTGAAAGGTTCTTGGGAAATCGACACCAAAGCCGGCATGTTGTCGCTTACGGGTAGCAATAGCCAACACAAGTTCACTATTGCGTATTTCGACCGTGTGCTGTTGGCGCTTCAGCCGCAAGGCGAAAGCCAATGCTACTCGTTTCTGGTGAACAAAAGTAATGACAAATTCTTCGAGCCACGCCGTTACACCGACGTCGTGGCTTATTTGCGTGCCAAAGAGCAGGAAGAGGACCGCCAAGCCTCAATCTTGGCTAATGCCGGCGACGATGCTCCAACGGCAAGCAATGCCGAGCTGAAAAACAAGGTTGAGCAAATCAAACAGCAAAACGAGCTGCTAAGTCAAGCCTTTGCGCTAAAGCAGCAACTCACAGCCCGCAATAAGCACTATGGTTGGATGGCAGTTACCGGAATCTGCGTGATTGTATATGCGTCGCTGTTCCTGTTCGATTACATCAAAACGGGGTTGCCTCTTAGCGAAGCCATTATAAACTCGCTATTCTACGGCACCATTATCAATGTGCTTGTGTGCTTGCTTTGCATAAACCGTCTTGTGGCAAAGCTGCTCGAATTTGTCAACATCAAGCGTTGGAAACATTCTCACCCCAACGATTCCCGGAACCGATTTCTTTAACAAAATTCAATTACACTAAACCAAACTTTTTTATGATTAAAACACTATTCAAAGCCTCGATTCTGCCATGCGCATTATTGCTCTCATTGGGCGCAGGCGCTCAGACTTTCAAGGAATGGCAGGACCCCGAACTCAACCAAGTGAACAGGTTGCCAATGCACACCAACTATTTCGCCTACGAAAATGCACAAAAAGCCGAAGCCGGAATCCGCGAGAAATCCGAAAACTTTTTGTCGCTCAACGGCATTTGGAAATTCAATTGGGTGAAGGACTGCGATATGCGTCCAACCGATTTCTACCGCGTTGATTTCAACGACAAGGGATGGGCTACCATGCCTGTGCCAGGAATCTGGGAACTTAACGGCTACGGCGACCCCGTTTATAAAAACGTAGGATATGCTTGGTGCAACCAATTCCGCAGCAATCCTCCAATGGTGCCTACACAAAACAACCACGTGGGCAGCTATCGCCGCACTATCACCATCCCCGAAGGATGGGCTGGCAAGCAAATCATTGCTCACTTTGGCTCGGTTACTTCAAATATCTACCTTTGGGTGAACGGCAAATTTGTGGGATATAGCGAGGACAGCAAACTCGAAGCCGAATTCGACCTTACTCCTTACCTTAAACCTGGCAAAAACCTGATTGCGTTTCAATCGTTCCGCTGGTGCGACGGCTCGTACCTCGAGGACCAAGACTTCTGGCGTCTTTCGGGTGTTGCTCGCGACTGCTACCTCTACACCCGCAACAAGCGCGTGAAACTCGACGATGTGCGCATCACTCCTGACCTCGACGCCGACTATCGCAACGGTTCGCTTAAGATTGAACTCTCCACCACCGGCGCTGCCAAAGTGGACGTTGCTCTCACCGACTGCACCGGCAAGCAAGTGGCTTCGCTGCAAAACTGCGGCAATGGAACTCACTCGCTCAGTGTTAACAATCCTCACAAGTGGAGCGCCGAATCGCCTTACCTATACACTGCCACTTTCACCGTAAAAAACGGCAACAGCGTGGTTGAAGTGATTCCTGTGAAAGTAGGTTTCCGCAAGATTGAGCTGAAAAACTCGCAGATTCTCGTTAACGGCCAGCCAGTGTTGTTTAAGGGCGCTGACCGTCACGAAATGGACCCTGACGGCGGTTACTACGTCACTCGCGAACGCATGATTCAGGACATCCAAATCATGAAGAAATACAACATCAACGCAGTGCGCACATGCCACTACCCCGACGACAACCAGTGGTATGAGCTTTGCGACCGCTATGGCATCTATCTCGTTGCAGAAGCTAACGTTGAATCGCACGGTATGGGCTACGGTAAGGAAACTCTTGCACAAAACGCTTCGTTCAAAAAGGCTCACCTCGAACGCAATATGCGTCAAGTGCAACGCAGCTTCAACCACCCGTCAATCATCTTCTGGTCGCTGGGCAACGAAGCCGGTTTCGGCGACAACTTCAAGGCTTGCTACGATTGGGTGAAGGCTGAGGACCCAAGCCGCGCTACTCAATATGAGCGCGCCGAAATGGACCCTCACACCGACATTTTCTGCCCAATGTACTACGACTACAATTCTTGCAAAAACTACTGCGAGGACGACACCAAGACTCGCCCTCTCATTCAATGCGAATATGCTCACGCAATGGGTAACTCGCAAGGCGGTTTCAAAGAATACTGGGACCTTGTTCGCAAATATCCTAAGTATCAAGGCGGTTTCATTTGGGACTTTGTTGACCAAAGTCTTCGCGGAAAAGGCAAGAACGGCGTTGAAATCTACAAATACGGCGGCGACTATAACCCTTACGATGGTTCCGACGGCAACTTCAACGACAACGGTTTGATTAGCCCCGACCGCGTGCCTAACCCTCACATGGACGAGGTGGGCTACATCTACCAAAACATCTGGACGACTCCAGTCGACCTGAAGGCTGGCAAGATTTCGGTATACAACGAAAACTTCTTCGTCGACCTCTCTAACTACCGCATGCAATGGACATTGATGGCTGGCGGCGAAGCAATTCAGTCGGGCATCATCGACAACCTCAAGGTGGCTCCGCAAGCCAAGGCTGAATTCACTCTGCCTTACGACCTCAGCAAAGTGTGCAAGTGCAAGGAAGTGCTGCTCAACATCGAGTTCGTGCAGAAAAACGCTGCCCAACTCATCAGCGCCGGTCAAGTGATTGCACGTCAGCAACACACCGTGCAAGCCTACAAGCCGCAACCGGTTGAACTTGTTGCCCGTGGCGAAGCTCCCGAACTCATCGAAAACGACTGGAACTACCTCATCATCAAGGGTGCCGATTTCAACATCGAATTCTCTCGCGCCAACGGCTACCTCACTGTTTACAACGTGGCAGGTCGCAACATCTTGGAAGATGGACACCAACTCACTCCTAACTTCTGGCGTGCCGGCACCGACAACGACTACGGCGCTGGTCTGCAAAAGCGCTACAAGGTGTGGAAGAACCCAACAATCAAGCTCACCGAGAAGCTCAAGGCTGAAGCTGCAAACGGAATTGTAAACGTCACTGCAAACTACGAGATGCCTGAAGTGAACGCTACCCTCACTCTCACCTATGCTATCAACGGCAAGGGCGAGATTAAGGTTACTCAAGCCATGCACACCACCGAGGGCGCAAAAGTACCCGACATGTATCGCTTTGGCATGCAATTGCCTATGCCTGCTAAGATGGAATACAGCCACTTCTATGGCCGCGGGCCTATCGAAAACTACATCGACCGCAAAAACTCCACTTTCCTTGGCATCTACAACCAAACTGCCGACGAACAGGCTTATCCTTACATCCGTCCGCAAGAAACCGGAACAAAGAGCGACATGCGCTGGTGGAAGCAAACCAACAAGGGCGGCAAAGGCATCATGATTGTTGCCGACGCTCCGTTCTATGCTTCGGCGCTTCACTACTCTATTGAATCGCTCGACGAAGGCGACGAAAAGCGTAACGCTCACTTCCCCGAAGTTGAACCGATTGACTACACCAACCTGCTCATCGACAGCGAGCACATGGGTCTGGGTTGCGTCACAAGCTGGGGTCATGTGCCATTGGATGAATACCTGCTCCACTACAAGGACCGCTCATTCACATTCCTCATCTCGCCTCTGCGATAACTCCGATGTGATATTGACATAAATATTATGGGCTGAAACCGCGAATGGTTTCAGCCCATTTTCAATATAAAAAAACCGGAGTTTACAGGTCATCAAGATTCTCGCCCTTACGCTCCATAATGCCGGCTGCCAGTGTGTCGGCACACTGCACAAGGGTGCACAGCGGATACTGCTTGCGCGCCACGTCGATGTTCTTGCATGCCTCGGAGCTTTGCATTGGCAAGTCCCAAGCGCCCATGTGCCAACGAATGGCAAGCATCTCGTCGTCGTACATCGCCAAACCCATGCCAATGAGCATTATCACCGACTTCTCGCCGTGTCCCATCGGGAAATTCTTATAACTGATTTTATATCCTTCGCAGTCTTCCCACGTGCCGATGCTGGTTTTGCGCTTCTTCACGGTGCGAAAGTAAATGTCCGACTTGCACACGTCGTGCAGCAGGCAAGCTATTTTCACACGGTCCTCAGGCACTTCGTTTTCCAATCCCGGCTCGAGTTCGTTCATCTGTTTGCGCAACATAAGCCCCACTTTGCACACATTCAGCGAGTGCTCCACAAGCCCGCCCTCGGTGTTGAGGTGCTGCGAGCACGATGCAGGCGCAGTGAAGAAACCAAGCGCTTCAAGTTCTTCAATCACGTCGTCAACGCCTTCGCGCTCGGTGCTGCGGAGCAGTTCTATAAACTCCTCTTTATTTGCTTTTACGTCAATTTCCATATCTATATTTCTTGTATTCTATTTCTTCGTTAGTTTTGGCAGCAAATATGTGGTCTTGTCGGCTGTCACCTTCACCGTTTCGGTTTTGGTTACATAGCCGTAAGCCTCGTAGCGCAACTTATACTTGCCGGGCTTCAGGTTGTCGAACACAAACACGCCGTTCCAATCCTGGTCGGTGCAATAGGCACGCAACGGACGGCCCTTCATGTCGGTGAGATACACCATCGCATGGTTGATGGGTTTCCACTGGTCATCGGTGCCTTCCTTGTAACTGAAGCGCGGATGGTTCATCTTTTCCGACTCATCTTTCACAGCGCCAACTATATAACCGGTTTTTTCGGGCTTGCCTTTATAGTAGGCTCTGATGCCGCGATAGTAGCGCACGCCTTCCATGCGGCAATAGTCACGGTTGAGCAGGCGCTGGCGCTCGGGGTCGTAGGTGTGAAACGAGCCTTCCACCAAATAGCCCGGCACTCGATGCTTCAGCACGGCATAGTAGCCGTTTACGCCTATGCGGTTAGGCTTTCCGGGAGGTGTGCCGCCCATGAATGTGATGTCGCCCACCACCAGCGGTTTCTCGGGCGAATAACTGCTCCAATAGCTCAACGGGTTATCCCAGATGTAAGGATATGCCACGCGTGCCATTTCGTCGCTGCCTTCTTGATATGCCTTACCGGTTTCGCCACGGAACAGAATCACAAGGTAATTCACCGTGCTACCGCGTTTGTGGGCGTTGCTGTGCAGCGAAATGAAATAGTCGGGACGCAGCGAATCCACCTGGCAAGCAATACGCTCCAATCCCACAATCTGCTGCTGCCCGTTTTCGTCGGCATCCATTTCGGCTCGGTCGCGGTTGGTGGCTGCGCCTTCCATAGTGCCGTGTGGCGAGTTTTCGTTTCTTATGCCTCGCTCAATCAGTTCGCGGGTGACAATGCCGTTGCGAGTGCGGCTCATTATCACCTTTGCCCCGTCGGCTTCAAGCTTTTTCTGCAACTCAAGGGCTTTCCACAAATTGGTTTTCGACTCAAAGAAGCCCAGCGTGTCCATATACTCGTAGTTGATGGTCGGCGTCGGACGGTCGCCTGTGGTCCATCCGCCGTGTCCGGCGTTCACATAAATCACTTTGCCTTCAAGGCCTTTCGATGCCGCCGGCAGCGTCACCAACGCCCCGGCTGCAAGTATAGCTAACAATTTTTTCATAACATCAGTAAAAGTACAAAAAATTCGCTTCCGCAACAAATTTCGCCGCACAAATAAGAGCCGACACATCGCCGGCTCTGCCCATACATTATATAAATTCATATTTATTTCACAATAAACACCTCTACGCTGCGGTTCAACTGACGGCCTCGCTCGGTGTTGTTGTTGCCTATGGGGCTGTCGCTGCCCAAAGCCACTATGTGGATGCGGCGTTGGTTCACGCCTTTGCTTATCAGATAATTAGCTACGGCGTTGGCTCTCGACTTCGACAGCTGCTTGGCATTACGTTCGCGCGAGTCGGTGCTGCCGTAAAGATATATGTCGTTGTTGCATTTCTTCAGCTTCTTCACTATGGCGTTCAGCGCGTTTGTGGTGCTGTAGCCCAACTGGCTGCTGCCCGATTCAAAGGTGATGTCGCCGTCGCTGTTCATTCTCACGTAGGTCAGTCCCGATTCTTCGTCGTAGTAGCTGTTTTGGCTTTGATAGTTTTCCGAGTAGTCGCTGTAATAGCCATCGTTGCGGTTCGATGTGCTGCCCGAGTTGCCGTAGTAATATTCGTAGGCTTCTCTGCGGTCTTGCTCACGTCCGGCTGCTGCGCCTGCCTGCGAACCGATTATCGCTCCCACTTCCGAGCCAATGTGGCTGCCGTGATGTCCGCCAAGTGCTTCGCCTAATGCACCGCCAAGCAATGCGCCACCAAGTCCACCTAACACTGCTCCGTTTGTCTCGTTGTTCCACATTGCGCAACTTGTCATCATCGATGTGCATGCCAATGCTATTACGATATTTCTAAATAAAGTCTTCATCGTCAATTCCCTTTCCGTCTTTATTTTTCTCTTCTTTTGTTAGTTTTGACCTTAGCCGGTCCAATAAGTTTAACTGCTTTTTGCCAAACCATTTGCCATTGCCGCATTTTTGAATACTAATGCGCCGTTTTCGACCACCAAATGCGGTTTATTTCAATCTTTTTTTCAAATCCATAATCACCATCCCCGACAGATGAAAGCCAAAGATTGCAGTGATATGCACAAGCGAACCGTTAACCTGCCCTTTCACAAACCCGGCGTCGGCGTCTTCAGCATCGGCTTTCGGGCATCGTGTGGGGCACTGCTCGCACTCCATGCTGCACCCGCGGTTTTCAAGCAGTTCGTCGCTGTAGACGCACATCACCTTGCCTCGCGGATACACGCCGCTGGCTTTAAACTTCTTGCGCAACGCTCGGGCAAGCGGACAGCCTTTCACCTTCCAAAACTCTGCCACTGCCACCTTCGTGGGGTCGAGCTTCAGAGCCGCGCCCATCGACGAGTACACCCGTGCACCGCTTCGGCTGGCATTCACCAGCAGGCTGGCCTTGTCCTTCAGGCTGTCGATGCAGTCAATCACATAGTCGTAGGTGTCGAGCGCAAACTCTGCCGACGTCTGCTCGTTGTAAACGCCGTTTATGGCAATCACTTCGGCTTGCGGATTGATGGCAAGCAACCTGCGCTTCAGCTCATCCACCTTAACGGCGCCAATGTTCTCGCTCGTAGCCATAAGCTGTCGGTTGATGTTGGTGATGCACACCGTGTCGCTGTCAACAATGGTGATGTGGGTCACGCCCGAGCGCACCAATCCTTCGGCGCACCAGCTGCCAACGCCGCCAACGCCGAACACAATCACTCGGCATGCGTGCATCGCTTCCACCATATCCCTGCCCAGCAGTCGCTCGCTGCGGTTGTATATGGCATCTTCTTTGCTTACGGTTTTCTCGTCCACCTGTCTAAATTCCTTTTTTTGATATATTCCTATTTTGCAAAGATAGTGCCAGCGAGAGCAGAATCGCCAAGCGAGGGCTTGAGCGTTATGCCGAGCGCAGCCTATTTTCGCAGGTTTACTGCAAAGATAGCGCCAGCGAGAGCAGAATCGCCAAGCGAAGGCTTGAGCGTTATGCCGAGCGCAGCCTATTTTCGCAGGTTTACTGCAAAGATAGCGCCAGCGAGAGCAGAATCGCCAAGCGAGAGCTTGAGCGTTATGCCGAGCGCAGCCTATTTTCGCAGGTTTACTGCAAAGATAGCGCCAGCGAGAGCAGAATCGCCAAGCGAGAGCTTGAGCGTTATGCCGAGCGCAGCCTATTTTCGCAGGTTTACTGCAAAGATAGCGCCAGCGAGAGCAGAATCGCCAAGCGAGAGCTTGAGCGTTATGCCGAGCGCAGCCTATTTTCGCAGGT
>JBJECZ010000072.1:0-35680 GCA_051871555.1 Muribaculaceae bacterium | reverse complement strand
ATCTATGACTCTGGCAAATAATCAATTAGCCATTAACTGAATATCCCTAATTAATGCCACAGCCGTGGGTTTGCTGCTGATGGGCATAGGCGTGTTGATATGGCGATTTTGTGATTTTCGTTACGAATCCACCGATGATGCTCAAGTTGAGCAATATCTTTTGCCCGTGAATGTGAAGGCGCCGGGATATATCAAAGAAATTCGTTTCACCGAGCACAGTCATGTGAACAAGGGCGATACGCTTGTTGTGATTGACGATAGGGAATATGTGATAGCTATGCAGCAGGCACAAGCCATTCTTATGGATGCCCGTAGCGGCAGCAAGGTGGCAGAAGGGTCGCTCAATACGGCAGAATATTCGGCGGGTGTGTTCGACGCTACAATCCGAGAGGCTGAATTGCGTGCCGAAAAGTTGGGGCGCGACTACGACCGCCATGTGAAACTCTTGGCAAAGAATGCATCAACGCCTGTTGCCGTTGAACAGCTAAAGGCTGAGTTCGATATGGCTAACGCCAAGGTGACGGCGCTAAAGCGGCAAAGAGAGGCTGCCCGCTCATCGGTGGGCGAGGTGAGCCAACGCCGTGAGAATGCGCAGGCTACAATACTGCGTGCTCAGGCAGCCCTCGACATGGCTGAACTCAACTTGTCGTACACGGTGATTACCGCCCCTGCCGACGGATGGGTGGGCAGGCGCACTATTGTGCAAGGTCAACTCGTGAGTCCTGGACAGACGCTCACCACAATCATCCCCGACACGGGCAAATGGATAATTGCCAATTTCAAGGAAACGCAAATGGCGAATATTCGCAACGGGCAGGTGGCTGAAATAACCATTGATGCTATGCCCAACAGAGTGTTCCGCGGCATTGTCACTGCCATCAGTTCTGCCACGGGGTCGAAGTATTCAATGGTTCCCACCGATAATTCGGCTGGCAATTTTGTGAAAATACAGCAGCGTGTGCCCGTAAGGATTGACTTTGCCGACAGTTTGAGCCAAGACGACAATTGGCGCATGGCGGCAGGAATGATGTGCGAGGTGAAGGTTGACGTAAGTGAGAATAAGTAATGACACGCAGCAATAAATCTAACCATCCGTTTCATGAGTGGGTGCCGCGCCCCGTGGGCATACTGATATTGCTAATGCTGTTTGTGCCTCCCACATTTTCGGGTGGCGCATACCTGAGCAATATCAGCGAAATGGCAGGCGGACTTGGCTTGTGGACCGAAGATGTGCAATTGGCAAGTTTCTTCACAAGCATAGGCATGTGCCTTTTTCCGCCATTTATGGTGCCGTTTCTTCAGGCGCGGCGAACAAAGCAAACCTATCTTGCTTGTTTTATGCTGCTCATTGTGCTTAATGGCGTGTGTGCAGCAACCACCTCGATGTCTGTGCTGCTTGCTGCCTGCATGCTCACGGGGCTGGTGCGCGTGATGGTGATGCTCAATTGCACATTCACCATTGCTCCTTATCTCACAGGCATGGACACGTTGTCCATGTTCACCATGACCACCGAACCACCTGCCGATGTGCAATATGTTTTGGAGCGTAAGCGCACATTTCTCATGCCGGTGCTTTATTTCTTCATTCTCGTGCTTTCGCAGATGAGCAATATGCTCACTGCATGGTTTGCCTACGAATACCAGTGGCAAGATGCCTATCTTGTGGTTATTGGCATGCTCATGGTGGCTATGCTGCTTGTGATAGTCGCCATGCCCGACGAGGCGAAGAAAGCCCCTTGGCGTGTTGAGTGGCGCAAATTGCCAGAAATGCTGCTGATGGCAGTGGCGTTGTGCTGCATGACGTATGTTCTTGTGTATGGCAAAACCCTCGACTGGCTGCATAGCAAAAGCATTTGCATTGCTTTGGCTGTGATGCTATTTTCGGGCGGCGCATTCCTTATCAGGTCGTTGCGGGCTGGCAATGATGCTTATTTGCCCTTGGATGTGTTTCGCTATCGAAACGTGGCTTTGTCGATGCTGCTGTTTCTTGCCACAATGATTTTTAATTCGGCAAACAATTTTGTTGCGTCGTTTGCTCGCATCGCCTCGCCGGTCAGCAATGTGCATTGCGCATCGCTGAGTGGATGGGCGGCGGTGGGATGTTTAATAGGGCTGTTGCTGTCGCTGATGCTTGTGTTGAAAAAGGTGCATTTCCGTTGGATGTTCTGCGTGGGGTTTTTGCTTATGGCTGCCTCTAATGTCTATGTCTTTTTTCAGTATCAGTCTGCGGGTCTTTTTCAGAACCTTTGGCTGCCCATGGTGCTGAATTTCTCGGGTTTGCTCATGCTGTATTCGCTTGTGGCAGCTTGGGGCATGAAAGGATTGCCGTCGCGTTATCTTGCCACTTTCGTGTTTTTGATGATTTGGATGCGTAATGCCATAGCTCCTGTGGCTGGTGCAGCGGTGTTGAGCAATGCGCTCTGCCACAAGCAGCAATATCAGGTGACGCGTCTTGCGCAGAACGTCGACGAGCAAAACCCCTTGGCGGCAGGCTCTTTCGCTGCATTGCGCGGCAATGCCCGGGCTCAGGGAGGCGGCGAGCGTGAAGCGCGTGAGTTTGCCTGCACTGCGTTGTGGGGCAGAGTGGCAAAGCAGGCTACGCTCGTGGCTATGCGCGACGTTACGGGCGGCGCTGTGGTGTGCCTTGCCGTGGCGGCTGTGGTGGTGCTGTTGCCGGTTTATCGGCGAGGCGAATCGTCGTGAGACAGCGGTATTACAGGTTGACGTCGACGGCGGCAGGGAAGATGCGTTCGGGGTCGTAGAACAAGGCGCAACTGTTCACCATGTGCCGCAGTTGGCGTTTCACCTTGCCTTTGAATGCTTTGCGGCCGTTAACGCGTATGGTAACCGGGCGGTTGAGGTCGACTAACTGGTCGTTAAGATAGATGCGCAGGCGTCCGCCTGTGGCAGGTTCCACCACTTTTTGGTAATGCATCACAATGTCCCACATCGGCTCGCGGTCGAGCGGCACATAGCGCACGTTGTGCACCTCGATGTCGATTTCGTTGCCGCGAGCGGTGAACTCGTAGCAAGCTCGGCGGCCGCCAACGGTGTCGCACGGTTCAACGATTTGCAGGTTGTAGAAGCCTTGGCGGAAGCGTCCGTGCATATTAAAGTTTTCCCATTTGAAATGCTTGGGATAGGGGTTTCGGGTGAAATTTTTCAGCCACGGAGTGGTGAAAGTGTAGTCGCACGAGTGGTCGCGTCCGGGTTGCAGGAACACGCGGTGAGGATATTCGCCATGGTGCATCGTAGCCATGCTGTCGAGTGCGTGACAAGCCTGCATAGTGAATTTGTTGCGGCAAAACTGAGTGTCGTTTTCGCCCGAGGTGAGCATGAAAGCCACATGGGCGAGGTTTTCAACCGGGGCGTTGATGAGCGGTTCGCCACCGGCAATCGGACCGGCACCCGCCAGATAGTCGGCGTAGAACGACGCCAAGCGCTGGCTGCCGTAAGCACCTTCGGAGATGCCGAAGAAATACACTCGGCGCGCGTTCACCAAGCCCGACACAAAAGCCTGGCGCAGCAGCCGTTCCCAAGCCACTTGCTTTGAGCGGTGCCACCAGCGGTAGTAGCGTCCGGCGTTGGGAATCTGCGGTATGAAATAGAGCGACGGAGCGTCGTTGAACACCTCGCACCACTTCAGCCCCACTTGCCATTCGCGCTCGCGCGGACCAGAGCCGTGCATATAAAGGAACAGCGGATAGCCCTCAGCCGGTTTGTCGCCTTTGGTGCCGAAGTAAAACGGCATGCGGCAGTTAGGCTCCAGGCTGTCGGGCAGCTGCCAGCGATAGGGCGTCTCAGCCTTCAGCGAGTCGGGGTCGGGCAGGCAGTCGAGGTCGTATTCGCCACAAGCATCGCACCATGCCGCCCATACGGCTTTGCGCGCCTCGGATTCCTGTTCAGCCGACAGCTTGCTATCTTTAATGGCGGCAGCATTGGCTACGCCGTTGTTCAGACATTCCACAAAGTGTTGCTTCAGGGCTTCCACGTCGATGCGCTTGGCACCGAAAGTGGCTATTGACACTATTGCCAAAGCAAATGAGATGATGTAGCGTTTCATTTTCGGTTTATAATTTTGATGTCTTGTTTTATAGTTTTGCTGCAAAGATAGAAAAATATTTTATAACCGAAATCTATCATATTCGTAATGTCTATTACATTTTGGTGCCAAATAGGGTGAAAGGCGTTGCACGAGGTGATAGAAACGCGAGTTTTTGCTTACAGAATAAAAAAAATTTCGATTACATATTCGTAGAAAAATACTCGTTTTTCTTTTAATGTGAAACAATGCGAGCTAATTTGGTTTTAATTCCGAATTTTTGGTTTAAATAGCGATAAAACGGTGGCAAAATGACATATGTTTAAAAAATGTGAATCTCGGTTAAATTTTTTTCTTTGTCACATTTAATGAGTATTTTTGTGCAAAATGAAAATATATATGGAAAAATTTAAGCAAATAAGAAAAGTTGTTGCAAAATTAACTTTGCTTTTTGCCATAGTCGTAATTACCCCCCCCCTTCTGAGTTTTCGTGCTGAGGCACAAACAGTGACTGTGAGTGGTGTGGTAGTAGACGACCAAGGCGAGCCTTTGATTGGAGCCACCATTCAAGCCAAAGAGAACAAGGGAAAAGGTACGACAACCAACATCGATGGTGCATTCACCATTGTTTTGCCAGCCTCGGCAAAGTATCTTATTGTATCGTATGTGGGCATGGAGCCGCAAACCGTGAAGGTGCAGGGCGGCAAAAAGTTGCACATACGCCTTGAATCGAAAACCAACCTCAGCGAGGTGGTTGTTACCGGTATCATCGACAAGAAGAAGGAGAGCTTCACCGGCGCCTCGTCGACATTCACTGGAAAAGACCTTCAGAACGTAGGCACACAGAATGTGATAGCTTCGCTGAAGACCCTCGACCCGGCATTCAACGTGCTCGAGAGCATGGAGTTTGGTTCCGACCCTAACCACATGCCCGACATTGAAATTCGTGGCAAATCGAGCCTTATCAGCACACGCGACGAGCTGGCAGAAGACCCCAACCAGCCGTTGTTCATCCTCGACGGTTTCGAGTCGTCGCTCGAGGCAATCTACGACCTCGACATGAGCCGCGTGGCATCAATCACCATCCTTAAGGACGCCGCGTCGACCGCCATCTACGGTTCGAAAGCCGCCAATGGCGTTGTGGTTGTTGAAACCGTGAAGCCTAAAGCCGGACACCTCGACCTGTCGTACAACGGTTCGGCATCGGTCACTTGGGCTGACCTTTCGAGCTACAACCTGATGAACGCGCAAGAGAAGCTGCAATTCGAGCTCCTCTCGGGCCGTTACAGCGGTTCGTCGACCACTGCCGAGATTGAACTCGACAAACTATACAACGAAAAGCTTGCCGACGTGCAGAGCGGTGTCGACACCTATTGGCTTGCCGAACCGCTGCAAGTGGGTGTGAACCACCGCCATTCGCTATATGCTCAGGGTGGTGAGGGTGCCTATCGTTTTGGCATCGGTTTGACCTACAACGGCATTCAGGGTATCATGAAGGAAAGTAAGCGCGAAGTGATTGGCGGAAATATCGACCTTACTTATCGCTTGAACAAACTTAATTTCAGCAACAAGCTGTCGTTTTCAAACACCTCCACCGGCGACCCCACTGTGGCATTCGTGAACTATGCCAACGCCAACCCGTATTATAAGAAATACAACGACGACGGCGAGGTGGAAAAATGGCTTGAATATAACGACTATATCAAGGCAGCCAATCCGCTCTACAACGCTGCCCAAAACAGCTACACTCACGGCGGCGCCATATCGTTCTCCGAGAAGCTGAATGTTGAATATATGCCAATCAAAGAAATGCGCATTCGCGGACGTATCGGCTTCACCCGCACCGACACCAAGAACGAGGCGTTTGTGTCGCCAAGCGACAGCCGCTATGCCACCACCGAATACACCAAGCGCGGACAATACACCAACTCGAAATCTTACACCAACAAATATGAAGGCGAACTCACCATCACCTACGGTAAGACCTTCAACGAGGTGCATCTGGTGAACGTGGCTGCCGGTGGCTACATCTCGCAAAGCGACTATAAGAGCGACGGCTACAGCACCATCGGCTTCCCTGTGGGCGACTACACTCTGCCATCGTTCTCCAACGGCTATCCCGAAGGCGGCAGCCCGTCGTACTACGAGTCGACTTCGCGTTCGGTCAGCTCCTACGTCATTGGCAACTACGCGTTCGACAACCGCTATTTGGTGGATTTCAGCTACCGCGTGAACGGCTCCAACTCGTTTGGACGCACCAAGCAGTTCATTGGCACATGGGCGCTTGGTTTGGCTTGGAACCTTCACCGCGAAAAGTTCATCAAGGATAACTTCGAAGGCGTGTCGATGCTCAAGCTGCGCGGCTCGATTGGTAACCCGGGTAATCAAAACTTCTCGTCGAGTGCCACCATCACCACATTCCGCTACAACTTCAATATGTTCAACTACTTTGGCATGACCACATCGCTTTCGCAGTTGGGCAATCCTAACCTGAAGTGGCAAACCACCCTCGACCGCAACATCGGTTTCGACGTAACCATCCTCAACGACCGTCTGACCCTCACCGGCGACTATTACTATAAAACCACCGACCCGTTGCTCATCAGCATTGCCATGCCGCCTTCGTCGGGCGCTACGGGCGACGTGATGTATGAAAACTTTGGCAAGCAAACCACCCAAGGCTACTATGTGCAGGCTTCCTACTACATTCTGCGCAACATGCCGCAACGCATCTGGTGGAGCGTGCGCGCCAACGTGCGTGGCAACAAGAGCAAGCTTTCGGGCATTGGCAACCGACTTGACATGTTCAACACCGAGGGCCGAAGCAACAACAGCACCAAGCGCTACTACGATGGTGCCGACCCCGACGACATCTGGGCTGTGCGCTCGGCTGGCATCGACCCCGCAACCGGTAAAGAGGTGTTTATCACCAAAGACGGACAATACACCTACGACTTCAATTCGAAGGACGAAGTGATTGTGGGCAATAGCCGCCCGAAGGTTGAAGGTGTTATCGGCACAAGCTTCAACTACAAAGGTTTTTCGATGAATATGGACTTCCGCTACAAGTATGGCGCCAAGTCGTTCAACTCGGTGCTGTTCAACAAGGTGGAAAACATCTCGTCGGGCAGCCTGTCGAACAATCAGGACAAGCGAGCCCTCTACGACCGCTGGCAGAAGCCGGGCGACGTGGCACAGTTCAAGAACATTGCCAACTCGCAATATACGCCAATGTCGTCGCGCTTTGTGCAAAACGACAATTCGTTGGCGCTCGAGTCGTTGCGCATCGGCTACGAATTCTCGCCTGAGATGGCTAAGAAAATCGGCTTGAACACGCTCAAAATCAGCGGCTATATGAACGACATCTTCCGAATCACCAGCATCAAGCAGGAGCGAGGCACAAGCTATCCGTTCTCGCGCAGCGTTTCGTTTGCTTTGTCGTTCACTTTGTAAAGTAATCATTCACTTTTTCACTCAAAATCATTACGAACCGATTATGAAATTGAAAAGAACATTATACACAGCGCTCGCCGCTGCCACGCTGCTGCTCATGGGCAGCTGCTCCGATTGGCTGAACTACACGCCAAAGGACAAGCAGAGCGAAGAACAGCAGTTTGCCACCAAGAGCGGCATTTATGCAGCGGTGAACGGCATCTACAATCAGATGAGCAATTCGTCGCTCTACGGCAAAAATCTCTCTTATGAGTTTATCGACATTCTCGGTCAGCGCTACGAGGTGAACCAAACCGACGAAACCAGCTACGCAAAGTATTGCCGTGCGTTGGTCGACTACGACTACACTCAGGAGGGCGTGCAGAGCACCATCTCGGCGATATGGAGCAATGCCTATCAAACCATCATGAACGTGAATGTGGTGCTGAAGAACCTCGATGCCGACCAGGCTGCCGACGGCCGCCATGTGCTGCCCGAAAGCGAATATCGCATGCTGCGTGGCGAGATGCTTGCTTGCCGTGCCATGCTGCACTTTGATATGCTGCGCCTGTTTGGACCGGTATTCTCGCGTCACCCCGAATATCAGGCTATTCCTTACAACGAAAGCACCGACACCAAGATTTTGCCTATCCTCACCGGCACCGACGTGCTGAATAACTACATCTTGCGCGACATCCGCGAGGCTCAAGAGCTGCTTGCCGACACCGACCCTGTAATCACCTACGGGCCGCGTGCCGAGTATGCCGACGACGACGACAACTCGCAGCGCTATCGCCAGCTGCGCCTCAACTATTATGCCGTTACATTGCTCGCTGCCCGTGCCTATATGTGGGGCTGCGACTATCAGAACGCCTACACCGAGGCTAAGAAGCTCACTGACGACCCGATGGTGAAGAAGTACTTCCCGGCTGTCGACGCCGGCACGCTGCTTGGCAACACCACCACCCCCGACCGCATGTTCTCAACCGAGTGTCTGTTCGGGTTCTATAACGACGACCGCGGACTCATTTTCCAATATTATTTCGACCAGGACAACGCCGGACGCAACCTGCTGGTGCCTCGCGCCGGATACATCGACGAAATCCTGTTCGCCGGCATCGACGTGGGCGACTATCGCTATCAGAGCCAATGGGAAAACGGAACCACCCTCGACGGCGACGCCACCAAGCGATTCGTGAAATTCAAGGACATCAGCGACGAGAACCGCGACGTGGCTTCGGGCTCTACCAGCGACGAAAACGAGATTCTCAAGGCGCAGAAGTTCTACGGCACATTCTGCTCGGCAATGAAGCTCACCGAGGCGTATTACATCGTTTCGGAGGCGGCTTATCACCTCGACAAGCTGTTTGATGCTTGGGTTACGCTTAACAATATGCGCATGCGTCGTGGCATTCCCGAATTAGACCCAAGTTACGACTACGAAGACCTTCTCACCAAGGAATACATTCGCGAGTTTATGGGCGAAGGGCAGGTGTTCTTCTATTTCAAGCGCCTCAACAAGGCGTTCGACAACGACTATAACGGTCAGAAGAAGATAGAGGTGGCAATTATGCCGCCGTTCATCTACAGCAACAAGGAGAATGTCACCGAGGAGCAGAAAGAGGCTCGCTACACCTTGCCATTGCCTAAGAGTGAAACCGATAACCGATAACACCATCAGGATATATGAAACTACAACACTTAGCATACAGCATCTTTGCACTTGCCGTGGCTGCGGCAGCCACCTCGTGCCAAACCGAAGAAATTGAACTCTTCACCACCGACGACAGCATGGTGTATTTCCAGAAAACCACCATGGTCACCAGTTCGGGCAATGAGGGGTATGGCAACAGCACTTCGTTCTCGTTTGTGGGTTACAACGAGAAGATGACCAGCGTGACCTTTGCCGGCGAGATTCGCACAATGGGCAAGGTGCGCGACTACGACCGCGCGGTGAAGGTGGTGGTCGACGAGGAGAAAACCACCATGGTTGCCGGCGTCGACTACGAGGTTGACCTCGACACTGTGCGCATTCCTGCCGGAAAGAACCTCACCAAGCTGAATGTGAAGTTCCTGCGCAACCTGCGACTGCGCGACGAGGCGCTCACCCTTGTGCTGCGCCTACAGCCTAACGAAAACTTTGGCGTGCTTGAGAAATACAAGTCAAGCAACAGCTACAACGCAAGCGAAAACGACACCATCAACGGCGCAATCTTCTCGTTTAAAATCGACGAGGTGTATTCGTGCCCGGCAAGCTGGTACACGCTCAACGCCAACAACTATTTTGGCAAGTGGACTGCAACAAAATACATCTACATCAACCAGACCCTCGGCTTCGAGCTCGACGACTGGACGTGGATTAACGGTGCCGGCAGCAAAATCACTTCGGGCCGTATGCCTTACTACGCCATCAAACTGCAAAAAATCTTGCAGGCGGCTGCCGACGAGGGCAATCCGGTGTACGACGAGGACGGCTCGTTCATGCAACTGGGCGATGCCTATCGTGTCGACTATTCGAAATATCAACAACAGTAAATTCAAAAAACACTACGAACTATGATAATGAAGTGGTTAAAAGCAACAACCTTTGCCTCACTCGCTGCCTTGATGCTTGTGGCTGCAACGGCGTGCACCGACGATAAGGGCAACTACGACTACGAGCCTAAAGCTGAGGTCACCATCAAGCTGCCCGAGAGCATCACCGTGCTTGCCAATGCCGAATATATCGATTTGAAGCCGGAAATCACCTCGACGCTCGAAGGCGAAATCACCGATGCCAACCCGAACTTCGAATTCTCGTTTAAATACAAGGACAGCAACGGCAACTGGGTGGAACTCAACAATGAGGGCAAAAAAGACATATATATGCTTGCCACGCTGGGTATAGGCAAGCACGTTTGCTGGTATTCTGCCACCGACAAGCGCACAGGCGTGCGATATAGCGCCGTGGTCGACGTGAAAATTGTGGTGAGCACCACTGAAGGGTGGATGATTCTTTGCGACAAACCCGACGAAACGGTGCGCCTCGACATGATTTCGAGCCTCACCATCGACCGTCTGATGCCGGTTTACGACATCGACCTCTACACCGACATCAAGCCGCTGCACCACGCTCGTTCGTTAGGCACATTCTTCAATGCCCGCGGCACCATAGGCGACAAGATTGTGCTCATGAGCGAGGAAAACGCCTATTTGCTCAACAACACCTATCTCACAATCAACGGCGATGCCTACGAGCTGAAGACTTCGCACTTCGTGTCGCTGCCCGACGACCACATCGTGTCGTTCCGCGTGGTGCCTTGCAACAGCTTCATCACTGCCGACGCTGTGCTTGCCGTGTCGCTCGAGGGCAATGCCTTTGTGTGGAACCCGTGGGACACCGGCGGTGGCGCATTCGAGGAGCCCATCAACACCTCGGAGCGTGCCAAAGACCCTGAATATCGCGTTTCGCCATACATCGGCACCAGCGCAACCCGTTCAACGGCGCTTGCCGGCTACGGCGCTGCTCTGCTGTTCGACATCGACAACCACCGCTTTGTGGCTTGGGACGGCGACCGCGTGTCAGCCCTCAAGCAGACGCTATATCCGCTCACCGACCCGTCGAACAAGCTGTTCAGCTTCAACACCGGCAACATGGACCTCTTGGCTATGGTGGGCACACAGTTCTCCAACGGTGCCGTGTATTGCTTCATGCAGGACGGCAGCAAGCGCCACATCTATTCGGTGAACACCTCCGACAAGACATTCAAGCAAGAAGGCTGTTGGACAAACATCACCAAGCCCGACTTCGACAAGGCTACCCTGTTTGCCGCTCACTCGCAATATCAAACCGTCTACTATGCTTATCAAAACAAGGTGTATGCCTACAACCTCGGTTCGGGTGTATGCAACTTGGCTGTAACGCTGCCTGCCAACGAGGAGGTGACACTCATCAAGTTCTGCACCTACGACAATCCTGGCGGCGTGAGCACCCTCACCAACAAGATGGACGAGGAAACCGCCAACAAGTTTGTGGCACGCCAATACAAGCTGATTGTGGGCTCGTACGACAATTCAGTGGCTGACGGCAACGGCGGCAAGGTGCGCTTCTACGAAACATCGTCGCCGGGCACCACGCTCACCCTTGGCTCGGAAGGCGAATTTTCGGGCTTCGGTCGCATCAAGGACATTGCTTACAAGGAAGTGCGTCCGTAACGAAAACTGAAAAAATTCGGGGGTAAGGTGCCATGGGCATCATCGCCTTTTGGCACCACCAACGCCCCGAACCAATTATAAACAATCCATTTTATTAATTCACTTAAACTTTAAATTTTTATGATTAAAAAATTACTCTCAATCGCAGCAGTAGTGGCAATGCCATTATTCGCAGCAAACGCACAAGAAAGTGTGGAGAAGGTGGTCTTGGAAGAAGACTTTAGCCTTATGACAGCCGGTGAATTCGGCACACCAGATGAAGCCACTTCTATTCTCAATGAAGATGGCACCATCAAGTCGGAATATGTTCACAAGGCTGGTTGGAAAGCAACTACAGCGTATTCGGCTGGCGGAACCATTTATTGCCCTTCAGGTAGCGCCGGTCGTCTTTATACTCCAACACTCGATTTGAGTGCAAGTGTAGATGGTAAATGCAAAATTGTTTATGAAGTGAATGCAGGAGGTGCTGCTTATTTCTCTATTGTAAATGAATCAGGTTCTGTGCTTGCTACTGGGGCGGAAGATGCAACAGATTGGGTAACAATTACTCGTGAAGTATCTATCCCGGAAAGTGGTGTTGCCTCTTATGGTTTGGCAACATCTTTACGTGCTGCTTATTATCGCAGCATTAAGGTTATTATCAATGTAGACCCGAATGCTGGTGGTGGCGAAGCTAAGGACTTCACTGGCAAATATTCTTTCACAAGCACAAAGACAATCACTTCGCCATTAGAAGACGGCGACACATGGGCAACATATCCGCAAGCAGAATTCGACTTTACCATCACTAAAAACGAAGGTGACGATGCCGATGTTTATCCTTATTTGATAAACGAGTTCCCGGCTCTTATTCCTGCATCAGGTAATAAGTATGCAACAAATCCGCTCAAGGCAAAACCAACTGCCGATGGTACATCACTTGAAATGGGCATTGGTCATGCAAATACAGTTTATGGCACTCAAGACCATGAAGATATAGAGGGACCAAACGGTAAAGATGACACTGCAACAACGCTCACTATTTCGCCTATTGCTGATAGCGAAAACTACACTATTGTTGATGGTTTCCAAATTGTTAAGCATATAGATTTTGGCTTTTATGCAGAAAAGCGCAATCTTTGCAAATTCACTGATATCGTAATCACTCGCACAGGCAACGTTGACGCCATCGACACTATCGTAGCTGACGAAAAGGCTGCTGTTGCTCCTGAAGGCGTATTCACCATCAACGGTGCCAAGATTCGCAACACTAACGATGCTTCTGACCTGCAACCGGGCTTCTATATCATCGGTGGCAAGAAGGTTGTTATCCGCTAATAAATAATGAATTTTCGGTGAGTCCATCCTTCGCATCCGCTGCCGGGATGGACTCATTTCACAAAAAAACATACATTATCTCGATGAAACGAATATTTTTGCTCACATGCCTCGTGGCTGGCGTTACACTCAGCGCTGCTGCACGCTACAAAGTCACTTGCATCTATCCCGACCCGAGCTACAACGGCAAGGAGGTGGTGCTCATCAACTTCGACACCGAACAGCCCATGGGTAAAACCGTGATTGCCGACTGCAAAGCAGTGATTGAAGGCGAAATCGAAGGTTCGTGCGTGGCAAACCTGTCGACTGCCGGAGCCGGCGGATATGTGGTGGTTGAAAACGGCGAGGTCACGCTGCGCTATCAGGAGAACGCTCCGCGCACCGGCACTGCCACCGGCACGCCACTGAACGAGGCGTTTAACGCTTTCTTTGCCGAGAATGCGCGTCACAACAGCGCTGCCATGGACATTGCCATCAGTCTGCGTAACGGCGAAATCTCGCGCGACGAGGCTCAGCGCCGACGCGACTCTATCGGTGTGAAGATGAACGAGGGCATTGTGAAGCTTTATAAGAACAACATCGACAACGGCGTGGGCCGTTGGGCTTTCACTAACAGCCTGATGCGCTATCGTGCCGACATCAATGCCGTGAAGGCTGCGCTTGCCGAGGTGCCGGCGGCTTATGCCGAGCTGCCTAAGGTGAAGGAAATCGTTCGCCAAGCCGAGGCTAAGGCTGCCACCGCCAAGGGTGCCAAGTTCATCGATTTCACCATCCAAGAAACCGAAACCAAGTCGACCAAGCTGAGCGACTATGTGGGCCGCGGCAAGGTGGTGATTGTTGATTTCTGGGCAAGCTGGTGCGGTCCGTGCCGAATGGCTATGCCGGGGCTGAAGGAAATCTACGCAAAATATAAGGACAAGGGGCTGGAGATTCTTGGCGTGGCTGTTTGGGACAAGCCCGAAGCCACTGAGCGTGCCATCAAGCAGCTGCAGCTGCCTTGGCCGCAGATTATCAATGCGCAAAAGGTGCCAAGCACGGTGTATGGTTTCAGCGAGATTCCGCAAATCATGATTTTCGATGCCGAAGGCTACATCGTTGCCAAGGACCTCCACGGCGACGAGCTTAAAGCCAAGGTGGATGAGATAATGACGAAATAAGCCAAATATCTTAATATTACTCCAACGAAACTGCCCGACAACCTAATGGCTGCCGGGCAGTGAATTTCTATAGTCTCTCTCACCTAAAGGGTGATTGTCTCGTGTAGGGGCGTATGGCAATACACAGAAAGGTGATTCTCTCACACAGATTAATTTGATTATTAAGATTTTGATGCATTGCCATGTCGGAAGATGCGAATTTGCCCTCACGGCTGGGTCTGCAACCGCTCCACGGTTGTGGTATCTTTGGAGCACCGGCCTTTCCCCACGTAGCCGGCATCGCTTCGCTTGCCGTCAACGCGAGGTTACAAAAGTTGTAACCGCTCGCGCGGCTAATATCGCTGATAATCAGGTATTATATATAATATTCGCCTTGATTTGTAGGGGCGTATGGCAATACGCCCGGTGGCAGCGGCGCTGTCGGGACAGGGGTTAATTCTTGGCTTTTTGCAGAGGCACCATGCGCTGGTGTGATGGTTTCACTGGCAAGCCGTAGCGCTCGCAGCTCCATTTCACGCCCGGTTCGCCCACCTCGTTGCATGTTTCAACGATGCAGTTAGGGTCGTCGTTCCAGTATTGAAACAGCGTCTTGCCGCCGCACACGGGCAGCGGCTTGGTGTTGTCGGGGTTGATTATCATGCGCAAGCCGTTGCACAGGCTCATCATCTCAAAGTCGCCGCGGCTGTTGCCGGCAGCAAACAGAGGCACGGTTTTGATGAAGGTGCGAATGGCTTCGGCTTTGCCGCGTTGCACAGTCACGGGGCGCACCATTGCATTGGTGGTGTAACCGTAGCTGTCCACGGCGCCGCGCACGCCAATCACATGGTCGGTGGTGATGCCCAGCTGCTCGCTGCAGATGCCTTGATAGAGCAATTCGGGCGATGCGGTGACGATGTATACGTCGAAGCCGTAGTTCTTGAGGTTTTGAATGAGGGCGCGCATTTCAGGGAAAATCTGATTGCTGAATTTCTCCCTGAAGCAGCGTTTGCCAATTTCCTCAATCTGCGGTATGGTTAATCCGGCAAAGAGGCTCACCATCTCGTCGGCGTAAGCCAGTTCGTCGTCGCTATTCACCATTGCGCGCTTCAGTTGGTTCATTTTGCGCAGGGCAAGGCTATCGGAACGGTGACCGTAGGTTTCGGTGACATAGTCGATTAGGGCTTCGTCGCAAAGGTAGTGGGGCGACTGCCCGAGCACGGTGCCGTCGCAGTCGAACACAGCCACCTTGTGGGTGGTGATGCTGCGTGTCGATTCCATGAACGACTTGAGCCGCTGATTGGTGGCTTTGCTAAATCCGTCGATGTTTTCATACTTGAAGGTTTGTGCAGTTGCGCTCACGGCAAACACACATACGCACATGAGAATGCATAGTCTTGTTATCTTTTTCATGTTATCAAAATAATAATTAAAAATAAATCACATTTCACATGAGCAAAGTTAGCGATAACGAGTGAAATAACCTCGTGAATACTGCAAATTTATCTAAAATGTTACATGAAAGGCTGTTGTTTACTCTAAGGCGAGATTCTGGAGCATTTGTGCAAGCGACAAATGTGTGAGCGGATGGCACCAATTGGGCGCCAGCTGCATGAAAGGCTCGATGAAGAATCGGCGCTCGGCAAGGTGCGGGTGCGGCACGGTGAGCAACGGGGTGTTGATGGTGAGTTGGTCGATTGCCATGATGTCGAGGTCGATTATGCGGTCGCAATACTCGCCGGCGGCGTTGCGATGCACCGACGTGCCCACCATGTTCTCGATGCGCTTGAGCAGCGCCAGCATGTGGGCAGGGGCAATGTCGCAGACGATTGCCACGGCAATGTTCAGGAATTCGTTGTTGCTTTGGTAGCCCCAAGGCGGCGAGGTGACAGCATCGGAGCACAGTGCCTTGGCACCGGTGAGGTGCTCAAGGGCGCTCACGGCAGCCGCTATGTTTGCTTGGCGGTCACCGAGGTTTGTGCCGATGTTTATGTAGTAAGTCATTGTCTCAACTTAGGGCAGTGGTTGTGCTAAAATATGTGTTCCAGCGAAAAAGCAATCCCGAAACAGCGAATCTGCGCAGCCCCGGGATTACTGAAAATATAATTACATAGTTAGATGCGAAAATGCGAGCCATGCTGCGGCGCACTTAATGCCGCGTGTGGCAAGACGTGTCACTCGTATTCGATAGGAATCTCGCGGTTGATGCTTTGGTCGAGCGAGATGAGAGTTTCGGTGCCGGTGACGCCGCTGATGCTCTGAATCTTGTCGTTGAGCAGCTCCATCAGGTGCTGGTTGTCGCGAGCGTACACTTTGATGAGCACGTTGTACGGACCGGTGCAGAAGTGGCATTCAACAATTTCTTTGATTTTCTCGAGTTCAGGTATAATACCGCGATACATCGAGCCGCGTTCGAGTTTCACACCCACATAGGTGCAAGTAGCATAACCAAGGGTCTTGGCGTTGACATGATATCCTGAACCAGTGATTACTTGCATGTCAATCATGCGCTGAATGCGCTGATGAATAGCTGCACGCGATACTCCACATTCCACTGCAACATCTTTCGAAGGAATGCGTGCATTCCTCATGATAATCTCCAAAATCTTTCTATCAAGATTGTCAATTTTTTCCATTGTGTCAGATTTATTGTTCAATACTACAAAATTAGTGCATTAATTTAAGAATAGTGTTAGTATAGACGCAAATTGTTATTAAAAATTCTTAAAACCAAAAATTTCTCTTGCTTTTGGCAGCTATTGCTGTTTTTGTGGCAATGATGAGCAGCCGGCTGAAAAAGAGGCGTTGATGAGGCATAAGCGACAGCCGCTTAGCGGTATTGCTGCAAAGCGTCCTCGAGCTTCTGCTTCACCGCCACACGCAGTTCGCGTGGCGACATCACCTCGATTTCGGGGCCGTATGACAGCAGTTGCTGAATGAGGTCGTAGGTGAGGTGCATGTGGTAGTAGAATAGGCTGTATTCGTCGTGCAACTCCTCGCGTTGCGAGTGGTGCAGCGGCAACGAGCGGAAATATTTGGCTTGCATGGGTTTCACGCGCAGCACGATGTCCTTGGCTTGCCCATGCGAAGTGATGATGCCAAAGCAGTCGGCAAAATAATTCTCGGCGCTGAATCCCTCGGGGATGATGTAGCTGTCGGGCGTGATGCGCAGGTCGTTCATGCGGTCGAGGGCATAGGTTTTTATTTTCTTGTCCTTGACGTTGCTACCAATCACATACCACAGTTGCTTGAAGATGCGCACGCAGTAAGGCTCAATCACCACAGTGTGAGCTTGCGAGCGGTCGTATGCCTTATAGGTGAACGAGATTCGCTTGAGCTGCTTGAGCGCATCGATGATGATGGGCAATCGGTTGCGTGCCGAAGGCACTTTTTCCACCATGATGCGGTTGGCAATCTCCTTTGAGTCGGTCATCATTCCACTGAGCGACATGGAGTCGAGCAGCCAGTTGCGCATGCGCGACTCGCTGTCGTCGGTGTTGTTGATGTAGTATTCGTAGGTGCTGGCGTTGTATCCGATATCAACCTTGAACAGTTCGGCGGCGCCATTGCGATAGTTGAGGAAAGAGCGGCGCGGCAAATCGTTGCCACCGCTCACCTCGCGAGCGGCTTTCCACTGACTCCTGAGATCATTGAAAGTGATTGGGCCGCGACGCTGAATGGTGTCGATTATCCAGATGTATTTGTTGATGAGTGAACCTGCCATGCTGTGTTGTTTATGCTTGTTGTTTCTTGCCGTTGCTGAGCAGAAGCAGCCCAACGAAGGTTACAGCAGCGTTGAGCAGCAGCAGTTCGAAGCTCATGGTGTAGTTAAACGATGTCTTGAGCCAGTCCTGCACGAAATAGCAAATCACTGGGGCGGCGATGCACACAACGGGCACAAAGCGGTCGCGCACGCCGGTCTTCATTGCCATACCGAAGGTGAACAATCCCAAAATAGGGCCGTAGGTGTAGCTTGCCACGGTGTAGACGGCGCTGATGGCGTCGCTGTTGCTGATTATGTAGAACACAATAATCACCAGTCCCATAATGGCAGCCATAGCCACATGCACCATGTTGCGGGTGCGCGACAGTTGCTGGTCGGTTTTACGCTCGTTGGCTTTGAGGATGTCGACGGTGAACGATGTGGTGAGCGCCGTGAGTGCGCTGCCGGCCGCCGAGTAAGCAGCCGAGATGAGTCCAAGTATGAACAAGATGCCCACAATCACCGGTATTGTTGGGTGCGAAGCCACCAAGCCGAAGAGGTCGTCGCTCTTTTCGGGCATTTCGATGCCCACTTGAGCGGCATACATCACCAGCAGAGTGCCGAGAATGAGGAACAGGGCAATCACAAAGAACTGGCTGACGGCGTTCACCACCATGCTTTTTTGCGATTCCTTAGGATTCTTGCAAGCCAAATTGCGTTGCATCATGTCCTGGTCGAGTCCGCAAGTGGCAATCACCATGAAGATGCCGGCAACAAACTGCTTCCAGAAGTAGGTGCCTGCCTTGGGGTCGTCGAAGAAGAACATTTGGCAGCTGGGGTGAGCCGACACTGCGCTGCACATCTCGCCAAAGCTGTAGCCTAATCCGCGAGTGATGAACACTATGCACAGCACCACCGACATAATGAGGCAGAAACTCTTGAGCGTATCGGTCCAGATTACGGTTTTCACGCCGCCTTGCTTGGTGTAGAGCCAAATGAGTGCTATGGTGATGATTACGTTAACCACAAACGGAATGCCGAGCGGTGCGAACACAAGGCTTTGCAGCACCACGCACACCACATAGAAGCGCACCGAGGCGCCCAGCATCTTGCTGATAAAGAAAAACCATGCTCCGCTCTTGTAGGTGCTGGCTCCGAAGCGTTGCTCCAGATAGCCGTAGATGGAGATGAGGTTGCGGCGATAGAACAGCGGAATGAGCACGTAAGCCACGGCAATGTAGCCGAAAATAAAGCCTAACACCATTTGCAGGTAGGAGTAGCCTTTAGCAGCCACCATGCCCGGCACCGAAACAAAGGTTACGCCCGAAATGGCGGCGCCGATGGTGGCAAACGCCACAATGGGCCACGGTGCTTGGCGGTTGCCGGTGAAGAAACTGGCGTTGTCGCTCTTGCGGCTGGCAAACCACGATACTACAAAGAGCAGTGCAAAATAGCCCACTATGGTGGCCATTACAATCCAAGGTGACATATCAATACAGAATTTTTTTATCGTTATTAGTGGGGTTAATAATCAAGAGGGGGTTATTCATCGTAGATGAGATAGCGTCGGCGCAGTTGCTTGAATTGCTCCAGTGTCGGTTGCCAAGTGGCTTTAATCTCGTCGGCGGTCTTGCCTTGTTCAATCATGTCGCGCACCGAGCGGTCGCCGGTGAGTTTCTCGAAAAAGGCGGTGAAGAATTTGTCGCCGAGGCCGCATGCGCGGTATGCGTCAATCACATATTCAAGGTTCATGCCCTTGGCAATGATTTCCTCGTCGGAGAGGTGCGAGAGGTCGCGACCGTAGCATTTGTTGCCTAATTGCGGCGGGTTCTTGGCACCGGCAACGCTCTTAGGGGTGAACGAGAATTTATATCCTTTGCCCTTCATGGCAGGGTGACCGTAGATTTGAAACGGCTTTTTGGTGCCGCGGCCCAAGCTGGCGCTGGTGCCCTCGAAGAGGCACGTCGACGGATAGAGGTAAATCGAGGTCATGTTGGGCAAGTTGGGCGATGGGGCTATTGGCAGGCGATAGCGCGTTTGGTGGGTGTAGTTGAGGCAACGCACCACGGTGAGGTGCTTCACCTTCAGGCTGTCGTTGAGCCAGCCTTCGCCGTTAGCCATCAGTGCTATTTCGCCCATGGTGAGCCCGTGCACGGCAGGAATTGGCAGACGGCCCACGCCTGAGCGATATCTCATGTCGAGCATCGGACCGTCGACATACATTCCATTGGGGTTGGGGCGGTCGAACACCACAAACTCCTTGTCGTGTTGCGCTGCGGCTTCCATGAGGTTTACCATGGTGATGTAGTAGGTGTAGAAGCGCAGTCCCACATCCTGAATGTCAACCACAATCACGTCGAATTTGCTCATAGTTTCTTTGCTGGGGCGATGGCTCTTGCCCTCGTAAAGCGAAGCGATTGGAATTCCGGTTTTCGGGTCGACGCTGCTGCTCACTTTCTCGCCGGCGTCGGCAGTGCCGCGGAATCCGTGTTCCGGCGAAAAGATGGTGGTTACGTTCAGCCCGTTTTCGAGCATGATGTCGAGGGTGTGCTTCTTGCCCACCATACCGGTCATATTGCTCAGCAGCGCAATGCGTTTGCCTTTAAGCAGAGGCACATAGGCGGAGGTGCGAGCGGCGCCCATCACCACCTCGGCATCTTTGGCTGGAGCAACAGTGGCGCACAAAGCCACAGCAAATGCAGTTAACGCCAATCGTAATGTTTTTTTCATGTAGTTGAAGATGTTTATTTTATTAACAATTTTGTGTTTGCAACTCAAAGTTAGCATTTTTTTCAGAGAACGCGAACTTTGCCAATAAGTTTTCTGATTTTACCGTTGCCGATAACCGGTGCGTGCGGGTCCTCGGGATAAACCACCAGCACATGCCCTGGCAGCATGTCGACGAAAGCCGTTGGGCAGTCGTCGGAGAGTTCGCAGTCGCCGGCTTCGTCGTAAGGCTTGCTGAAGTGCTTGATTTCGCCTAACGGTTTCCACCCGATGGTTTCGTTGCCTTCGAGCAAGATGTGCACGTCGATGTATTTGCGGTGAATCTCAAGCACTTGGGCATCGCGAGCCACGCCCTCGGCAAGCGAGTTGTTGATGAAGAGGTTGTCGCCGTCGATTTCTATTCGCCCGAGCGGTGCGTCGAGCAGATTGTGCTGCTTCACATAGTCGAACAGCGTTTTGAACAAAGGATGCAGCGGCTCGATGCGCTGGCTATCGTTGAGTGTTGTAAGTATCATAATTGTTGGTTATTTTTAGTTGCGTTTATAATTCAATTTTGCTCACATTGGCAGCTCGTATGCCAGGCTTCACTTCGCCGCCGATGCAATAGAACACATTGCTTTTGGCTGCTGCCAACGCAGCTCCGGCGCGCGCCAGAGGGGCATAGGAGCCAATCGTGGTCCATTGTTGTGCATCGGTGTCGAACACATAAAGCACTTGGTTGAAGCGATACCATTCGGGCGGCTGCTTGAGATATTCGTCCTTAGCAACGAGCGAGTAGGTGCCGCTTATGGCGTCGAGGAAAATGTTGCGGTTCACGCCACCGGCAGCCACTATCCTGCCATTGGCATCGGCAACCGCGGCGCCGCCCGAAAGCGTTACCTCGTTGCCGTTGGCATCTGCAGGTGCAGGCATCGGTCGGCATGAGCCTTGCCCGAGATTGATGGCTATGCCTGTGGTGTATACCTCAGCTTCAATGCTGTCGCCTTGTGCGGGCTGAAATCCGCCCCACACATACAGCACGCTGTTGACAACGGCGCACACAGGCTGCACCCGTGCTTCGGGCAGGGTGGCAATCTGCTGCCAAGCGGCGTAGTGGTCGGCAAGGTTGAGCGAATATACGGCGTTTGAAGGCACACCGCCTGCGTTTCCGCCCACGATGTAAGCCGTGCCGTTGCTCACGCATCCAGCAGCATTATCGATGGCTACGGGCAGCGAAGGCAATTGTGTGATACGGGCTTTTCCGCCAATCAGGTTAATGCCCATCACGGCAGAGCGGCTGCCAAGGGCATTGCTGCCGCCAGCCACAATCAGGCTGTCGCCCGAGGGAAACGACACGCCGTAGGCAAGCGGTTCGGGCAGCTTGCCCACGCACTGCCATTGCAACGAGTCGCCACGCGTTGATGCGGCATATATGCCCGAATAGAAGCACTTCGTGCCGCCATCGGCAGCCGGCACCTGTGCAAAGTTGGCGCCGCCAGCCATTATGAGTGTATTGTTGCATACGGCAGCAAAGCAAGCCGACACGCCTTGCTCATATCCCGGTTCGGCGTCGGGCCATCCGGCAAGTGTGTTCACTTGAGGCGAGTGGCTACAACCTGTTGCGGCGAGTGCTGCAAGGCAAATGGCTGCTGCGTATGTTTTCATCGACAACATCTTAGGAATGTTTGTGTTATGAAATGTGATAGTGGGTTATTCCATATTTTCGGTTTTCGGGCGCAGCACGCAAAGTTGCAGCACAACGGCAATTGCCACCACAATTGCCATGAAGGCGAAGCTGACGCCAAGGTCCATGCCGCCATCTTTGAGTTTGCCAAGCAGCTGAGTGACAATGGCACCGGCAACCACGCCGGTCATGTTCATGATGCCGTAAGCCGTAGCACGATATTTGCTCGACACGAATTGACAGAGAATTGGCATATTGTTGGTGTCGAAAATGCCGTAGCCAATGCCGAACAACAGTCCGGCTGCCACCACGCCAACCACGTTGTGCGACGTGCCCAGCAGCACCAGCGACGGAATCATCATGGTTAGACCGATGGCTGAGGTGTAGACGCGGCCTCGTATGTTGCGCTTCACCCAGCGGTCGGACAGCATGCCGCCCACAATCACGCCTACAAACGACGAGGCTGCAATGGTGATGGTTGACAGCGGTCCAGCTTGTGCCATGTCGATGTCCAAACTGCCTGCAAACAGCGTCGGCAGCCAGTTCTTGGTTGCCCATCCCGGCAGGCTAAGCACGGCAAAGTAGAACAGAATCACGCCAAACGCTATGCTTGAGAATAGCACCGGAAATGCTTTCCAGATGCTTTCCTTCGGGGCGACGGGAGCATCGGCGATGGGAGTAGCTGCGGTGGTGCGTTTTTCGCGAAGGAAGGCAATGAGCACCAGCGAATAGGCTATGCCAATCAATCCGAAGCTGAAGAAAGCGGTGTGCCACGAGAAGGCGGCAGCCACGGTGGCACCGAATCCGCCGATGGCTTGACCCACATATAATCCGGTCATGTGAATGCCCACGGCAAGCGAGCACGAGCGCCCGGTGTGATAGTCGGCAATGAGCGACAACGCCGCCGGCATGTAGAGCGCTTCGCTAACACCCATGAGGGCACGCAGTGCCAGCACCTGATTGTAGGTTGTGGCAAAGCCCATGAGCAGAGTCACAGCCGACCACACAAACAGGCTGCCCACGATGAGCCATTTGCGGTTGAGGCGGTCGCCTATGATGCCCGATATTGGGCTCATCACGGCATATATCCACAGGAATACCGACATCAAGATGCCAAACGCCTCGGCGCTTTGCAGCTCCACAATGTCGATTCCCATGGCTGATTGCATGGTCGACAGCATCTGTCGGTCCATATAGTTGAGCAGTGCCACCACCCAAAGCAGTGCCACCACTATCCAAGCGTAGTATTTGTTGTTTTGCATGATGTTGATAGTTAGGGTTTTTATGGTTGAAAAAAATACTAATGGGCTTATGAAAAAGTGAAAAAATGATTTGCATCGGTGGATAGGGATTTTGCGATGCAAATCATATATTTTGGCAAGACGCGCGTCAGCTGTTTAGTTTGTCGATAATCTCGTTGCAGAGCATATACGACTTTATGAGCATGCGAGGCACGTGGAACGGACCTTTGAAAATGTTGCCCTTGGCAGGCTGAGCCACCGAGCCGTCGCGGTGCAGATAGCCGTACCATTCACCGTACTCGTTGTCGGGGAAGTGGGCGTAGGTCCAGTCGCTAATCAGGCGGTGGCGTTCGATGAAGCGTTCGTCGCCGGTGGCGAGGTAGGCGTAGAGCGACGAGATGATGGTTTCGCACTGCGGCCACCAAAACTTCATGTCCTGCGAATAGTCCTGACACGGACGGTTCAGAGCGTCGCGGAAGTTGATGATGCCGCCATATTGCTCGTCCCAGCCCCATTGCCACGACCAGTCGAAAATCTCGAGCGCCATTTGGGTGATATCGTTGTCCCAGCTGCGGTGCTTGGCTTCTTCGAGCAGGAACCACACCGACTCGATGCAGTGTCCGGGGTTGATGGTGCGTCCGGCAATGGTGTCGATGAATTCGCCGTTCGGACCCACACATTCAAGCAGCGCTTTGAGTTCGGGGTGAACAAAATATTTCTTCAGCGCGGCAATCGATTGGCTTATTTGCTCGTCGAGCGCCGGGTCGGTGATTGCGGCGCGGATTCGCGAAGCCGTGTTGATGAGAATCATTGTGAGCGAGTGGCCTTGTGTCTTCACCGAGTCGCAGAATTTAGCCGGCAGGATGCCCGGGGTGGCAACAAAACGGTGAATGTTGTTGAACACCTTCAGCGCCTTTTCGGCATAAGTCTTGTCGCCCGAAGCGATAGAATACTCCGACATGGCAATGGCGGCAAAGCATTCCGAGAACACATAACGGCGCATTCTGATTGGGGTGCCGTCGGCTTCCACTTCAAAATACATGCGTCCGCGCTCGTCGGTGCAGTGCTGTTCGATGAAGTCGATGCAGCTGCGCGAGGCTTCGAGCCATTCGGGCTTGCGCTCGATGTTGTTGTAGGCAAAAGCGGCTATAAAGCCAAAACGGCCTTGAAACCACACCGACTTTGTGGTGTCGTAGATTTTACCGTCGCGGTCGAGGCATGTGTAAACACCGCCGTTCACGCGGTCGAAACCGTTTTTCATCCAAAATGGCATAATGTTATCAACCAATTCGGCACGATAACGGTTTTTCCAATATTGCAGATAAACTTTAATTTCTTCGGTTGTCATAAACTAAGGGTGGAATATTGATTAATCAGTTTTTGTTGATGTTTAGAATTTATTGCATCGTTCGAAGAATCCAATGGCTTGCAATTCCTGCTTCATGGCAGCTTCTTCGTTGAGTGTCATATTGCGGAAAGGCACGCGGTTAGGACCGAGGTCGAGCCCGATGAGCTTCATGATTCGTTTGCCGCCCACGATGTTGCCGCGGTAGTGGCAAATCACATTAATCACCTCTTGAGAGAAATTCTGGCGTTCGCGAGCCGAGTCGAGGTTGCCATTCTTCCAGTCGTCGATAATTCCCACCAGTTCGCGGCCGTTGTAGTTGGTGGTGCCTCCGATGCCGCCTTGTGCACCGCCTTGTGCCAGGCTTGGCAAGATGGTTTCGTCCTGACCGTGCAGCATGTCGTATTTCCCGTCGGCATAGAGTCGGCATTGGTTGTATTCGTAAAGGCTCTCGAAAGTGTATTTGATGCCGGCAAAGTTGGGTATGCGGCCATCAACAGCCTTCAGCAGGTCAACCATAGGCAGGAACGCGCCGTTGAAAGCGGGGATGTGATAGTAATAGAAAGGCAGCTTTGGAGCAGCGCCGGCAATAGCCTCGCAGTATTCCACAAGCTCCTCGATGCGACCGATTTTCGGGAACGGTGGCGCCATCGAGCCGATGCCCCAAGCGCCAATGCTTTGTGCATGTTCGGCAAGGCGTACACTCTCGCGCAGGCAGCAGCTGCCCACATGCACAATCACCTTGAAATCGTTGGGAACAGCAGCCATCCACGCCTCGGCAAGGCGCATGCGTTCGTCGGTGGTGAGCATATAGCCTTCGCCCGACGAGCCATTGATAAACACGCCTTTAAGCCCGTTTTTTGCCAACATGGCAGCGTAAGCGGGTATAGGCTCGTAATTCACATCGCCATTCTCGTGCATAGGAGTGAACGGCGCATCGATGAGTCCTTTTATTTTTTCCATCACTAAATAGGTGTTTTTTTAGGTTTAATCAGTATTTCTTTGTATGGTGTGCATGGCATACGCTCGGCGGTATGATGCCTCTTTGCCAAAGCTTATCACAAAGATAACTTATTTTGACGTGATTAATTGTAGATTTTACAAAAAAATAACAACTATAAGTTTAACTTTTTGCTTTGCCTTGCATCAAACATTCGGAAACACTAAAAACAATGCAACATTAAATACTCTAATTTTGCCCGAGTGCCGGTCGTGACGACTCCGCACTCGGGATTTGTTTAGAAAAGAGTAGCTGATGCCATTGAGGAATAGGGGTGTATAAAAAACCACCCCGCGACACTTGCTTCACAGCGAATGTCGCGGGTATTCTCTAAACAATCTATTTAGCTTATATTTTTTATTTGATGATTTGTAGTCGATATCTTTTTTAGGTGTGCAACGAGGCTGATGCCGTTATCTTTTTGCAGTTGAAAAAGAATGGCAACTCGATGCTATATACTATTGTTTAACTTTGCGGAGTCATGTTTTTGTTATTAATTATGAGTTTTTGTTTCTGATGCAAAGTTAGGGGGTAAAATTCAAAAAACATTTGCACTATTTTCCAATTATGTTGCATTAATTTGCGAAATTGCCCCGATGGAGGTGTGATTAGCCTTGCGGGTGGGTGTGCAACCGCAAGGCCAATATGGGGTTACAAGGGGCTGTAACCGCTCACGCGGTTGATATCGCCGGCAATGCAATTGCTCTGTAGGGGCGTCCCCCGCAGATGGCGCGTTTGGGTCTCACACAGATTAAGCATATTGATAAGATTTATCTGCGCAAATCTGCGCTTTCAGCGAGAACCTGCCGGGTGTAATGAATATGTCAGACCCGTCTGACAAGTCTGACGCGTCGGGAGATGGCTACTATGTCACAAAACGCTTATTTTTTGTATAGGCTGGTGTATAGGTTGGTTATTTTCTGGAAGAAGTGTTCGTAGCTGAGGTTAGAGTTGAAGTGAGCGAGGGCAGCATCGCCGAGCGCATGGCGAAGCTTGGTGTCGTCGATGAGCGTCTGTATGGCGTCGGCAAGCTCCGAGAAGTCGCCGGGCGTAACCAGCAAGGCGTTTTCGCCATGGCGCAGATATTCCACCTGTCCGCCGTTGTTGGTGGCGATGTGTGCTTTGCCATGCATCATATATTCGAGGTTGCTTATACCAAAAGGCTCGCGCCAGGTGGCAGGCAGCACGCCAAAGTCGGCTTGGGCAATGAGCTTATGCAACTCGCTTTGGAATCCGAGGAACGACACGTTGTTGTGCAGCTGGTTCACTTCTACAAACTGCTTCATACGCTTCATGAAACGCGGACTGCCATCGCCCACGATGGCGAGGTGGAACGACTGTTTGTCGAGTTGGGCAACGGCGCGCAGCAGCACGTCGACGCCTTTTTCCTTGCACACGCGGCCGTGGAACATGATTAGTGCAGCTTCGTCAGGTATATTATAGGTTTTGCGAATGTCGATGGCTGGGTTGCCGGTTTGGATTGGGCGAATGCTGTCGTGAATCACTGAGGCTCGCTCGCGCGGGAATCGCTTGGCGTGATTGATGAACTCGTTGTATTGCACCTGCGACACGAATATGATGTGGTGAATTTCGCTGAGTATGCGGCGATAAAGGAAACCCGTTTTAGGGCGCTCAACGCTGTGCGAGGTGAGCACCACGCGGTTGTTGGGGTTCTCTGATATTTTGTTGGCGAGCACTGCGGTGGCGGCGTCCTTGAAGTTGTGCACATGCAGTATGTTGCGTCCGCGTTTGATTTGCCGGGCGAGGCGTATGGGCGAGTCGAGGTCGCTGAGGCTCTTGAGCGGCAGCGTGGAAATGGGAATTTCCAGCCGGCGGAAGTGCTTGATGATTTTTGGGCGCTGCTGCGTGACGATTTCCATATAGAAGTTGTCGTTGTGCTGCTCGCGTATGTGGGCGGTGAGGTCGAAAGCATATTGCTCGGGGCCTCCCCATTGTTTGTCGGACACTATTTGATATATGTTTAGCATTGCTCGATGGTTGATAAACAGGTTAACTTGCACCCCGTCGCAGGGGTGCACATGCATTTTCGTTGTCTACAAATATAATAGTTTTCTGCCATAACATCATCACATTGGGCCGCGGAATTAATGAAAAAAGTTTTTTGTGGTGTGGTGAGGCCATGCCTAAATTTGATGCAGTATCAAAGTTGTAACTACCTATCAATTAGCACAATAAAGCACTGATTTTTAGGTGTGCAAGTCAGGAAAATAGGTATTTGTTACCGTATGCAAAAGTGGCAAATGTCGATGTTATGACATAGTGAAATCCTACGTGCAAAACTATGATTAGGGGCAAATAATATATAATTACCTTTATTTACATATAAAAGAATTGCATTTTTCTTGTCATGTTATATCGCTCATGACAAGAAACTGTGAATTTTTTTACATGTCAGCTTCCTCAAAGCAAGGAATTGCTCATTTCTTTATGCGTGATGATTGTTTCGCCAGTTACTTGACCGTATTCACCTTTTTTCATAAACATATTTACCAATTCGGTGTTAATGAAATAATTTTCCTTGCCCATTTTCACCTTTTCAAGTAATCCCATACTTGTCAGTTCCTCCAGATATTTTGTAGCAGTAGGTCTCGATACCGCTAAATCGTTCATCAAAAATTCTATTTTGGTATAGGGGTGGAAGAACAGATTGTTGAGCAGGTCATGCTTGTATTTTTTTCCAAAGGCAGGTCTTATTACCGTTTTGAACGAAACCATAAGTTTTGCTATTTCCTTTACCATATCAATGGTGAAATTTGCTGTTTCCTCTATGCCTTCCAAAATAAACAAAATCCATTCTTCCCATTCTTTGAAGTTGTCACCTTGCTTATCACGTATGGCTTGCAGCAGTCTGTAATAATCTGCCTTGTGATGCGTAATGTATCGGCTCAGATAGAGAATGGGCAAATCCAATATTTCAGCTTGTATCAGATATAAGATATTCATAATCCTTCCAGTCCTGCCATTCCCATCTCCAAACGGATGAATACTTTCGAACTGATGATGGATTATTGCCATCTTGACTAGTGGGTCATAGTCGCACAATTCATAATCATTCACAAATTGTTCAAGATTGTTCATTGTCATATTGATTGTGTCTATATCCTGAGGTGGAGTATAAACAACGCGTCCGTCAATGCTGCTTTTCAACGAGGTCCCCGGTACCGTTCTGAAACCCTCATTGTTTTCAACAAGAATTTGTTGTATTTCTTTTAGTACATTAATGGTAAGTAGATTGTTCTTTTTTAATAAATTGAACCCATGGAAAATCGCTTCCCTATACCTTAGTACCTCCTTTGCAGCTGCACTGACAATAACAGACTGATTGCCAAGCCCTGCTTGATATAAATCGTCTTGAGTTGTCACAATGTTTTCTATGGCAGAACTATCCTTAGCTTCTTGTAAGGTTAGGCAACTGATAAGTATTCTCTCATTAGGAATGGTTTTTGCTACACCTTTCAATTCAGCCAACTTCTTATTAGAACGGTTAACTTGCTTTAATACCTTTTTGGTTTCCAAATCATACCTAAGAGGCAATAGGGGTATTTTATATTGTTCCATCTTTCTATGATTAATAATGTTTCTATCAGACCGCATTCAGATATTTCTTCAGTTGACTGGGTGTTGAGCAATTCGTAGCTTAGAATGCCTCACTTCTGCAGGGGCGATATAATAGCCAAGGCCGCCGTAGAGGGGCGTAATTGCAACTGTTGTCTACAAATATAATAGTTTTCTGCCATAACATCATCACATTGGGCCGCGGAATTAATGAAAATAGTTTTTTGTGATGGCGTTGTATAATAAGAAAGATGTGTGTATTTTTGCAGAGAAATGTATAATATACAAACCTTTATTCATCTTTATTAATAAACTAAAAATCTCATGAGAAAGATTGTATTTCTGATTTGTGTTGCTTTGGGCTTGGCATGTGTTCAAGCCTCGGCTGCCTCGCCGGCGGGGCAGATTGCAAGAATGGGCAATGCCAATGTGAGTAACTTCGACGAGGGTTGGCTGTTTAAGCGCTACGGCTTGCAGCCCGACGGCACTACGCTCGCCGAGCCTAAAGGCTTGGAAAAGACCGACCTTGCCGATGCCGATTGGCGCGCTGTTGATTTGCCTCACGACTATGCCATTGAAGGTCCGTTCAGGCTCGATTTGGAGGGCGGAACCGGCAAGTTGCCTTATCAGGGCATAGGGTGGTATCGCAAACACTTCACGTTCAACAAGAAACCCGGCGAACGCCTCTACATCGACTTCGACGGCGCCATGGCATATGCCAAGGTGTGGCTCAATGGCCGTTATGTGGGCACTTGGCCTTATGGTTACAACTCGTTCCGCATGGACCTCACGCCATATCTGCGCCGCGGCGAGAATGTGGTGGCAGTGCGGCTCGACACCGAGAACTGGCAGTCGCGATGGTATAGCGGCGCCGGCATCTACCGCCATGTGTGGCTGGTGAGCTGCCGCGATGTGCATGTGGCGCACTGGGGCACTTACATCACCACACCCGAAGTTACCGACAGCAAGGCTACGGTGAAGAACGAAATCACGGTGGAAAACTATCGCCAAGTGGCTGTGCAAGCGCGCCTTGTTACTCGCTATTTCGAGCTCGACGGCAACGATGTGCCTCGCCAATGTGTGGCTGAGGACGAGCGCACCTTGAGCGTGCATGCTTGCTCGAGTGCGAAAACCGTTGCCGAAACAACGATTGCGCAGCCTAAACGCTGGGACATTGAAAGTCCTAACAGATATTTGGCTCAAACGCAGGTGTACGTCGACAATGTGCTCACTGACACTTATAACACACCGTTTGGCATCCGAACCATCAGCTTCTCGGCAACCGAAGGCTTTCGCCTGAACGGCCGCCGCGTGCCCATTCGGGGCGTGTGTCTGCATCACGACCTCGGTTCGCTGGGTGCTGCTTTCAACAAGAGCGCCCTCGAACGCCAGTTGCGCATGATGCAGGAAATGGGCTGCAACTCCATTCGCACATCGCACAACCCGCCTGCTCCCGAACTGCTGGAACTTGCCGACAAAATGGGTTTTGTGGTGTGGGACGAAGCATTCGACGCTTGGAGCATAGGCAAACGCCGAAACGACTACAACCGCCTTTACAACGAATGGCACGAGAAAGACCTGTTGGCGCTTGTGCACCGCGACCGCAATCACCCTTCGGTGATTATATGGTCGATTGGCAACGAGGTGATGGAACAGCGAAACATTGAAATGACTAAGCACCTTGCCGACATTATGCGCAAAGCCGATCCTACTCGCCCAATATCAAACGGCTATAACGACCCTGACGGCGGTCGCGAAGTGGGCGCTGTGGCTGCACTCGACATGATGGGCGTGAACTACTTCTTTGGTCGTCAAGCCGAGTGGGACAAAGACCCACGCTATGCACAGATGCCTACTATTGGCAGCGAAACATCGTCGTGCGTGTCGTCGCGCGGCGAATACTTCTTTGGCGAAGGCAAGGAAAAAGAATACCAAAACTGGCAAATCACATCCTACGACAGTGCGTCGCCCGGATGGGGTTGCACGCCTGATGTGCAATTCCGCACTCTGCATCAATATCCTCACTTGCTGGGCGAATATGTGTGGACCGGCTTCGACTATCTGGGCGAACCTACGCCATATAACTCCGACGCCACCAATTTGCTTAATTTCCGCACCGACCCGTCAAAAAAGAAAGAACTGGAGGCTGCTTTGGAGGAACTGAGCAAAAAGTGTCCGCCATCGCGCAGCAGCTATTTCGGCATTGTCGACTTGGCAGGCTTCCCCAAGGACCGCTATTATCTCTATCAGTCGCATTGGCGTCCCGACCTGCCCATGACCCACATCCTGCCGCACTGGAATTGGCCAGAGCGCGTGGGCGAGGTGACACCGGTGCACGTCTACACCTCGGGCGATGAGGCTGAACTGTTCCTCAATGGCAAGAGCCAAGGCCGCAAGAGCAAGGAGCCGGGCAAGGATTTCCGCCTGGTGTGGGACAACGTGCGTTATCAGCCGGGTGTGCTGAAAGTGATTTCCTATAAGAACGGCAAGCGCTGGAGCGAGACCGAGGTGCGCACCACCGGCAAGGCAAGCAAAATTGCCCTGAGCGCCGACCGCACCGAGGTCACGCCCGACGGCGACGTGCTGGCATTCGTGTCGCTAAGTGTGTGCGACGCTGCCGGACGCGTGGTGCCTCGAAGCAATCAGCTTGTGAAATTCTCGGTGGAGGGCGCCGGCGAGATTGTGTCTACCGACAACGGCAACGCCATCGACTACACCCCGTTCCAAAGCCACGAGCGCAACGCCTATAATGGTCGCGCACTGGTGATTGTGCGTGCCAAGAAAGGCGCTACCGGCAAGATTGTGGTTCGTGCCGAAAGCGATGGCTTGAAATCAGCCAGCATCGAGCTGCAGAGCAAGTAATCGCAGAATTGATAAAAGCCAAAGAGGGGGCTGCGTGGAAAAACGCAGCCCCCTCTCTTAATATCTTTCGATTACCGAATGTTAGCGTTTGGGGATGTCGACCGAGGTTTCGGCTTCGCCTTTGAGATGGCGGCTGAAGAAGTCGACCATTCGCCAATAGAAGTATTCGTCCATATCGCCGAATCCGTGGCGCTGTTGCGGCAGATAGAGCATCTCGAATCGCTTGCCGGCGCGGATGAGCGCGTCAACCACGCGAGTGGTGTTGGCAGGGTGCACGTTGTTGTCGATTTCGCCGTGAACCAGCATCAAGTTGCCTTTGAGGTTGCGTGCAATCTCGGGATTGGTGGAGATGTGATAAACGAAAGTGGTGTCGCCTTCGTCGGTGATTTTCTCCTTCACGCCGTGGTGAGTTTCGCTCCACCAGCGGTTGTAGATGTTGTTGTCGTGGTTTCCGGCGCACGACACGGCAGCCTTGAAGAAGTCGGGGTACATGCACATTGCGGCAGTGCTCATGAAGCCGCCGCCCGAATGGCCGTGGATGCCCACGCGGTTGATGTCGATGAATTTATAACGGTTGGCAAGTTGCTCGATGGCGTATTTGTGGTCGGCGAGCGGATAGTCGCGCAGGTTGCCGTAGCCAAAGTTGTGATACCACTTCGAGCGGTTGGGGTGACCGCCGCGTTGCCCCACGGTAATCACCACGAAACCGGCTTGTGCAAGGCGGTCGGTGCGCACGGTCATGCGTGTGAACGGGTAGTAAACAGCCTCGACTTGCGGACCTGGATAAACATAGTCGATAATCGGGTACACCTTTGTGGTGTCCATGTCGAACGGTTTGAACATCACGCCATAGAGGTCGGTGACGCCGTCGGCAGCCTTCACCTTGAATGGCTCGGGGAACTTATAGCCGTTGGCAAGCAGTTGCGAGAAGTCGCTTTCCTCGAGGGTCATAAGGCGACGTCCGGCGGTGTCGAACAGGGCAGTGCAAGGTATGGAGTTGACGCGCGAATAGTTGTCGACAACAAATCGCTTTGCATCATCCACTTGCACATCGTGGAAATAGTCGCCCGGGGTGACGTTGCGCAAGCCGGTGCCGTCGAAGCTCACGCGATAGAGGTGCTCGTAGTAGGGGTTTTCGTTAGGTTCCATACCGCAGGCGGTGAAATAGACGGTGCGGGTGGCGTCGTCGACGTCAACCACTTTTTCCACGTGCCAAGGACCCTTGGTGATTCGGTTCTTCAGGTTGCCGGCGTTGTCGTAGAGGTAGAGGTGAGCCCAGCCGTCGCGTTCGCTCCAGTGAATGAGGTTGCGGCCGCCATTTGCGGTGTATAGTCCGTGCAGTTCTTGATAGGTGTTCATGCGCTCCTCGATGATGGGCACAATGGTGTCGGCGCCCACGGTGTATGAGCAGATGTCGATTCGCTTGAGGTCGCGGCTCGAGCGGCTAAGATAGAAGCGAGAGTTGTCGCCAAGCCATACGGCGGCAACGTCGTCTTTTTCTTTATCCTTTTGCTTGGTGGGAGCATATTCGAGCGAGTGGGTTTGGTTCTTGAATCGAGCGGTGTTGATTTCCTTGCGCGAATTGTTTGTCATGTCGAAGATGTAGAGGTGCTCGATAGGAGCCTCTTTTTCGCCGGGCATCTGATATTTGTAGGTTTCGAGCGTAGGGCGTGGTGAAGCCATTGCGTTGATTACCCACAGCTCTTTCACTTGGCGACTGTCGTCGATGCAGGTTACGAAGTGGCGCGAGTCGGGCGACCACATTCCCCACACGCCGCGACGCTTGCCGTTGCAGAGGGTGTCGGTGTTGAGGGTGCTGTAAGGTATGCCGTAGCCAAAATCCTTCACGCCGTCGGTGGTGAGCTGAATTTCAACTATGGTGCTGTCCTTTTCGTCTTTCTTAGCCTTTAGGTAATCGTCGTAGCTCATGCGGTAAAGGTTGAGGTCCTTGGCATAAACCACGGTTTTTTTATCGGGCGACACACTTGCCCAGTCCACTTGTTGGTCTTCGTCCTCTTTATCTTTGAGGTGAGTGAGACGCTGGGTGTTGAAGTCCCATTCAAAGAAGAATATTTTTTTGCCTGTTTTAGGCTTCTTTTTTGGTTCTTTGTTTTCTTCGCCCTCTTTCTTTTTAGGCTGTTCGTAGTCCTGCGACGATTTTACTTGGAAAGTGAATGTGTGACCGTCGTCCTTAGCCTTTAGTTTTTCGATGGGCAGGTGACGTGCTTCGAAAGGGTCTTTCACTATGGTGGTGAGTTGCGAAGCCAGTTCGTCGCGGTCCCACAGCGGAGTTTTTTGGCGAGTGACAGGGTTCACCACATACCAGAAATCGCCATCGCTGGTTTTGTATTGATACCAAAACATGCTTCCGTTTTCCATCCAGTGAGGAGTGAGGCGAGTGGAAAACAGCATGGTGTTGAGTTTAGCGCGGGTGAATTTTTCGGCTTGCACATATCCTGACAGCCGCTTTTGGGCATTGGCGGCCGCAACGCATGCAACCAAAGCGAGTGCGAGTGTAAGATGCTTGATGTTCATTTTGGTATGTTGCAGAATTAATAGTTTTGTTTGATTAGATATATAACTGTGATGGCAAAGGTAACAAATTTTTAGGTTAAAGCGAAGAAAGTGTAACAAATTGTTTGTATTAGGTGCCAGATTGTAAGGAATTTAAAATAATTCGCCCCGCATCAGGACTTTTGGCGTCGAAATGCGGGGCGGAGTGGAATGATATCAGGAAAATTAATAGTTTTCAGCCTTTATTTGGAAGTAGGCTTGAGAGTGAGCGCAAACAGGGCAAACTTGAGGTGCTTGCTTGCCAATGCAGATGTGACCGCAGTTGGTGCACTGCCATACGCAGTCGCCGTCGCGCGAGAAAACGATTTTTTCTTTCACGTTGCTCAGCAGCTTGCGATAGCGTTCTTCGTGCTCTTTTTCTACTGCGGCAACGCCATCGAAAGCGGCAGCAATTTCGTCGAAGCCTTCTTCGCGGGCTTCCTTAGCCATAGTGGCATACATGTCGGTCCACTCGTAGTTTTCGCCTTCGGCAGCGTCGAGCAGGTTCTCCTCGGTTGAAGGAATTGCTCCGCCGTGAAGCAGCTTGAACCACATCTTGGCGTGCTCCTTCTCGTTGTTGGCGGTTTCTTCGAAGATGGCTGCTATTTGCACATAGCCGTCTTTCTTGGCTTTCGATGCATAGTAAGAATATTTGTTGCGGGCTTGCGATTCGCCGGCAAATGCAATCTGCAAATTAGCTTCGGTTTTTGTTCCTTTAAGTTCTTTCATGTTGAAAAATTCTGTGTTATTAGTTAAGTTAATGTTGTTAATCTCAAAAAAATGATGTTGAATCGGTGCGTTAGGCGTGCCGATGTTACACTGCAAATGTAGCAAATAATTTCGAAAAAATCAATGCTGTTTTTGAAGTGTTGTGCATAATTAACATCCTTAT
>JBJECZ010000071.1:0-2172 GCA_051871555.1 Muribaculaceae bacterium | reverse complement strand
ATATTATACTTTTGTACTGCAAAATCTATACATAAACGAACCCGGTTATTCAAGAATAAATTAAGAGATATGAGAAGACTGATATTTGCAATAGCTGTTTTATTGATGACACTCAACCAATTGACATTCGCTGCAAAAAAGGCGAGTGTTGAGGTTAAGCACGTCCATCCTGAATTTTGGTGGACAGGAATGCAAAACACCGATTTGCAGATACTTATATATGGCACTAACTTGGGCGTCTACGACGTTGCGCTTGAAAATGCACAGGATGTTGAGTTGAAGGAGATTATAAAGCCCGACAATAAGAACTACGTTATCTTGTATTTGTCGCTCAAGAATGCTAAACCGCACACATTCAATGTCTTGCTGAAAAACGGCAAGAAGATTGTAAAAAAGGTTCCTTATGAATTGAAGCAGCGTGATGGCCGCCGTTTCCGCTCGTTCGATTCGAGCGATGTGGTGTATTTGTTGATGCCTGACCGTTTTGCAAACGGTGACCCGAAAAACGATTGCGTTGCCGGCATGAAGGAACAGGGTTGTGACCCAAAAGGACAAAAAACGCGTCACGGAGGCGACTTGGCTGGAATGGAACAGCGCCTCGACTATTTGCGCGACCTTGGTGTGACAGCCATTTGGACCACTCCAATTTTGGAAAACAATATGCCAAAGGAATCGTTTCATGGCTATGCTATCACCAATTATTATAAAACCGATGCACGCTACGGCACGATGGACGAAACCAAGCGTTTCATTGAGGCAGCACACGCCAAAGGCATAAAATACATACTCGACATTGTGTTTAACCATTGCGGCAGCGAGAACTTCTTGTTTGCCGACCGTCCGAGCGACGATTGGTTTCACTATAACAGCAAGTTTGTGCCTACATCGTATCGCACAACAGCCATAAATGACCCATACTCCACTAAGGCCGGCTACGAGAACACCGCCGACGGTTGGTTTGTGCAAACTATGCCCGACTTCAATCAGCAAAACCGCTTGGTGATGGATTATCTGATTCAGGCAAGCATTTGGTGGATTGAATGGATGCACATCGATGGCATCCGCCAGGACACCTATCCGTATAACGATTTCGACCAGATGGTGCGTTGGTGCAAGGCTATCGAGGCTGAGTATCCGGGCTTTAACATTGTGGGCGAAACATGGATTAACAACATTGTGGGCTGTGCCTATTGGCAAAAAGATTGCAAGTTCTCGCCACGCAATTCCCATTTGCCATCGGTGATGGATTTCCCGCTGATGTATGATTTGAACTATTTTGCCGATGAGCCTACAAATGATTGGGATAAGGGTTTGGCTCGCATATATGAGCATCTCACTCAGGATTTGGTGTTTGCCAACCCGCTGAATGTGATGATAATGCTTGGCAATCACGATACCAGCCGCTTCACGCGAACCGAAGAATTGCAAGCCAAGACTTACCGATATAAGCAGGCGTTCACGTTGCTTGCTACATTGCGTGGCATTCCGCAAATGTATTATGGCGACGAAATAGGTATGGTGGGAAACACCTCGAATGGCGACTGGGCTGTACGACGCGATTTCCCGGGGTGTCAACCCGGCGACGAAAATAACGCATTCACTGCCGAAGGCCGCACTGCATTGCAGAACGAGTATTTCAATTTTACTCGCACCCTGCTGCAGTGGCGAAAAGGCTGTAAGGCAGTATGTTATGGCGACACTCGCCAATTCCATGTCAACAACGGCGTGTATGTGATGGCCCGTGTGCTGAATGGTGAGGTGGCTACGGTGGTGATTAATGGCAACGACAGCGAAACTACTGTTGCCGATTTCACCCAGCGATATGGCGAAGTGCTTCCTAAGGCTTCGGCTTACGAGGTTACTTCGGGCAAGTATGTAGCCATTGAGGGCAGCATTACGCTTGCTCCTCGCGAAGTGAAAGTGTTCGACTTTAGTAAATGATAAGAAAGGATTTTTAAGTTATAGCAATTTTTGGTTAGTTTTTTTATTTAATGATTTGATTTAGGTATAATTTTTATTGTTAAGGTAAAGGAGATTGTAGTTAGGTTAGGTATTAATGGTTAGTAAATAGAATTTTTATGGTTGTAAATGGTTGAAAGATATAGTATTAGTTTTGGTTATTCAATAGTTCGTTAACTTATCCCCAGGCCTAAGCGGCTCTGGATGTAAATA
>JBJECZ010000070.1:0-35907 GCA_051871555.1 Muribaculaceae bacterium | reverse complement strand
CCACATGTGACCGGGTATCGACACCAGCTTGTTGCCCAAAGCGGTGGCTACAAACCAGCCGCCCATCATCATGCCCTTGTATTTGGCAGGAGCCACCTTGGTCACGAACGAGATGCCGATTGGCGAAAGCAGCAGTTCGGCAAACGTGAGAATCAGATAGGTGGTGACGAGCAGGTTTGGAGTGACGTCGGCAACGTGGTTGGGGTGGTCGGTTGCCGGCAGACCAATCGACGACATGGTCATGAGCAGATAAGCGCCTGCTGCCACGAGCATACCCAAACCAATCTTGAACGGAGCTTTAGGCTCTTTGCCTTTCTTGGCAAGCCAGCCAAAGAGCGCGATGCTGACCGGTGTGAGCATCACCACAAAGCAGGCGTTAAATTGCTGGAAGATTGGAGCGCTGAGTTCGGTCACGTCAGCGATGTTGGCGTATTTATAGCCCAGGAATGCAATGGCAAGCACCATGAGCGTGCCGTAGATGGTGCGCGCTTTGGTGGTTTTGCTTTGGAAGATGCCAAAGATGCCGTAAACAATGAAGATGCAAGCAACGAGGTTGGTGACGTCGAACAGCATGCTTTGCAAGCCGGTTGATGAAGTTGCGGTGAACTCATCGGCAAACCAGGTGAGGGTGAGTCCATTTTGGTGGAATGCCATCCAGAAGAAAATCACAACGGCATAAACGAACACGAGGCAAAGGATGCGTTCGCTGGTTTCAGCCTTGCTCATTTCTTCAACCGGGGCGTCGGAGCCTTTCTTTTCAGCCTTTTTCACTGTGAGCACTTGGCGGAAGGTGCTCATGCCAAAGTAGTAAATCATAATTGACACAATCACGCTCACGCAAGCCACGGCAAAGGCAAAGTGATAGCTGTCGGCTTTCGAGAAGCCCAAGTCGGTTTGTGCCCATTCCATAGCCTTGATGGCTGCTGTTGGAGCAAACAATGCGCCCACGTTGATGAGCATGTAGAAGAGCGAGAAGCCCGAGTCGCGGCTACCGGCATAGCGTGGGTCGTTGTAGAGGTCGCCCACCATCACTTGCAGGTTGCCCTTAAACAAGCCGGTTCCGAGGCTCACGAGCAGCAAGGCTGCCACCATGGCTGCCACAGCCGCCATGTCGCCGCCCAAAGGCACCGACAGCAGCAGATAGCCAAAGAACATGATTACGATGCCTATCACCACCATTTTGCTGTATCCCCAGCGGTCGGCGGCGATACCGCCAAACAGGGGCAGGAAGTAAACCAGGGTGAGGAACCAGGTGTAGATTTCAGATGCGGTGCCTGCGGCAAAGCCGAAGTTTTCGCCAAGGAAGAGCGCAAACACTGCCAGCATGGTGTAGTAGCCAAAGCGTTCGCCGGTGTTGGCGAGGGCAAGTGTCCACAGTCCTTTAGGTTGATTTTCAAACATGTTGATTAAGTTTTTTAGGAGGGTTAGTTATTTGTTTTTTGATGATTAAATTTCAATTAGTCGTCACCGAAGTTTATCTCGTGGGCACGTTTAGGGGTGCCGGAGGTCTGAGCACCGGGCTTTGGCACAGCCGAGTTTTGCATAGCCTTGATGGTTGACTTGAACTTGGGGTCGCGGCGGAATGTTGGAGTGTTCTCCATCTTTTCGAGCAGTTCGTCGTTTTCCATATCATCGGTTGAAAGCACGAGGTAGCGGGCACGAGCCATGCCTTGTTCGCGTTGCTCAACCTTCTGCGAGCCATATTCGGCAGCAATTATCTCGTTGCTGTTCTCCTCGGTGGCAGCGGGCTGCGGTGCAGCAACGGTGTGGGCAGCAGGTTTGCGGCTCGAAACTTTGGGGCTTGGTATTTCGTTGTTGAGCGACACGTTGAAACCCGAGGCAAGGATGGTGATTTTGATTTTCGAACCGAGCGACTCGTCGAAGGCGGTACCCCAAATCACGTCGACGTCGCTGTCGAAGTTGCACATGAATTCGCGCATCTCGTTCACTTCTTCCATCAAAAATGGCTGGTCGGACTGGGGGTTGAAATAGAAGTTGATGAGAATCTTTTTCGAGCCATACACGTCGCGGTTTTTGAGCAGCGGCGAGTTGAGGGCATCCTCGATGGCTTTGGTGACGCGGTTTTCGCCTTCGCCGTATCCGCTGCTGATGATTGCCACGCCGCCGTCGCGCAGGGTGGTGTTCACATCCTTGAAGTCGAGGTTGATTTTACCGTTCACGTTGATGAGGTCGGAAATCGAGCGTGCAGCTGTCGAGAGCGTGTCGTCGGCTTTGCCGAAGGCTGTGAGGAAGTCGAGGTCGGGATAAATCTCGGTGAGGCGTTCGTTGTTGATGATGAGTATGGCATCGACATATTTGCTCATCTCCTTGGCGCCGTTGAGCGCCTTGATGATTTTTTTGTCGCTTTCAAAAAGGAAAGGGATGGTTACGATGCCAATGGTGAGCACGCCGTGTTCGCGAGCAATGCGAGCCACCACAGGGGCGGCACCGGTGCCTGTTCCGCCACCCATACCGGCGGTGATGAACACCATCTTGGTTTCGTCGTCAAACAGGGCTGCAATCTGGTCGGCGCTTTCTTCGGCGGCTTCTTTAGCCACTTCGGGGTCGTTGCCGGCGCCCAAGCCTTGGCAGGTCTTTGGGCCGATGAGCAGACGTGTTGGCACAGGCGAGCTGTTGAGGTGCTGAAGGTCGGTGTTGCACACCACAAACGACACGCCCTGAATGTTTTGCATATACATGTGGTTGATGGCATTGCCGCCACCGCCACCCACACCCACCACTTTGATGATAGTGGGCATCTTGTTGTCGTCTTTGAAGCCTGGGTCACCCATCACTTCGTCGTTGAAATTTTGTGCTTGGTTCATATAGCGTTATTGTTTTTTTGAGCGTTGATGATTAAATACTTTTCACTGCATCGGGTGGTGTCACGACGAATAGTTGTCGTTGTTGTTGTCGCTTTCGTCGAGAGCGCTCACCAGGCGGTCTTTGATGCGCTGGAACATCGATGGTCTTTTTGGCTTGACCGGTTCTTCTATAGGACGTTCGGTTACAATCTGCAAATCGGCTTCTTGAACAGGGGGTGCAGGAGCGTAGACGCGCTTCGCCACGCATGAGTCGTAGCCTATTTGCTTTGAAGCGGCAATGAGCAGCGCCATCACGCCCATGTTTTCCACGATGTTGGGTATGGTGGTGGCAGTGGTGAGCTGTGTGGGCACGCTGGAAGCGATGCGCACGCTAATGCTGTTGCTGCTGATGTTCACGCTGTCGCTGATTTCCTGGTCGAGCCCCTTTAGCATAGCGCCGCCGCCCACAAGCACGATGCTGTGTATGTCGTTGAGCGACATTCCGGCATTGCTCACTTGAGCCGTGATGTTGGCAATGATTTCGCCGGTGCGAGCAAGGATGTAGTTCGAGGCGTCGCTCGAGCGGATGTTGTCGATGGTGACAGGGTCGGCAGCCGGTTTGAGCGGATTGGCGAGGTTACGCTTGATTTTCTCGGCATTTTCTTCGCGAATGCCCAGTGCGGTGATGTCGCGGGTGAGGTTGCGTCCGCCCAAAGGGATTGTAACGAGGTAAACGAGCGCGTCGTTGCGGTAAATCGACACTGTGGTGGTTTCGGCACCCATATCCACAAGCATGCATCCCAACGAGCGTTCGTCGGCGGTGAGCACGGCATCAGCCACAGCCACGGCAGTGGTGATTAGTCCCTTGATTTGGGTTTGTTGGTTGAACACGCGTTTGAGGTTGATTAGAATCGACGGTTTGGCAACGATGAGGTTGAGGCGAGCCTTGATGTCGGTGCCGAAGCTGCCCACCGGGTTGCGAATTTCAATCTTGTCGATGGTGTAGCTGCGTGGAATCACGTCGATGGTGTCGTAGTTGTTCAGGCTGTTGCGTGTGGCATCACTCTTGATGTTGTCGAGCAGGGTTTGGGTGATGGCTTGCTCGGTGTTTAGCGAGTGCTGTACCTCGGTGGGCATGCTGTGAATCGAGCGGCCCGAAACGCCAACATACACGCTGCTGATGTCGCCATCGATGCGGTTGCTGAGCTTGAGCAGGATGCGGTTGATTGACGCTTTGGTGCTTTCAACATTCTGTATGCAGCCATAGCGCACAAAGTTGAGTGTAGGTTCCGATTCGATGCCCACAACAACGAGTTGACCGTTGCTGCGCTTTTCAGCCACGGCACCTACGGTTTTCGAACTGCCTATTTCGATTGCTACGATGTATTGTGTAGTGTCCATGTTGATTAAATAATTATTGGGTGGGAGTATTTTTTTTTAATTTGTTTTCTTTTGTTGTGGGTTGAATGCGCTTTTCACCTTGCTGCGGGCTTTGTCGGCGTTATCAGCGTTTTTGGATTTGTCGGCGTTATTGCTCGGCTGTTCGGCTGCTGGCGCTTGCTGTTCGGGCTTGGGCTTTGCTGCCGTAGGGCGTTGCGATGAGTGGTCGGCTGACGGTGCCACGGATGCGGTGTCGCTGGTGGTCATCGTTTCGATGTCGGCATCCAGTTCGTCGTCCACACTTGCCCAGTCGAATGCGGCGGCAACGCTTTTGTTGCGGCGCGTAGCCACCACCTGATGGCTGAATTTCACCGAGATGGTGTCGTAGTAGTTCCAGCCTTTTTGTGGCATCACCTTTGCATAGAATTCGCGCAGTTTGGCAAACTTGTTGTCGAGGTTGTTAGGCGCGCCTATGTTCACCACATGCCCTGTTATGCATGGCACGATGAAGATGTTGTTAGAGTCGCGCACGCTGTACATGGTCACGAGCGAATTGAGCGTCTCGTCGTTTTCAACGTAGTTGATTAGCGGCAGCAGGCGCGAGGGCGGAAATGCGTCGGTGAAATGGCCCTTCACCACAGGCACGTCGACGTGATAGCGCACCGTGGTCGACATACGTTTGCCGCGGCTGTTGACATAATAGGAGTGGTTGCCGTCGAAGATGCGCATCACTGGCACCAGTTGGGTGGCTTGAATGAGCAGCGTGTGGTTGTTTACAATCACGCACTCCACATTTTCGAGATACTCCGATTGGCTGAGCCGTTGCTCAATCTGCTTGGTGTTGATTCTCGACATTCGTTCGCCCACGGGGTCGATGTGCAGCTTTATGAGTTCCTGCATGATGTTTTCGCGGGTGACAAACACCGAACTATCAGAATTGATGATGTTCACCTCGAGTTTGGTGCACTTGGCATTTGAGGCTTGGCTGTTAGCCCACACGCCGGCAATGATGATTGCGGCGAGCGCGGCAACCAGTCCGAGCACGCTTAAGATGCGTCGTTGTATGTCGGTGAGTTTTAGCACGTCAGTTGTTATGTTGTTTAATTATTTCGCAGATTTGTGGCAAATAGTTGCACACATCGCCGGCGCCCACGGTGAGCAGAATGTCGTAGCTGCCGGTGCGGATGGTGTCGAGCAGCTGGCTCTTGTTGATGAGGGTTTTCTTCTGGCATGTGATGTCGTTGAAGATTATCTCGGAGGTGACACCGGGTATTGGCTGTTCGCGTGCAGGGTAGATGTCGAGCAGAATCACCTCGTCGGCATGCGAGAGGGCTTCGGCAAACTGCGGAGCGAAGTCGCGGGTGCGGGTGTAGAGGTGCGGCTGGAAAATGGCGGTGAGACGTCGGCATGGATAGAGGTCCTTCACCGAGCGTATGCTGGCACGCAGCTCGTCGGGGTGATGGGCATAGTCGTCAATCACCACCTTGCCGTGTTCGCCCGGTTCTTTGAGCCAGAAGTCGAAGCGGCGTTTAGCTCCGCCGAAAGTGGCAATTGCTTTGCGCATGCTGTCGTGGTCGGCACCCACCAGCCAGCAGGCAGCCATGGCAGCCACTGCATTCTCGATGTTGATGTCGACGGGCACGCCGAGCGTAACATCGGCAATCACCTCGGTAGGGGTGACGAAGTCGAACACTATTTCGCCGTTGCCTTTGCGCACGTTTTGGGCGTGGAAATCGCCTTCGTTGCGCGAGTAGGTGTATGTTTTCACGCCCTCAGCCACGCGCGGCTTGAGCTTGAGCCCGGTGTGCACAATCAGCATTCCGTCGGGGCGAATTAGCTCAGTGAAGTGGGCAAAGCTTTCAAGATAAGCCTCCTCGGTGCCGTAGATGTCGAGGTGGTCGGGGTCGGTGGCGGTCACTACGGCAATATAGGGCAGCAGGTGGTGGAACGAGCGGTCGAATTCGTCGGCTTCAATCACCGAGTATTCGCTATGGTCGGAGAGGATGAGGTTGCTGTTGTAGTTCTTGAGTATACCGCCCAAAAATGCGTTGCAGCCAATTGGCGACACGTTGAGTATGTGGGCTGCCATGCTCGAAGTGGTGGTTTTGCCGTGAGTGCCGGCAAAGCACAGCCCCTTGGAGTTGTGTGTGATGATGCCCAGCAGTTGGGCGCGCTTGATTACGCGGAAACCATTGTTGCGAAACCACAGCAAGCCGGCATGCGAAGCCGGTACGGCAGGAGTGTAAACCACCAGCGTGGTGGCAGCGTCGCGGCAATAGTCGGGGATGAGAGCAGGGTCTTCGTCGTAAACGATGCTCACGCCTTCGCTCTCGAGGGCATGGGTGAGTTCGCTGGGAGTGCGGTCGTAGCCTGCCACTTTATAGCCGTTGGCAATGAAGTAGCGTTCGAGGTTTGCCATGCCTATGCCGCCTGCTCCAACAAAATATAGCGATTTGTAATTGTCCATTGTTTTCTTTTTCTTGATTAATAACAAATGATGTCAGTGATTGATGATTTCCATCACTTTGTCCACAATTTTTTCGGCAGCGTTGTTCAGCGCCATAGCCTTCACGTTGGTTGCAATGGTGTCGAGGCGCTCGGTCTGCATCACTGTGGCGAGCATGGTGTCGACGAGCGTAGTCGGTGCATCGGCGTCGGTGACCATTATGGCAGCGTTGCGGTGGGCAAGTGCAAGGGCGTTTTTTGTTTGATGGTCTTCGGCAACATTGGGCGAAGGCACCAAAATTGACGGTTTGCCCAGCAGTTGCAGCTCGGAGATGCTGCTGGCGCCGGCACGCGACACCACCAAGTCGGCAGCGCGATATGCCATGTCCATATTGGTGATGAATGCTTGTTGAATCACGTTTTTCACGCCCGATTCAGCGAGGGCTTTGCGGCAGTTTTCGTCGTAGATTTTGCCCGATTGCCAAATCACCTGCACCTCATCGGCTTTGGCGCCGATAGCCTTCAAGCCGCCAATGATGCTGTTGTTGACGGTGCGTGCACCCAGGCTGCCGCCAATGATGAGGATGGTGCGCTTGGCAGGGTCGAGGCCGAACGCCTTCACCGCTTCGTCGCGCGAGGCGGTGCATTGCAGCAGCGCGGCGCGCACGGGGTTGCCTGTCATCACAATTTTGTCGGCAGGGAAGAAGCGGTCCATGCCATCGTAAGCCACGCAGATGCTTGTAGCGCCCTTGGCAAGCAGTTTGTTGGTGACGCCTGCATAGGAGTTTTGCTCTTGCAACAGTGTGGGTATGCCTGCCTTTTGTGCAGCCTTGAGCATGGGGCCGCTGGCATATCCGCCCACGCCTATGGCTATGTCGGGTTTGAATTCGTTGAGAATCTGCTTTGCCATGCGCATGCTCTTGAGCAGCTGAAACATCACTTTCACATTCTTGAGCAGATTCTTGCGGTTGAAGCCATACACGGGCAGACCGATGATGCGGTAGCCTGCAGCTGGCACTTTTTCCATTTCCATACGGCCCTCGGCGCCCACAAACAAGATGTTGGCATCGGGGTAGCGTCGGCGTATCTCGCCGGCAATCGACAGGGCGGGGAATATGTGGCCACCGGTGCCACCTCCGCTCACGAGAATGTTGAGTTGTTTAGTGTTATTGTTCATTGTTGATGATAATTTGCATTGGGTTAGGAGCCTGTTCCTCTTTGGGCAGATTCTCCAAATCTTTCTTTTTCATTTTATCGATGGTGTTTTGGCTGGCATGGCGGCTCACGCTGAGCATAATGCCAAATGCGGCGCTCACCACCAGCACCGATGTTCCGCCCTCGGATATGAGCGGCAGCGACTGACCCGAAACGGGGAACAGCCCTGTGTTGATTGCCATGTGCACCAGCGCTTGGAACGTAATCATCACCGCCATACCCATGATGAGCAGTGCGGGGAACGCCCTTGCGCAGCGGCTGGCAATGAGCCCGGCGCGAATAAGCAGCCACAGGTAGAGAATCATCACAAACAAGCCGCCGATGAGCCCGGTTTCTTCAACGATGATTGAGTAGATATAGTCGGAGAAAGCCAGCGGCAGTCGGCTGCACTCGCGCGAGTTGCCGGGACCAACGCCACAAATTCCGCCGTGGGCTTGTGCCATGTGAGCATACATTTCCTGCTCGTTTTTGGCGGTCTTGGGCATATACACCAGCGAGTCGTGGTTGGTTTTCCAGCGCTCGATGCGGTTTGTCCAGGTTGACGAACGTCCGGGGTTGGCGTCATCGTCGTCGATGGCTTGCAGCTCGCTCACGTCGGCACCGCTCGATGCCAATTGCTCTATTTCGGCACGGCGTTGCTTGTCTTGGTTGCTCTTCATTATCATGTAATAGCCCATACCAAACATCAGATACACAGCAAACACCATCACCAGCTGGCGTACCTTTATGCCGCCCACCCACATAATCACCACACTGGTGAACATGAGCAGCAGAGTGTTGGTTAAGCCTTGCCCCAATAGGAATGCCGCATATGCGCACACTACGGTGACGGCAATGATGGCACCTTTCATAGTCACGCCGTTGGAGATTTGGTTGCGCGACACAATCAGCGGTATGATTGTAGCAATTGCCAGTTTAGCCAATTCGGCTGGCTGCAGGGTGAATCCGGGCAGCTGAATCACGCGTTGCGCACCGTTGATGGTGCTACCCACCCATTGCACCGACACCACGCTTATTAACACCAGCACGGCAAACACCTTGATGAAAAAGATGAATTTGGTGTAGTGCAGGCGTTGAATCACCCAAAGGCCAAGAAACCCTAAGCCAAGCAGAGCGCAGTGCTTGAGCAGAGGTATGTATAGCCCTTGTTTACCCACCACTTGGCTAAGCGCGGCATACGATTCAACCACCGAAAGCAGGCACAGGGCTATGTAGATGCCCCATATCCAGCGGTCGCCGCTTTGCACGGTTTCTTCTTCGATTTGTATGTTGGTTTGAGCCATATTGTTCGGTTGTGGTTAAGTGTTAGTGACGGTTGGGTTATTTGAGATTCTTCACGCTAGCCTTGAACTGTTCGCCGCGGTCTTCGTAGCTCTTAAAGAGGTCGAAGCTGGCGCAGCAGGGCGAGAGCAGCACCACGTCGCCTTCGGCTGCCAGTTGCGAGCACTTTTCAACGGCTTCGCTCATGCTGCTGGCGTCGGTGATTGTCGGCACTTTGCCGTCGAAGAAGTTGTGCAGCTTGGTGTTGTCAACGCCGAGGCACACAATGGCTTTCACTTTCTGCTTCACGAATTGCTCGATTTCGCTGTAGTCGTTGCCTTTGTCCTTGCCTCCAAGAATCAGCACAGTGGGTTGGGTCATGCTTTCGAGGGCATACCAGGTGCTGTTTACGTTGGTGGCTTTCGAGTCGTTGATGTATCGCACGCCGCGCACGGTGTCGACGTATTCCAGGCGGTGCTCAACCGATTGGAAGTCGGCAAGCGCCTTGCGTATGGCATCTTTCTTGATGTCGAGAATCGATGCCGACAGGGCAGCAGCCATCGAGTTGTAGAGGTTGTGCAAGCCTTTCAGCGACAGTTTGTCGCGGCTTATTTCCCACTCGCCGTTGCCGGCGTCAACCACCATCTTGCCGTCGCGGATGTATGCGGCGGCTTCGTGGGTGTCGTGCTCGCTGAAGGGCAGCATGCGCGCTTCGGTCTTGAGCGTCCTGAGCTGGGCAGCAATGATTGGGTCGTCCTGCCAGAACACAAACGAGTCCTCGCTGGTTTGGTTCTGAGTGATGCGGAACTTTGCTGCCACATAGTTTTCCATCTTATAGTCGTAGCGGTCGAGGTGGTCGGGGGTGATGTTCATAATCACAGCCACGTTCGCCTTGAACTCATACATGTTGTCGAGCTGAAAGCTGCTCAATTCAATCACATACACGTCGTGATGCTCGGTAGCCACCTGCAGGGCGAGGCTTTTGCCCACGTTTCCAGCCAAACCCACGTTCAGCCCAGCGCTTTGCAAAATGTGGTAGGTGAGCAGGGTGGTGGTGGTTTTGCCGTTGCTGCCGGTGATGCACACCATCTTGGCATCGGTGTAACGGCCGGCAAATTCAATCTCCGAAATCACTGGAATGTTTTTGGAGTGAATCTTTTGCATGATAGGAGCCTTGTCGGGGATGCCCGGGCTCTTGATTACCTCGTCGGCAGAGAGTATTTTTTCCTCGGTGTGTTGTTTTTCTTCCCACTCAATGCCGTAGTTGTTGAGAAGCGCTTTGTATTTGTCCTTGATGGCTCCCATGTCGCTGAGCCATACTTCAAAGCCCTTTGTTTTGGCGAGCACAGCGGCACCCGTACCGCTTTCTCCGCCGCCTAATACTACTATTCTTTTCATAATCGCGTAATATTTATTTGTTTCTTATTTTGAGGTAGGTTATATTCTCTCGAGTTAATTGTTTTGTTTGCATCAGCGAATCTTCAGCGTCACAAAGGTGATTGCAGCAAGGAAGATGGCAATGAGGGTGAACCGCATTACAATCTTCGATTCGGGAATGGGCTGAATGGGTCGCTGAATGATTGCTTCGATGCCGGCATTTCCGGGTTTCTGGAAATGGTGGTGCAGCGGCGTCATCTTGAAGATGCGTTTGCCTTCGCCGAGGCGCTTTTTGGTGTATTTGAAGTAAGCCACCTGAATCATCACCGAGAGGTCTTCAACAAAGAAGATTGCGCACAGCAAAGGAATGAGCAGCTCTTTGCGGATGAGTATGGCAAATACGGCGATTATGCCGCCCAGCGTGAGGCTGCCGGTGTCGCCCATGAACACCTGTGCCGGGAATGAGTTATACCAAAGGAAACCGATGGTTGCTCCGATGAATGCGGCGGCAAACACCACCAACTCGGCACTGTTGGGGATGTACATGATGTTGAGGTAGCTCGAATAAATCACGTTGCCGCCCAGATAGCACATTATGGCAAGCGCCACGCCAATCACAGCCGAGGTGCCGGTGCACAATCCGTCGAGCCCGTCGGTGAGGTTGGCGCCGTTGCTCACAGCGGTGATTACGAAGATGGTGACGAGGATGAACAGTATCCAGCCGCCGGTTTGGGCGTGCTTGCCCATCCACTTGGTGCACGACGCATAGTCGAAGTTGTTGTTCTTCACAAACGGTATGGTGGTTTGTGTGGCTTTTTCGTTGGTGGTCTTGTGGCTGATAACCACTTCCTTGCTTTCGCGGTTCACCACCTCAACATTTTCGCGCATCACAATGCTCGGGCTGAGATACATGGTGATGCCCACAACCAGCCCTAAGCCCACTTGCCCTACAATCTTGAATTTGCCTTTCAAGCCGTCCTTGTTGTGGCGCGCCAGCTTCAGGTAATCGTCGGCGAAACCGAGGCAACCGAGCCAGATGGTGGAAAATATCATCAGCAGCATATACACGTTTGAGAGGTTGCCGATGAGCAGGCACGGAATCACAATGGAGATGATGATTATGATGCCGCCCATTGTGGGTGTGCCTTTTTTGCTCATTTGCCCTTCGAGCCCGAGGTCGCGCACAATCTCGCCCACTTGCATCAGTTGCAGGCGGTTGATGATGCTGCGTCCGAACACGATTGCGATGAACAGCGACAGCACAAGTGCGACGCCTGAGCGGAAACTGATGTACGACATCAGTCGTGCGCCGGGAATGTCGTAGTTGGCGAATAATTCATACAGACTGTAAAGCATATTGTTGTCAGTTTTTTTGTTACATAAATCAATTTCGGGGGCAAAACGTCATGCCTTTTCGCCGGCAAAGATGTCGGCAATCACTTCGCGGTCGTCGAAGTGGTGCTTAACGCCTTTCACTTCCTGATAGTCCTCGTGACCTTTGCCTGCCACAAGCACCACGTCGCCGGGATGAGCCAGTTGGCAAGCCACGCGAATGGCTTCGCGGCGGTCGGTGATGGTGAGCGTGTTGCGTCGCGCCTCGTCGTCGAGTCCGGCTTGCATGTCGGCAAGAATGGCTTCGGGTTCCTCGAAGCGAGGGTTGTCGCTGGTGAGAATCAAGCGGTTGCTTCGGGCGGCGGCTTCGCGTGCCATGATGGGTCGTTTGCCAGCGTCGCGGTTGCCTCCGCATCCCACCACGGTGATTATCTCGCCTTTGTTGCCAATCACCTCCTTGATGCTTGCCAGCACGTTCACTATGGCGTCGGGGGTGTGGGCATAGTCGACCACGGCGGTGTAGCCCTTAGGCGACAGGAAAGTTTGGAAACGCCCAGCCACGGGCACCAGCATGCTCATCTTCACCAGCACGTCGTCGGGGTTCCAGCCCATCATCAGGCAGGCGCCGTAGACAGCGGTGAGGTTATAGGCATTGAATTTGCCGGTGAACATCACCTCAATGTCGTGGCCGTTGATGTTTAGCGAGGAGCCGTTGAGGCGGCTTTCCACAATGCGGCATTTGAAGTCGGCGAGGGCGCGTAGCGAGTAGGTGCGCACTTGCGCCTTGGTGTTTTGTGTCATCATCAAGCCCTGCTTGTCGTCGATGTTGGTGATGGCAAATGCATCGGCTTGCAGCCCGTCGAAGAAAGATTTCTTTGCTCGTATGTAGTTGTCCACAGTCTTGTGGAAGTCGAGGTGGTCGCGTGTGAGGTTGGTGAACAATGCGCCTTTAAAGTGCAGACCGTCGATGCGGTGTTGCACACACGAGTGGCTGCTCACCTCCATGAATGCGTAGTCGCAGCCCTCTTGCACCATTTGGTGCAGCAGTTGGTTGAGGGTTAGCGGGTCGGGGGTGGTTTGCTTGGCGTCGTGCACTGTTTGGTGGATGATGTTGCGCACGGTCGACAGCAATCCGGCTTTGTAGCCCATCATTTCAGCCATCTCGTAGAGCAAGGTGGCAGTGGTGGTCTTACCGTTTGTGCCGGTAACGCCCACTAAGGTGAGGTGGTCCGACGGGTGATCGTACCATTCGCCGGCGATGTATGGCAGTGCCACTGTGCTGTTTTCCACCACCACGTATGTCACGCCATCGGCAAGCGCCTCGGGCAGATGCTCGCATACCACGGCGGCGGCTCCGGCGGCGGTGACGGCGGGAATGAACTGGTGGGCGTCGACCGCCACGCCGTTCACAGCCACAAACAGCATGCCTTTAGCCACCTTGCGGCTGTCGCATTCAACGCCGGTTATTGTCACGTTGGTATCGCCCACAATGTTGAGTGGCTTGATGCTGCTTATTATTTGTTTTAATGTTTTTTCCATTTGTATGAAAAAATAGTATCTATTATTGTTGCAAATTCAAAATCACTTGTTGCCCACGCCGATAGGCTGAACCGGCAGCAATGCTTTGCTGCGCCACGTAGCCCGCACCGTTGATGGCTACCACCAAACCGGCGTTTTCCAGTCGTTCGATGGCTTCGCGGGCGCTCAACCCCTTCACGTTGGGCACACCGCCTTTTTTGCTTGCCTTGGGTGTGGCAAATGCTTTGGCTTTGGCAAAGCCGAGGTTTTGGCTCACGCGTTTGTGCAGGTTGAGGCGTTCGGAGGCGTAGATAACCGGCACAGTGGCTTTTTCGTTCTTGGTGATTGGCAGTTCGGTGCCCAACATGCCGTGTGCATACATCTTCTTTGCCACTTGCAGCATCACGCGTCCGCTGCTGCCGGCAGCGCTGCGATATGAGCTTTTCATGAGCACAATGCACGAGTATTTTGGCTTCTCGTAGGGGAAGAATCCGCAGAAGGCAAGGCGTCGCATCTGGTTGTTGTAACGCACCTTTTTGTCGGCGCCGACTTCGGTGACGTAGCAGGTGCCGGTTTTGCCAGCCAGTTCCACGTCGTTGTCCTTGAGCAAGCGGGCGGTGCCATGGTCGCCCCACACCACGTCGTGCAGCATTATGCGCAGTTTGGCGGCGTTGATTGAGTCGCACACCTGTCGGCGTATGTATGTCACCGGCACAATCGAGTCAGGTTCGCCCACGCGCGAGAATTTCTTCACCAAGTGCGGGCGCACATAGTGGCCGTTGTTAGCAATGGCGTTGTACATAGCCAAGGTGCGCAACGGCGGCAGGAGAGTGGAGTAGCCGTAGCACATGCGGGTGAGGGCAACGCGGTCGGCGCGAGTTTCGCCCAGATGCCTCACGGTGGGCACGCGTTCGCCGGCGATGCCGGTGTTGAACGGCTCAAAGAAGCCGAGTTCCTCGAGGCGGTCGCGGAACTTGCCCGGATGCAGTGCATATCCTTTGTCCTTCGAGAATCCCGAAGTGATGATTCTCGACATGCCCACGTTCGACGATGTCTCGATGATTTGCCTTGGCGAGAGTGCTGCGCCACCAGGGTGGTCGGTGATGGCACGGCCTTCATACATCACCGAGTGTCCGGTGGTTATGGGTTGGTCGATGTTGCTCACCAGCCCGTCTTCAAGGGCAATCATCATTGATATGGGTTTCATCACCGAGCCCGGCTCGTAGCCCAGCACGGCGTGGTTAATACCCTCAACGTAGGCGTTCTCCTTTGCGTTCCACTCAAGGTTGCTGATGGCTTTGATTTCGCCGGTGGCAACCTCCATGAGCACGCACGAGCCCCATTCGGCGTTCACCTCGGTGAGCACGCTCAGCAGTTGTTCTTCCACGATGTCTTGCAGCCCCACGTTGATGGTGGTGGTGATGTTGTATCCCGGCACGGCAGGCTTCTTTACGATTTTAGCCATACCGGTGGTTACTTGCACTTTTTCCGACACGCCCGGTGTGCCGTAGAGATAGCTGTCGAGAGCCATTTCAAGCCCCGAGCGGCCGTGTATTTCGCCTTTGTCGTTCTCGCCCACGTTGCCTATGCTTCGTGCAGCCATCGAGCCGAATGGCTTGGCGCGCAAGTTCGACGTCGTGGTGTAGAATCCCGTGTGGCGTTTTTTCATTTTCAGAAACGGGAATGTGCGCAGGCGATTCACATCTTTGTCGGTGAGTTGTTGGAACAATGTGAATGCTCGGCTTTTTCGTGTCAGCAGTTGTTTTTCAATTTCATTTTTCCATTCATCTTTTGTTTTCCCAGGGCGGAAGTGTGCTAAACTGTCGCAGAGTGCGGGCAACATTTTCTTGAGCGAATCCACTTTTAGTCCCTCAGCCTTAAAGTCGATGCAGGCGTTGAAGAAAGTGATGTTGGCTGCGAGAATGCACCCGTTGTCGCTGTAGATGTCGCCACGCTGTGGCACTATGGTGCCTTCGGTGATAATCAGGCTTTCGGCTTTTGCGTTCCACTTGTCGCTCATCACCACGGTTGTTCGTGTCAGTTCCAGAACAATCAGGATGGCGAAGACAAGCATACTCGCTATTGCCACTTCAAACCTGAAAATGATGTTTTTCTTGTTATTTTGCTTCATACTCCGATAGGTTATATGGTGGACATTCCGGTGAAATCAGGTCAAGCTGTTTTGTTTCGACCATTTGCATCATACTGCTTTCGCGAATCAGCGAATTATATTGTGCGCTTGCCTCCACGCGGTTGGCTTGCATAATCTTCAACTCGCGCTCGAGGCGTTGTATTTCGGTGATTTTTGTTTGACATTCATATTTGTTGGCAATCGACATCAAAATCATCGACACGGTAACGGTGACCAGCATCCAGTGCTTCTTGAAGAAGTGGTATGGCACAATCTTGCCCTTGAGAATGCGCACGAAGATGCGCTCCGACCTGTCGGCAACCTGTTGCTGTAGCTGCGGGTCGTTGGGTTCGCTGTTTTCGGTCTTTGCCATTGTCGTGAAAAATATTTAGTTGTTGATGATTCTGTTTTGTTAACTGATTTGGTGCTAAAGCTTGGTGGCTATTCGCAGTTTTGCCGAGCGCGAGCGCGGGTTGCGGTTCACTTCGTCGTCGCTGGGCACAATCACTTTGTTGTTGACAAGTTTCAGAGGCGAGTTAATTCGTCCGAAGAAATCTTGTTCGATTTTGCCCTCGATGTTGCCGCTGCGCAGGAAGTTCTTCACCAGGCGGTCCTCAAGCGAGTGATAGGTGATAATCACCAGTCTGCCGCCCGGCTTGAGCACTTTCAGCGACTGCTTGAGCAGTTGTTCGAGCACTGCCAGCTCGTTGTTCACCTCGATGCGCAGTGCCTGAAACACTTGTGCCAGCTCCTTTTTTTCGTGCTGCGGCCTGATGAATGGCTTGAGCACGTCGAGCAGCTGCTGCACGCTTTCGATGGGCGCTTGGTTGCGTGCCTTTACGATGGCGGCGGCAATGCGGCGCGATTGCTTGAGCTCGCCATAGAGGTAGAGTATGTTGGCAAGCTGCTCCTCGTTGTATTCGGCAATCACGGTGCGGGCATCGCGTGGATTATCCTGATTCATGCGCATGTCCAGGTTGCCGTCGAAGCGGAACGAGAATCCGCGTTGCTGGTCGTCGAAGTGATGAAACGACACGCCGAGGTCGGCAAGAATGCCGTCCACGCCATCCACGTCGTAGTAGCGCATAAAGTTTTGCAGAAAGGCAAAATTGCTGTGTACGAATGTAAATCGGGGGTCGTCGATGCGGTTGGCATAGGCGTCCATGTCTTGGTCGAAACCATAAAGGCGGCCGTTGCTGCCAAGACGCGATATAATGGCGCGCGAGTGACCACCGCCACCAAAGGTGACATCGACATAAGTGCCGTCGGACTTTATGTCAAGTCCGTCGATGCATTCGTTCAGCAATGCCGGTATGTGATAAGTTATCCCCACGCTACCCATAAATTTACAAATTCAAATTTTCGACTCAGTCGTTAAACACCATATAATCTCTTGATTGATTGCACATTAAATATAATACTCCAAACCAATCAATATTTCGCCGTAAAGTTATAAAATATTCCTTATAATTTACATATAGAAATTGATTTTTTTCAAAAAAAGTTATTAACAACCTTAATTTTATATATAAAACGGCTTTGGAGTGGGATTTGATTTGCGTTTGTAAATGTGGCTGCTGTGTTGCCGTTGAGAGGGGTATATGAAAAACCGTGCCTCGAAATGCGGTGGTTGCACATCGGGGCACGGCGCTATGTCTACTCTATTGTCAGAGCACAAATAGGTTATTGCATTGTTTTGAGTGTTTCAATCAGCTCTTTCACGCCCTCGGTGGCAGGCTTTTTAATTACCGTGACATTGTCGAGGTCAACTCGGGCAGGGTTTGGGTCGATGTAGAAGATTGGTTTGCCAGGGCGCACGCAGTTGATGAGGCTTGCAGCCGGATAAACCACCAACGAGGTGCCAATCACCACAAATATGTCGGCATCCTGCACCAGCTTCATTGCCGGAGTGAAGTTAGGCACGGCTTCCTCGAAGAACACGATGAACGGGCGCACCGGGTCGCCATATTGGTCGCGGGTGGCGGTGCTTGTTTCCAGATGGTCGCGGTCGAGAGTGTACACGTGGTTTTCGTTTTTCAGCGATTGCATCTTCATGAGTTCGCCGTGAAGGTGCAGCACCTTGCTGCTACCGGCGCGCTCGTGCAGGTCGTCGACGTTTTGCGTAATCACTTGCACGTCGAAGTATTTTTCCAGTTCCACCAGCCCGTAGTGTGCAGCGTTTGGCTTAGCGTCCACCAGTTGGCGGCGGCGTTCGTTGTAGAACTTATGAATCAGTTCGGGATTGCGTAAGAAGCCTGTGTGGCTTGCCACCTCCATTACCGGATAGTTTTCCCACAATCCGTCGGCGTCGCGAAATGTTTTTATTCCGCTCTCGGCACTCATGCCTGCGCCTGTCGATATTACTAACTTCTTCATCGTTGTTGAGGTTTTTTAGGGTTTTGTTGAATAATTCAAAGTTAAGCAATTGTTGCGAGCCGAGCAATAGTTGCGTTGGAGTTTTTTTGCAGCCTTGCAAGTTGCATAATAAACGACTAATTGCTACTTTTGTGGTTATGGAAGAAAATTTTGACATACGCAATCAGCGACAGGAGTCGGACAAGGATTTCGAACGAGCCTTACGGCCCGAGCGCTTCGAGGATTTCAACGGACAGGAGAAGATTATTGAGAATCTGCGGGTGTTTGTGCAGGCGGCAAAGCGGCGCGGCGAAAGCCTCGACCACACGTTGCTCTACGGACCTCCGGGGTTGGGCAAGACCACGCTGTCGAACATCATCGCCAACGAGCTTGGGGTGGGATTCAAAGTGACCTCCGGACCGGTCCTCGACAAGCCTGGCGATTTGGCTGGCGTGCTCACTTCGCTCGACGAAAACGATGTGCTGTTCATCGACGAAATACACCGCCTGAGCCCGGTGGTTGAGGAATACCTCTATTCGGCAATGGAGGATTATCGCATCGACATCATGATTGACAAGGGCCCCGGGGCGCGCTCGGTGCAGCTCAATCTGTCGCCGTTCACCCTCATTGGCGCCACCACGCGCAGCGGCTTGCTCACCTCGCCGCTTCGCGCCCGTTTCGGCATCAACTGCCATCTTGAGTTCTACGACCACGAGGTGCTGAACCGCATCGTGAAGCGTTCGGCGCGTTTGCTGGGCGTGCCCATCACCGACGATGCCGCCCAGGAGATTGCTTTGCGCAGCCGTGGCACGCCACGTATTGCCAACGCCTTGCTGCGCCGTGTGCGCGACTTTGCGCAGGTGAAGGGTAGCGGCAAAATCGAAACCGACATCACCCGCTATGCCCTCGAGGCGCTGAACATCGACAAATACGGGCTCGACGAAATCGACAACAAGATATTGCTCACCATCATCGACAAGTTTAAGGGCGGACCTGTGGGCGTGACCACAATAGCCACGGCGCTGGGCGAAGACCCGGGCACACTCGAGGAAGTGTATGAGCCTTATCTCATTCAGGAAGGCTTTGTGAAGCGCACGCCGCGCGGACGTGAAGCCACCGACCTGGCATACGAGCATTTGGGCCGTTCGCGATTCAATTCGCAAGGTTCGCTGTTCGACTGAGCAAGGCGCCATCAATACAACATAATAAACATCAATCACTAATGCAATTTTTGCTATGGCAGTGAATTTGAAGTCGTTAGCCAAGGATACGGCTATATATGGGCTAAGCAGCATCGTAGGGCGCTTTCTTAACTACCTGTTGGTGCCGCTCTACACACACAAACTTGCAGCAGCCGGTGGCGGCTACGGCACAATCACCAACATCTATGCCTATGTGGCGCTGGTGCTGGTGATTCTCACATTTGGCATGGAAACCACCTTTTTCCGCTTTGCCAACAAGGAGGGTAACAACGGCGAGCACGTGTTTAGCACCGCGCTCACTTTCGTAAGCGCACTCGCAGCGGTGTTCCTGGCTGTGGTGCTTGGCGGTTTGATGCCGATAGCGCAGATGATGGGCTACGGCGAGCATCCCGAGTTTATTGCGTTCATGGCAATCACGGTGGCACTCGATGCCTTTCAAGCCATTCCGTTTGCCTATCTGCGATATAAGCGCAAGCCCATGAAGTTTGCAGCGCTCAAGCTGGCGTTCATCGTGCTCAACATCGTGCTCAACATCGTGGCATTCACATGCTTCACGCCTTACGAGGGCAATGCATTCCTCATCAACCTCATCTGCACATCGCTCATCACCTTTGCCTTCTACCGCGAGCTGATGGTGGTGAAGTGGCGCATCGACGGCAAGCTGCTGCGCCAGATGCTGGCTTACTCGTGGCCTATGCTGCTGTTGGGCATTGCCGGCATTCTCAATCAAACTGCCGACAAAATCATCTTCCCTTTTGTATATCATGCAGCCGATGCCAAGGAACAACTGGGCATTTATGGCGCCGTGGTGAAGATTGCCATGATTATGGCTATGATAACGCAGGCGTTCCGTTATGCCTACGAGCCTATTGTGTTTGGCAAGGGTGCCGACAGCAACAACAAGCAATATTATGCCTCGGCAATGCGCTATTTTGTGATTTTCACGCTGCTGGCTTTCCTCTCGGTGGTGGCTTACATCGACTTGCTGAAGCATCTCATCGGCGCCGACTATCGCCAAGGATTGGTGGTGGTGCCAATAGTGATGGCTGCCGAGATTATGATGGGCGTATATTTCAACCTGTCGTTCTGGTATAAACTCACCGACCGACCCATCTGGGGCGCCTACCTGTCGGGCATAGGGTGTGCGGTGATGATTGCCGTGAATGTGATTTTTGTGCCGCGCTATGGCTATATGGCATGCGCATGGGCTGGCTTTGCCGGCTACGGCACGTCGATGCTGCTGTCGTACATCGCCGGTCAGCACTACTATCCCATTGCCTATCCCGTCAAAGCCATTGGCGGCTACACCTTGCTTGCTGCCGCGCTGTTTGCCGCGATGACGATGGTCGACTTGGGCAACACTTGGCTAAACATTGCTTATCGCACCGTGCTGCTTGTGCTGTTTGCCGCAGTGATTGTGCGCGTTGAGCATCTCGGCAAAGCCCTGAAGCGGCTGCCGGTTGTGGGCAAGCTTTTCCGATGAATTCGGGGCGCACTCAAGGCTGTCGCCGCAGCTAATGGCTGAAAAAACATAAATATTCGGCGACTTCGCTTGAAAATGAAATTTTGTTTATAACTTAGCATTCTTAATATAATTTTTTTAATATCTATCAGTTATGAAATACTTTCAACACGTAGAAGATATCGGCGATTTGAAAGCCGCAGTGAACGAAGCACTCGAAGTGAAGGCAAACCGTTTTGCCTACAAGAATCTGGGCGAAAACAAGACCCTGATGATGATATTTTTCAATTCGTCGCTTCGCACTCGCCTGAGCACGCAAAAGGCAGCCATGAACCTTGGCATGAACGTGATTGTGCTCGACGTAAACCAAGGCGCATGGAAACTCGAAACCGAACGCGGCGTGATTATGGACGGCGATAAGCCTGAACATTTGCTCGAAGCAATACCGGTGATGGGTTGCTACTGCGACGTGATTGGCGTGCGCTCGTTTGCCCGTTTCGAAAATAAAACCGACGATTACGAGGAGAAAATCCTCAACCAGTTCATAAAGTATTCGGGACGTCCGGTGTTTGCAATGGAAACAGCCACCGTGCACCCGTTGCAAAGCTTTGCCGACCTCATCACCATCGAGGAGCACAAGCGTGTTGAGCGCCCGAAGGTGGTGCTCACCTGGGCACCTCACCCCAAGGCATTGCCACAGGCTGTGCCTAACTCGTTTGCCGAGTGGATGAATGCTGCCGACTACGACTTTGTGATTACTCACCCTCATGGCTATGAGCTCGACCCGCGCTTTGTGGGCAATGCACGCGTTGAATACGACCAAGACAAGGCTCTCGCAGGTGCCGACTTTGTCTATGCCAAGAACTGGAGTGCATACGCCGACCCGAACTACGGCAAGGTGCTGAGCACCGACCGCAGCTGGACCATCACCACCGAAAAGATGGCGCTCACCAACAACGGCTTTTTCATGCACTGCTTGCCTGTGCGCCGCAACATGATTGTGAGCGACGACGTGATTGAAAGTGCCAATTCGCTTGTGATTCCTGAAGCTGCCAACCGCGAGATTTCGGCTCAAGTGGTGCTGAAGCGAATACTTGAGGAGTTGAAGTAAATTAATCACCAACCAACACTTTTTGCAATGAAAAAATCTCAGATAACCGGCTTGGTGCTGTTTCTTGTGGCTTTAATGTCGCCGTTTGCGATGGGCGCTGCCGATGTGGCATTGAAGTCGTGGAGCGACGGTCCGCTCACGTGGAACGATTTCCTCGGGCAAGCGGTGATTAAGGATGAGCCGTCGTATATGAAAGCGTTTCTAGCCGTAACGCCCACCGAGCTGTCGGCGAGCAAAACTAATGCGCTCTATCGCCTCGAAGCCAGCGCGGTGATGAACACCTCGGTGTCGTTTGCCGACACCAAGTGCCGCACGGCGCAACGCTTGCGCTATCATCAGCTGCAATTCGATGTGCTTGAATATATGCGCCGCCGCCTGCAAGGCGAGCTAAACACCGGCATCTCGGGGCTTGAGGCTGAAAACACGCTGCGCTACTATCAGCAACTCTACGACGAGCGCATTCTGCGTATCGCCGAAAACACTCAGAATGGCGCTAACGACAATCGCCTTCAGGAGGAAGAATATCTCATTCGCAAGCAACTCGACGAACTGGGCTTGCCGCCGGTGCCAACCATCGGCGCCAGCAATTTTAGCTATGGCGTGCAAGTGGGCGTTGGCGGTATGGTGCCAACCGGCAGCATCAGTGACGATTTTTCGGGCTGCGTGCTGTTCTCGCTGGGCTTGACCGGCGGATATAAGCAGCTTAAACTCAAAGCCGACATCTCGTTCGGGCAGCCGAGTTTCAACAACAGCAACATCTTCAGCGTGCCGTCGGACATTGCAGGAAAGCCAGGACAGGGCAACACCGACAGCTATGCCACTTATCTGGGCATAGGCACCACGCTGGGCTACACTGTGCTCGACACCAAACGCTTCTCAATCACTCCTAACGTGGGTGGCTATTGGAGCAGCTTCGGGTGGAAGGTGGATAATTACCGCTACGAGAACGTCACCACCGAAGACGGCAAAACCGAATTGGTGCGTTTGGTGAACAGCACCGAGAAGGTGTCGCTCAACAATTTCAGTTGGATTGCTTCGATTGATTTCGACATTAAGCTTCACAAGCACGTCAGCGACACGCCGTTCTTCCTCACCGGACAGCGCGAGGAGTTCCTTTCTGCCATTCGCATATCGCCGTTCATCACCCATGGCTCCTACAACAAGGCGGTGCCTCCGGTGAAAGGCTATATCGTTGGAGTGACGGTGAGCTATTTGGGATTGGCTCGTGCGCTGCGTTTGCGTTAACACATTTTTGTTGATATATGAATCAAACACCAATATTTTTGGCACCGATGCAGGGCTACACCGACCACGTGTTCAGGATGGCTCTGCATCGCTGTTTTGGTGGTGTCGACACCATGTTCACACCATTCATGCGCCTCGAAGGCGGCAAATTACGCCGCCGCGACGAGCGCGAACTACAGCTGCTAACAGCCGAACCTGCCACTGTGCCGCAGATTCTGCCCAAGAATTTCGACGAAGCCCTCGCCATGGCGCAGACTATTGCTGCTGCCGGGCTGAAGCGCATCGACATCAACATGAGTTGCCCGTTTGTGCCGGTGATGAAAAGCGGTCGCGGAGCTTCACTGCTTGCCGATGTGGCTGCCGTAGCTGATGTGCTGAAGGTGGCTGAGCAAATGCCCGACATTGAATTTTCGCTGAAGATACGCCTTGGTGTGAAGAGTTTCGATGACTTTGCCGACGAGGTTGTCGAGGTGGTGAACAATGCACCATTGAAGTATGTCACCGTGCATGCCCGCACCGCTGCCCATCAGTATGCCGGCGAAGCCAGTCAGGAGGCATTTGCGCGGATTTACGGGCGTTGCTGCCACAAGATGGTTTATAACGGCGACGTCGATTCGTTGCAGCGCGCCGAGGAGCTTAGTCGGTTGTTCCCTGAGTTGCATGCTGTGATGATTGGCCGTGCCATTGTGGCGCGTCCCTATCTGTTGGTGCCTGAAGCCGACGAACAGGAGCGACTTGAGCGACTGCGCCGATTCTACGAGGCGGTGGCTGGCGCCTGTGAGCAATCGTCGTGTGGCGACGTGCAGTGGCTCGACCGTATGCAGTCGTTCTGGAAGCTGTTTTTGCCCGATGCCGACCGCAAGTTGCGCAAAAAGATTCTGAAGACGCGCAAACCCGACGCGTTTCGTGCCTATACAGCCGAAATACTTGCTTCGCCGGCTACTGCCAACGTGGCGCTGTGACGGCGCACTAAGCCGCAGCTACCGGCGGAATCGCTTGGCATTGAGGGCATAGCCGCAGCGTCGGCACAGGTGCTCCACGGCGTGGTGAGCAGTAAAACCGTCGTAAATGGCGCGTGCGCGAGGCGTGGCAAGAATGTCGGCGAGTGTTGATTGGTGCAGATTGCCCAACGCCATGTCGCCGTCGTGGTCGAGGCAGCATGGCACCACCGTGCCGTCGACCAACACGCCAATCTGATTGCGCAGAGCATAGCAAAATGCCTGGTCGCTGCCGTATTCGTCGATGGTGCTGTCGGGCCAGCGAAACATGCCGTCGTATTCCAAATAGATGTTTTCTGCCAGTTTCCAACCGTCGTGCCGTTCGGTCCACGGCTGGGCAAAGTGTGCTGCAAGCAGTTGCTCGATGAGGCTGTTGCACTCGTCGAAGCCGCCGCGGTTCCACAATCGCAGCACCACTATGGAGCCTTGCGCAGCCGATTCGGTGGCGAAACGTGCCACGTTGCCTACATATTCCTCGTGATTGTATTTGCCGTTGCCCTCGTGAGAATGGAGCGAAATCTGCATCTTGTAGGGCTTTGCCAATGCCAGCGCGTGGGCATCGTGCAGCAGTGTGCCGTTGGTGGTGACAATGGGTAGGAAACCTTTTTCGCGCGCCATGGCAACGAACTGCGGCAACTGTGCGTGCAGCAGCGGTTCGCCCATGAGATGCAGGTAGAGATATTGCACCTCGCCTCGCAGCTTGTCGGTCAAGGCATCGAACTGCTCGGCGGTGATGCTTTGCGGTTCGCGGTGCGTCTTTGGGCAAAAACGGCAGCTGAGGTTGCAAATGTTGGTTATTTCAAGGTAGCAACGTTGAATCATCGTGGCGGCAAGGTAGGGAGAGTTACTTTATTTTCAGGCGTTGACCGATGCTCAACTTGGCGTTGCGTGATATGCCGTTGGCACGGCACAGGCGTTCCACTGTGGTGTGGTTGCGGTGGGCTATGGCGCTCAGGGTGTCGCCGCTGCGCACGGTCACTGTCTTTGCCTTTGTTTTTTGCTCTTTGGCGCGAGCCTGTTGGCGTTCGGCGTCGGCATCATGGTGTTCGGCTTGTTTCACCTTTTTCTTGCCCGAAGTGTTGAGCACGCCTCGACTGGTGGCATTTGAGTTGGTCTCGTCGTCGTCGAATCCGGCAGGCACAAACTCGCCGGCATCGAAGTCGATATCGTCGTAGGTGATGTTTTCAAATTCGTCGCCGTCGAAATCGGTGTCGGTGAACTTCACCACGCTGCCCTTGCTGCTGTTAATCACACTCACCACGCCACGCGGCATGCTGTTGTAGGCGCCACGCAGCGACGCCAAAGTGAAGTCGTAGTCGCGGTTCACGGGGCGGTTGTCGTCGCTGAGCGAATGGCTGAACAGCCACGAATAGGTGTCGCGGTGATAGAACACGCGTGCCGGAGCGCCATGGTTGCCGCCTTGCAGCCAAGTGGTTTTCAGTCTGGAACCGCCTTCGGGCGCTGCCAGTATGTTTGCTGCCACCTTCTTCGATTCGTCGATACGCACAGCGCGGTCGGCGGTGCCATGAATGAGCCAGAACGGCATTTGCGCAAGGTTCTGCTGCGTTTCGGCGCTCACGTATGCGCCGCCGCACATGCCAATGCCGGCAGCCACTTCGTAGTAATATGTGGCGCAGTAGTCGATGGTGCCGTATCCGCCCATGCTCATGCCCACCACATACACTCGCTGCTGGTTGTAGGGGAAATTCTGCTTCACCCATTCGAGTGTGGCATGCACTTTCTCAGGCTTCCAACCGCCGCCGGGGCATTGTGGAGCCACTATCACTGCATCAATCTTACGTCCCTCTTCCACGGCGTCGATAGGGCCGTAGCGCTTCACGCTGTTGAGGTTGCGTCCGCACAGGCTGGCGCCGTGCAGAAACAATATCAGAGGCGTGTTGCCCTGCGTCTGCTCGTAGTTTTCGGGCAGATAAAGCCAAAAGTTATAGGTGTTGTCAGCCACGTTGTAATGCGGCGTGAGTCGCGCCTTGGCCGCCGCGTTGAGGCAGCAGCAAGCCGCCAGTGCCAGCACCAGCGCGAGGCGTGGCAGCCACGCAGCCTTTATGCAGCCATTAATCGTGATTCTCATCGTTGAATAGTTCGGGATGTTCGCTGAAATAGCGCCACAGCGGAGCCGCCATAAGCGCCTGCATAATTTCGCCGTTGAGCAGCTTGTCGCGCACCTCGGCAGCGGTCATAAGCACCACGTCGATGTCCTCGGTGGCTTCGAGGTGCTGAGTGGAAATCGGTTCCACACCCTCGGCAATGTAGCAATGAGTGAGGTTGCTGGTAGTGCTGGGGTTGGCTGATATTGCCATGTATTTGGTCCATTTGCCGCCGCCGAAGCCAGTTTCCTCATACAGCTCGCGTTTGCCGGCGTCGAGCGGGTCCTCGCCATCTTCCACCACACCGGCACAAAGCTCGTAGCCGCAGCAGCGCAGCCCGTGCCGATATTGATATTCCATCACAAAGCGGCCGTCGCGCGTGATTGCTATCACGTTCACCCATTCGGGGTATTCAAGCACCCAATGTTCGTCGTTAACCACGCCGTTGGGCATGCGCACCTTGTCCTTGCGCGCCGTCAGCCACGGGCGGCGAATCGCGTATTCACTACTGAGTATTTCCCAGTTTTTATTGTTTTTTGCCATATATATGCTTTAGTTTGATAAGCAGCGTAATTTTTCTACCCCAAATTTAGCGAATAATATTGACATCTCGGCGGCATTTAGCAACATTACCACTTCTTAACCATCTTAATAAGCATCCCACACCTCTAATTCTTGCCAATTTGAAGAGGTCACAAGAGTGTTTGCGTCAATAAAGGCTATGCAAGTTGCAACTGCTTTGTGTTTGAGTTCTTGATGCCTGGGACGAATAAGCGTCATCGGAGATGGCGAACCATGCTTAACCGCTGGCAAGCCACACAGTGGCGCAGCCTGCGGAAAGTATGCCAACCAGAATATGTGCCTCGAAGTGGCACAACACTGTTCGACATCTTCGACGCCGAATGATAGTGAGGTATCCGCTCCCCGCAGGTTGCGCTATCGCTCCACCAGCGGTTAAGCATGGTCAAGCACCTTCGGCGCTTTCCGCATTTTCCTCATCAAATGCAAACCCAGTGAAGCCGAGCCATCGAGGCGAGGCGCTTAGCCGTGGGTGAGCGTCAGTGTAAGCCATGGATAGCAGACCGCCCACACCATTGGCGTCCGGACAGCATGTGAGTTACCTTTTTTGCTGGGTCTGCAACCGCGCGAGCGGTTGATATTGCTGATAATCATTGAGATTGCGTTGTAGGGGGCGTATTGATATACAATCATTGCCTTGGTTGGCAACGCATAATACCCGACACGTCGATTTAGGGTGTATCTGTGGCAGATATGTTTTTTAAAGGCGATTTATTGTGGTTGGTGGATAATTTTCGCTACCTTTATGGTGAACTAAATCTTTTTCTGCCATGTCAAAATTTACAATAGCACTCGTAGCATGCTTGATGTCGTTTACCGTGCAAGCGCAGATGACGCCGAAGGGCACGATAGAGGGTTTCGAGCACAAGCAGAGCAGCATATATCCGGGCACCGAGCGCTCGGTGAAGGTGTATGTGCCGCAGCAGTATGATGGCGCCAAGCCGGCATGTTTGCTGGTGTGTATGGACGGCATACTTTACGACGCTGCCGCCAAGATGGATACGCTGATTGCTCGAGGCGATATGCCTGTCACCATAGGCGTGTTTGTTGAACCGGGTGTGGTGCGCGATGCTGCCGGCGAGGTGGTGCGCTACAACCGTTGCCGCGAGTTCGACACCGTCGACGGCACCTGGGCTCGTTTCCTTGAAAAGGAGATTCTGCCGCAGGTTGAGGGGCGCAGGCTTGCCGACGGCAGGGTGGTGCACATCTCCACCGATGCTAACGACCGAGCCATCACCGGAGCCAGCAGCGGCGGCATTTGCGCCTTCACGGCAGCGTGGATGCGCCCCGACCTGTTCAGCCGCGTTTATAGCGCTGTGGGCACATTTGTGGCTATGCGTGGCGGCAATCAGTTGCCGGCGCTTATTCGCAAAACCGACCCAAAACCGTTGCGCATCTTCCTGCAAGATGGCGAAAAAGATGCTTGGAATGCGTTGTTTGGCAGTTGGTGGGAGTATAACCAACTGATGATGTCGGCGCTGCAGTTTGCCGGCTATGAGGTCGACGCTGCTTGGGACAAGGGCGGCCACAGCATACGTTACGGCACATTGGTGTTTAACCGCGCCATGAAATATTTGTGGGAGGGTTGGCCCAAAAAGGTAGAGGCTGGCAAGAGCAGCAACGATATGCTTGCTGTCATAGCGCAGCCAGGTGAACAGTGGAGATATGTTGCCGACTATTCGGCGCATCGCGACACGCTCTTCCTCGAACCCTCTACGGTGATGGCTCGCCAAAAAAATATGATTAGTTCGGGCCATTATTTTGCCGTCAGCCCCGACCATCGCACGGTGGTGCAAAGCGAGCCGACGGGCAATTGGTTGGTGCAATATGTGGTGAAAGGCAAGGAACTCACTTGCGGCGAACGATACTATTGGCTGCACAGTCCGTTGGGCGGAGGTAAACAAGAAAACGGTCCGATGGCATTCGACACGCTGGGCAACTTGTATGTTGCCACGGCAATCGGTGTGCAGGTGTGCGACCATAACGGGCGTGTGCGAGCCATTCTCACTCTGCCCGGCGGCGCTGTGACAGGTTTGTCGTTTGTTGGCAATAAACTATATGTGGTGTGCGGCGGCAAAATATATTGCCGAACTATGAAAACCACCGGCTACAACCGCAACCAAGGTGCCATCGTCGTGAAATCTCAAGGTCAGGGATGAAAAACTGCTAACGCACTCCGCCTGCCCGACCAATCACAAATCAATTGTTGCCTGACCGCAACAAGGCGATTACCATAAAGCCACTTTGCCACCAACAATCAATATATCGGTTTCACCACTTCCTCCCTCATTCCAAGGGCATTTCTGTCTGCGTTACTTTTGCCTCTTTGCATGCATCGAGCAGTATCTGACCGGAATAGAATGAGAGGGCATCCTCTTCAGCTTTGATACGCTTAAGAGTGCCTTCTTTGCCAAACTTTTGGTCAAGAACGAGGTCGTAGTCAACGATTTGATGATTGTTTGTCTGCATAATATGCCTCCTTTATCTTTAATGCTTAGTTGTTGCTTTTGCCGAAGCGGTTGAAGAGGCCTGCGAGGATGGTGCCGGAGATTGAGTGATAGGCGCACGAGAGGGCGCAGGGCACCACGCTGAGCGCCGACAGCGGGTTGAGGGCGATGGCGGCTTGAGTGGCAAAGAAGTTGTTTGCAAGCACGGTTGCCATGCCGGCATTCTGCATTCCCACCTCAATGCTTATGGTGCGCTTTTTTGCGGTGTTGAATCGGAACAGCTTGCCCACCAAATATCCCAGTGCGTAGCCGATGCTGTTGTGGCAAAACACCACAGCAAGCGTCACGGCAATGATTTTGAAGCCGTCGTTCATGAGTTGCGGATGCACGGTGAACATCACGCCGCCTACAATCAGGCACAGTCCAATCACGCTGATGCCGGGCATTATGCTTTGTATCTCTTTGAAATGCTTGGTTTTGCCGAAGAAGTGATTGAACAAGAATCCTACAATCACGGGCATGAGCGTAATCATAAGTATGTTTTTGAACATGCCTATGGCATCGACGTTAACCTCGGTGCCGGCAAGCCACAGCACCAGCAGCGGGGTGACAAAAGGCGCAAGAAGGGTGGAAACGGTGGTCATTCCCACCGAAAACGCCACGTCGCCTTTGCACAGAAAACTCATGATGTTGCTCGACACACCGCCGGGGCAGCATCCCACCAGAATGATGCCTACCGACAGGTAGGGGTCGAGATGGAACACGCGCGTCAATGTCCACGCCACCAATGGCATTATGGTGTATTGGGCAATGGCTCCGATGCCGATGTCGAGCGGGCGGCGTATGAGTACACGAAAATCGTTGAGGGTGAGCGTACAGCCCATTGTGAGCATGATTATACCCAGAATCCAACTTGCGGTGCTTCCTTGTTGCACCCAAGCGAAGGTGTCGGGCAGAAAAATAGCCCACACAGCCACTCCAATCACAAACCACGATGCATTCACCGCCAAGCAGCGGCTTATGCTTTGCAAAACCTTTAACATATCTTTTTGTTTTATGTAATGTCTGTTGTTGCTTGTGCCATGTCGATGAGCGTGAACACCGCTTCGCGACCGGTGTTGCACAGCAGGTCGATGATGCTCAGGTTAGGCACAAAGTCGAATCGTTCAGCCCACAGCTGATAGTAAGGCACGTCGTGCACCATGCTTTCGGCAGGTTTTTTCTCGCCCACCGCTCGGCGTAGGTCGATGGCGTTAGGGGGCAGCGTGTCGGTGGCGTTGCAGCATATGGGAAGGTCGAGGAAGTCGACAATCAGCTGGTGCAGCTGCATGTTAAGGTCGAGCAGGAAGCGCTGGTTGCCGCAGATGATGTGCTCGAGGTCGTCGGCAATATAGTCGAAAAACGGGCTTTTGCCATACGACGAGAACAGTGCGCCCCAGTGCTGATGGCGCCAGTTGCCGTGTTCCGAAATCACCACGTCGCGCATGGGCGTGGTGGCAAAATAGTTGCTTTTTTCGATGGGAATCACCAGTTGTTGCACGCCGCCGGCGCCGCAGATGCGGCAATGGTTGTGTGCCCACAGGCGGGTGAGCGACGTCTGAGCTGTGTGGATCACCGGTTGCCGTGTGGCAAGCATGGCGGCATAATATTGCACACTGCCCAGATAGGCGCTGCCAAAGGCTGCGCATTGGTTAAGATGACCGATGTTGTAAGTCAAAATCTCCGAACCCTCTCCTTTCTCTCTCACTGTGTAGTCACAAATAAACCTGGGGCTGGAGGTCAGTCGGAACTTGCGCTGCGGAAGATTCGGTTCCAGCGAATGCTGCCTTTGTCCTTGTCGATGCTCAGCAGAATAATCAGCGGCGTTCCCACAATGTGGTCCTCGGGCACAAAACCCCAGTAGCGCGAGTCGAGCGAGTTGTCGCGGTTGTCGCCCATCATCCAATAATAGTCCATCTTGAAGGTGTAGCTATTAGCCACTTTGCCGTTGATGAGAATGTTGCCGTTTTTCACCTCCAGACTGTTGCCTTCGTAGTTCTTTATGCAACGCTCGTAGATGGGCAGATTGTCGAGCGACAGCGCAATTGATTTGCCTTTCTGCGGAATCCAAATATCGCCATAGTCGGCGCGAGTCCAGCCATAGTCGTGGGTGATAGGATAGGGATTAAACATCTCTTGCGTTGGCACTTTCACCACCGAGGTTATCCATCGATAGTTTTCGGCGATTTTCTTGCGCATCTCGGCAGTGAGCGGCACCTGATAGATTGGCGGAATAGAGCCTTCGGCACCGATGTGCATTCCCAGCGATTCCACTCCGGCAGCGTCGCGCACATCAACGTCGAGTTGGGCGCGGTCGTCAACGCTTATGCCAAGGTCGTCCCACACCTCGTCGGCGATGATGCGACCGTCGGTCTGAAGGAAATAGTTGAATTGCGCATTCTTAGGCGTCTTGAGCGCACGCCCGTTGATAAACACCACGTCGTTGACAATCTTCAGGCGTTCGCCGGGCAATCCGATACAGCGCTTCACATAGTTTTCGCGGCGGTCAACCGGGCGGTAAATCACGTCGCCGTAGGTGGCTTTATCGAGGTTCACGGCATCGCGTCCGTGCAAGTGAATTAGCGTGTAGTAGTCGGGGTTCTGCATCTTCAGCGCCACTGTGTCGCCGGCAGGGAAGTTGAACACCACAATATCGCCACGCTCGATGCTGCGCAAGCCTTTCAGGCGGTGATAAGCCCATTGCGGCTTGTCGAGGTAGCTTTTGCAGTTGAGAATTGGCAGCGTGTTTTGCGCCAAAGGAAAGTGGATGGGCGTGTTAGGCACGCGTGGACCGTACACCACCTTGTTCACCCACAGATAATCGCCCACAAGTAGCGACTTCTCGAGCGATGACGACGGAATCTGATAGTTCTGACCCACGAACAGGAACAGGAAATACACCAGAATCAAAGCATACACAATGGCGTCGACCCACGTCATCACCTCCTTCACAAACTTGTTTTTAGTGTGTCGCCACCAAGTCCAGGGTATGAATTGAGTGAGATAGATGTCGGCAATCAGGAACCAGAACACCAGCACCCACGGGCTGCCAAGCCATATCACCCAGCCCACGAACAGCGCCGACACCACGGCAAAACGCACCCAGCGCATGGGTTTCACTCTGCCAAGCCGCTCTTTCAAGCCGCCGTGCTGCATTTCATCGGTTGGTTTTTCGTTGAAGTTTATGGGTTGATTGCTTTGTTTTTCCATCGTCAATAAATTATGTTGATATTGTTATAAACTGAGATGCAAAGATAAGCATAAAACACCGATAAGCGGCACCGTGGCAAATGAAAATCTTGTTAATTGTCTTGTTTTGACCGTGTTTCGTGCAGTTTCGGGCAGTTATGCTTGCCTTGCGGTGCGATGAGTGGTGGCGTGATTGTGGTGTGGATTGGTGTAAAGGTCGTATTTATTGTTCTATTTTTCTTATTTTTCGGATAATTAGTGTTATCTTTGCAGCTGAAGCTGCAATTTTTATGAATAACAAACGAAAGAGAACAATGAAAAGATTGATTATTGCAATGATGTGCGCTGTGCTGGCTGTGTTGCCCGCACTGGCACTCGACCTCAACAACAACCCCGACGCCATTGTGGGCGAATATCTCACCGACCGCGGCGGCAGCAAGAGCAAAGTGAAAGTGTTCAAAAACGCCAACGGCACCTACACGGCACAAGTGTTTTGGGTGGAACATCCCAACGACGACAAGGGCAACAAGCGCAAGGACGTGAAGAACCCCGACAAGGCGCTGCGTAACGTCGACATCGACAAGGTGGTGCTGGTGGATGGCTTGCAATACAAAGCCAAGGACAAGAAATGGGGTGGCGCTAAAATCTACGACCCCACCAAGGGCATACGCGTGAACGCCAGCGCCGAGTTTGTAAGCGCAACCAAGCTGAAGCTGCGTGGCACCATTCTTGGCATAGGTGCGACACTCTATTGGACCAAAATAAAGTAATAACATATAAAGTAATTCTCAATTGTTGTTCTGCCGGTAAGCCAAAAGGCAAACCCGGCAGAATTTTTTTATGTGGGTTCATAAACCATTTTTAGGTTAATTAATCATTAGCATTGCGGGTAATAGGTTTTTATTTCGTACATTTGTGCACACACTAATTGCAGAATCTTATGTCAATGAAACAAATAATTACACGAATGGCATGCCTTGCCGCACTGCTGTCGGCATTTGCTTTCACAGTCAACGCCGACGAAAAAGACGCTAAGACCAATGCAAAAGCCATTGCTATGTTCTCCGAAAAGAACTTCGATTTTGGTTATATCAAGGAGGAAAAAGGAGCTGTCAGCCACGAGTTTGAATTTGAAAACGTGGGCGACGAGCCGCTGATTATAGTCAGCGCCACTGCCTCGTGCGGTTGCACTCGTCCGGAATATCCCACCAAGCCCATCAAGCCCGGCAAAAAAGGCAAGATAAAAGTCACTTTCAGCCCCATTGGCCGCCCGGGTCCGTTCCGCAAAGAGATTCGCGTGAAGACTAACGCCCGCAACAAAGTGGTGCGCCTACACATAGAGGGTTCGGTGATTGGCAAGGATTCGCAGAAATGACAACGCTTTAATCACACACAACGCGAGTGCGACTATGAAACGATTGATTCTATCAGCCTTATTGGCAGTGTCTGGCTTAGCAGCTGCGAGTGCGCAGGGCGTGCTCACTTGGCTTGAAACGGAACACGACTTTGGCACGTTCAACGAGAGTGATGAGCGCGTGAAGTGTGTGATGCGCGCTGTGAACACCGGCACTGAGCCTGTGACCATACTGCGGGTGGTGCCCACCTGCGGCTGCACCACCGGCGACTATACGCGCAAGCCTGTTGCCGTTGGCGATACTGCCATGGTGACGCTTACCTACCATGCCGTTGGGCGTGTTGGCGCGTTCAACAAGGCTGTTTACGTCTACACCAACGGCGAACAAAGCAAAACCATACTTCACATAAAGGGTAGTGTGCTGGCAGCGCCATCGACGGTGAAGGAGATGTATCCCTATCAAGCCGGTGCACTGTGCCTCGACCGTCAGACAATGACTTTTGGCGATGTCACCCACGGCAGCTCGAAAATGGGTTATATAGGTGCTTATAATAATTCCACCGACACCCTCACAGTGAGTTTCGACGGTGTGCCGGAATACATCGAAATTGAGGCGTTTCCGCCGCGTGTGCCGCCGTTTGGGCTGTGCACCATCTCGGCGTTTTTCAACAGTTTCGAGGGTACGCAGTGGGGGCTTAACACTGCCGAAATCGGACTAAAGGCAAAACAAGGCGAGCAAACATTCACGGCGACAATCAACTTGGTTGCAACGGTGAACGAAGATTTTTCGGGCTTGACAAAGAAGCAGCTCGAAAAAGCGCCAATCGCGCTGGTGAGCAACGATGTGGTGGATTTTGGCAAATTCAGCCGCGTGGCGGGCACGGTACGCCGCCAGTTCACCATTGCCAACTCGGGCCGCTCGCCGCTGCTCATACGCCGCATCTATTGCCCTGACAGCATTGTGGGCACATCAGCCGACGTTGCCGAGGTGAAGCCGGGTGGCTCATGCACTGTGAGTGTGGCTGTCAACTCTGCCTCAATTGATGGCATCTACCTAAACACTCGACTCACCGTCATCACCAACGACCCCTCGCATCCCAAGCAGGAGGTGCGTTTGGTGGGCATCGTGGAGGATGCAGGACAATAACCGAGAAAACCATTTTTTAATAACCCGATAAAACTATAACCTCAAATAAACATGGAACATCCCGAGAACAGCGAAGAATATGCAGGCTTGACCGTAAACAAAGGCGTTCAGCAGCCGCCAATGACCAACCCTTATCTCAACTTCAAGGCTCGTCCGCGCCGCCGCACACTCACGGCTGCCGACTATGTGGAAGGCATACGCAAGGGCGACGTAACGCTGCTGTCGCAAGCGGTGACGCTGGTCGAAAGCCAACGCAGCGAGCATCAGGCATTGGCGCAGGAGGTGATTGAAAAATGTTTGCCTTACACGGGCAACTCGAAGCGCATAGGCATCACCGGCGTGCCGGGTGCCGGCAAAAGCACATCGATTGACGTGTTTGGGCTGCATGTGCTCAAGCAGGGCGGCAAACTGGCTGTGCTTGCCATCGACCCGAGCAGCGAGCGCTCTAACGGCTCGATTTTGGGTGACAAGACCCGCATGGAGAAGCTCTCTACCCAGCCTAACGCGTTCATTCGTCCCAGTCCGTCGGCTGGTTCGCTGGGCGGCGTTGCTCGCAAGACCCGCGAAACCATTGTGCTGTGCGAAGCTGCCGGCTACGACAACATCTTTGTTGAAACCGTGGGCGTGGGACAGAGCGAAACGGCTGTTCACTCGATGGTCGACTTTTTCTTGCTCATTCAGCTTGCCGGCACCGGCGACGAGCTGCAGGGCATAAAACGCGGCATCATGGAGATGGCTGACGGCATTGTCATAAACAAATGCGACGGCGATAACGTGGAGCGTGCCAAACTGGCTGCTGCGCAGTTCCGCAGCGCGCTGCACCTGTTCCCGCTGCCTCCAAGCGGTTGGACTCCGAAAGTGCTCACCTATTCGGGCTACTATGAGCTGGGCATCGATGAGGTGTGGAACATGATTGACCAGTATTTTGCATTCGTGCGCAAGTCGGGCTACTTCGATGAACGTCGACGCGAACAAGAAAAGTATTGGATGTATGAAACCATCAACGAGCAGCTGAAACGCAACTTCTACACCGACCCTGTGATTGAGGAGATGCTTCAGGCAAAGAAACAGATGGTGCTTTCGGCTCGCCAAAGCTCGTTTGTGGCTGCCAGCGAGGTGCTCGACTATTATTTCCAGAAACTCAAGAAATAACGCTGCTCCTGACTTCGTCATTGCGTCACCCAAAAATCTTCGTCGAAGAGTTTGGCGATG
>JBJECZ010000069.1:0-8407 GCA_051871555.1 Muribaculaceae bacterium | reverse complement strand
AAAAAATCGGAACATTGCGATTACTTGGCAAAGAATATCTTAGCAAATTTATATGTCCTTTATTTTGCATAATGGGATTGTAGAAACGATGTTTCTCTTTTCCATAAGCAAGTAATTGAGTCCAATATTTCTGATTCTCATTCCCAAAAATCCATCCGCTGTAATCTTTTACTTCAAAAACAATCAAACCAACGCTTGTTGCAACCACCAAATCGACCTGTGTATATTCTCCATTTGGCTTTTTAATGTATAAATCGTGAAAAATAGCACGGGGATTAAACCCAGAATACAAAAGTTGCAATATAAGGCCATGCTCCGACCTTTCTCCCCTATGTAGCGAAGTTACTTGCTTAATAAGTTTTCTTGATTGTAGATTGCTATAGATAACCAAAGCAATCACAGCAACAAAACAAAAGCCAATCAATATCAGAAATATTGTCATAATTATAAAGCAAGAGAATTTGAAATCATCCCTGCGACAACCATAAAGCAAAGAACTTATCGTTCACCGTATATCCCTTTTCGAAGCTATGATTCACGAGCATCCTGTTCTCCAATTTGCGCAGTGCGGTCTTAATGCTGCTTGGGGCTGACAAACGGTTAGCCTGAATAAACCGCTGCGCAAGTGGCGAGTCTACATATTTTTCGCGAGCAATTGCCTTAAGAAGTGCAAGCTGATTGTCGGTGAGCCATGCGCAGTAGTTTTGGAATGTGGCAGCCTGTTCTTCAACCAACTCCTTCACCACATCATCCACAAGCGAATTGTCGATGGCGCAATTGGGATGCTCATAAATGCCATGCAAAACGGCTTGAATATACCATGTGACACCATCCGCGAATTCGAATATCCGCATGAAGGTGTCATGGTCGATAAAACGATGTTGTATGCCAAACATGCGATTGGCAAAGTTGATATATTCTTGCTCATCGATGCTGCCAAGCGACATCACCATTGAACTCTGAAAGAACGGGCGATTTGCCGAAAAAAACATCTCCTCCATCATGTGCTGATGACTGCCCGAAAAAATAAAGTATACATTAGGCAAAAACTGAATGTAGGAGCGCAACAACGCCTCAAGACCCGTTTCGGAATAATTCTGAATCTGTTGGAACTCATCAATGGCTACATAACATCTCCTCCCCGACATTTTCATGTACTCAAATATCTGCTTCAAACTTTCCGTACCCTCATTTGGCTTTATATCGAGTGTCACAGTAGGCATTCCTGTGAGTTGGTCAAAAGTGACAGCCGGTCTCCATGCGCTAAAGAACTCCTGTAGCTTTCGTAATACTGATTGTGAGATACTGTCCAATTTGCCAAGAATCGCGTTTGCCAGCACCTGAACAAACTGTTCGACACTCTTAGTGGCATATATATCAACATAAAAACACCTACAATCCTCATCCTCCGCCCTTAGCCTATTGAACACATGATGAATCAGCCCGGTTTTACCCATTCTTCGTGGAGAAACAAGTGTAACATTGCGCTCTCCACGAAGAGCAGAACATATTTGATTGCTTTCAGCCTCACGGTCACAAAAATATTCAGGGCCTTTGTAACCATACACCACAAACGGATTGTTTAACCTTGTCATAGCACTATTGCGTTTTTTACGTTACGCAAATTACGCAATAATAATTTAAAGCCGCAAATATTTAGGCAATAATTTTGTTGAATTTATCAAAAATAGTTTGATGCCGAGTGTATCCTTCCGCCACATGCTGTGGGATGGGCGGAAACGAGGCGAAATAAAGCCCAAGGACGGCATTTTGGCTCCTTGGGCTGTGTGGGTATCATTCGAGGCGCGAAAACGCGCCTACGGGGCTTAGAATGGCTTTACTGCCTCGCCTGTGATGTCGGCGAAGAGGTTGTTGGCAAGGCTCGATGCTCCGATGCGAAAATATTCGTTGGTGAGCCACTTCTCGCCAAGCACTTCTTTGACGATGGTGTAATACTTCACGGCGTCGGCGCTGGTGCGAATGCCGCCCGAGGCTTTAAAGCCCACCATGCGGCCGCATTTCTCGTAGTATTCCTTGATGCATTGGCACATCACATAGGCAGCCTCAACGGTTGCTCCTTCGTAGATTTTGCCGGTAGATGTCTTGATGAAATCGGCACCCGAATACATCGATAGAATCGACGCTGCACGAATGTTGGCAGCAGTCTTGAGCAATCCGGTTTCGAGAATCACTTTGAGGTGCGCTTCGCGGTCGCCAGCCTTGGCAGAGTGCTTGATTTCGGCTATTTCGTCGGCAACTTCTTCGTAAGCGCCGTCAACGAAATAGTTCACCGGGAACACGATGTCCACCTCGTCGGCACCGTCGGCAACAGCAAGCGCAGTTTCAACGGTTTTCACCTCCAGGCGAGCTTGCGACGATGGGAAGTTGGCTGAGCAAACAGCCACGTTCACCTCCGAAACATCGAGGTTCTCGCGCACCACCTCGGCAAACTTCGAGTAAACGCAGATGGCAGCCACGTTAGGGTAGCCGGGATAGTTGTTTTCAAACTCATTGACGCGCTGAGTGAATGCAGCCACCGAGCGTTCGCTGTCGTCGGTGCTCAGAGTGGTGAGGTCGATGCAATTGAGCAGAAAGCGATACACCTCGTTGGTGGCGTTTTCGGCGCAATGCTTTTCGAGCAATTCGTTCACGGCAGCTTTAACGGCAGCGTCGTCGACGCTAACCTTGCTGCTTTCGATGGTTTGCAGATATTTGTTTGATTCCATAGTTCGATATTTTTTAATTGGTTTATTAGTCTTTGTTATTCAGTTTAGGGTATTTGATATGCCGCGTGCAGTCGCGAACAGTTTTCTTTTCCAGATTGGCTTGAAACGCCTCGGTGAGGTCGACGCCGGTTTGGTTGGCAATGCACATAAGCACCCACAGCACATCGGCAAGTTCGTCGGCAAGCGCCTTGTCGTCGCCAGGTTTGCACGATTGGTCGCCATAGCGGCGCGCCATCACCCGAGCCACCTCACCCACTTCCTCGGTGAGAATCGCCATATTGGTGAGCTCGCTGAAGTAGCGCACACCGTAGGTCTTTATCCATTGGTCGACCAGCTCCTGTGCCTCTTTGATTGTCATAGCATACAAAATTACTCTTTTAATTTCGAATCTACAATAATGGTCACCGGACCGTCGTTGATTAATTCAACTTTCATATCGGCACCAAACACGCCTTTTTGCACGGTTTTACCGGTGATATTCTGCAATTCGGCACAAAACCCGTCGTAGAGCGGCACAGCCAATTCGTGCCCGGCAGCGTGAATATACGAGGGGCGGTTACCTTTCTTGGTGGAAGCGTTGAGCGTGAACTGGCTCACGGCAAGAATTTCGCCGTCGACATCCATCACGCTGCGGTTCATCACGCCGTTTTCGTCGTCGAAAATGCGCATATTGGCAGCCTTGGCAGCAAGCCACTGCATATCGGGTTCGGTGTCGCCTTCACGAACGCCCACCAATATCATCAACCCTTTGCCGATTGAGCTAACCATCTGATTATCAATCGTTACCGATGCCCGAAGCACCCGTTGAATCACTATTCTCATTGTCTTGATTTACAATTAATCCGTTGGTTTTCAACACATTAAACACTAATTCGGCTTTCTTATTGCCAATTACTTTAGCCACCTCGTCGATGCCGGCTTCAGCCACGCGCTTCATACTCTTGAAATGCTTTATAAGCGCCTCGTGGGTTTTCGGACCCAACCCTTTCACGCCGTCGAACATAGTGCTGAGCTGGCTGTGGCTACGGCGGTTGCGGTGATGGGTGATGCCAAAGCGGTGCGCCTCGTCGCGCAGGTGCTGCACCACACGCAGCGACTCGCTGTTCTTGTCGATATAGAGCGGAATGCTGTCGCCGGGGAAATAGATTTCCTCGAGCCGTTTGGCAATGCCCACAAGCGCCACACGCCCACGTATGCCCATGGCATCGAAAGCCTCAACGGCAGCACTCAGCTGACCCTTGCCGCCGTCGACAACCACCAGTTGCGGCAACTCCTCTCCCTCCTCCATCAGGCGGGTGTAACGGCGCGTGAGCACCTCCTTCATCGAAGCGAAATCGTCGGGACCCTCCACCGTCTTGATGTTGAAGTGGCGATAGTCCTTTTTCGATGGTTTGGCGTTGCGAAACACCACGCACGACGCCACCGGATTGGTGCCCTGAATGTTCGAGTTATCGAAACACTCCACGTGTCGCGGCAACTCCTTCAGGCGGAAATCGCGCTGCATGGTGGTGAGCGTACGCATCACTCGCTGGTCGGGGTTGAGCTTCTCCATACGTTTGAGCTTGTCCACCTTGAATTGCTTGGCGTTTTGCAGCGACAGTTCGAGCAACTTGCGCTTGTCGCCCCGCTGCGGAATCACAAAATGCACGTTCTCGAACTCGGCGTCAGGAACCACCGACACAAGCACGTCTTTCAATTGCAATGCAAAGCGTTCGCGCAACTCGTCGACGGCAATCGACATCAGCTCCTCGTCGGTTTCATCGAGCCGAATCTTATATTCCAGCGTGAGCGTCTTCACAATCGAGCCATTGCGCACATGCATGAAATTCACGTAAGCCGAATCGTCGTCGCGCAGCAAACTGAACACGTCGACATTGTGCAACTGCTGGTTCACAACCTCGCTCTTGGCACGATACTTTTCGATGAGCAAATATTTTTCTTTGAGAGCCTGCGCCTCCTCGAAACGCAGTTCGCCAGCCAGGCGAGTCATCTCAGCCACGAGATGTTCGGTGAGCTCGCGCGTGTCGCCATTGAGAATCTTCTTGATTCCTTCGATATATTCGGCATAACGCTCCACCGACACCAGTCCGCGGCAACAGCCCTCGCAATTGTGAATGTGATATTGCAGACACAGCGACGTTTTTCCACGTGAAATGGTTTCATCGGTGATTTGGTGCGAACAGGTGCGAATAGGATAGATTTTGCGAATCACATCAATCACCGTTCGCGCCATGTTGGAATGAGCATAGGGGCCGAACAGGCGAACACCGCGTTCAGGCTTATTGCGGGTGACAAAAACCCGTGGGTATGCCTCGGCAGTGACGCATATCCACGGGTACGACTTATCGTCCTTCAGCAGCACATTGTAGTGCGGCTGATATTCCTTAATCATGCTGTTCTCGAGATGCAGAGCATCCTCCTCGGTGCGCACCACAGTGTACTGCAGGTCGGCGATGTTGCGCACGAGCATATTGGTGCGCGCCACAGTGTGCACGCGATTGAAATAGCTGCTCACGCGGCGTTTTAGATTCTTAGCCTTGCCCACATAAATCACCACCCCATCTTTGTTGTAGTAGCGATAAACGCCCGGGCTGTCGGGCAGCAGGCTAATCTTCAACTTCAGTTCATCGCTCATCGGCATAACTTATCGGCAACCATTCGGCACACTCTCAAGCACAGCAATCGAGAGCAATCAAAATACAATCATCGAGTTCACTGGCACATCAGCCGGGAAGAGTTTTCTGCCCTCGAGTGCCGAAAGTTCTACGATGAAATCGATGTAAATCTTCTTCGGGTTCATCGACTTCACCAGTTCGTAGGCAGCCAGCATGGTGCCGCCGGTAGCGAGCAAATCGTCGTGAATCACCACCACATCGTCGGGGGTGATGGCATCGCGGTGAATCTCGATGGTGTCGGTTCCATACTCCTTAGCATAGGTTTTGCTGATGGTGTCGGCAGGCAGTTTGCCAGGCTTGCGCAAAGGCACGAAACCGGCGCCCAGCTCGTGAGCCAGAATAGAGCCGCCGATAAAGCCGCGAGCTTCAATACCCACCACCTTGGTCACACCAAGATGTGCGTATTTTTCCTCGATGTCTTCGGCAATAATGGCAATTCCTTCAGGGTTCTTGAAGGCAGTAGTAAGGTCGCGGAACATGATACCCTTAGTAGGGAAATCAGGAATAGTTCGGATAAGGCTTTTCACCTTTTCAATTTTCTCTTTGTCCATTGTTTGGTGTTTATGTTAGTTTTTATGTTTCACGTGAAACAATTTTGATTTATCTCCCTAATAATAAAAGCAATATATTAATGTCGCTGGGCGAAATCCCCGGTATTCTCGAGGCTTGTGCCACGGTGTCGGGGTCGATGCGTTCGAGCTTCTGCCGAGCCTCGGTGCTGAGTGCTTTCACCTCGGAATAAACGATTTTTCCGCGTAATTTCAGGTTTTCAAGACGCTGAATCTTGTCAGCAATCACCCGTTCACGTTCGATATACCCCTGGTACTTTATTAGTATTTCAGCAGCTTCGATTATCTCTTCGCGGCGAGCATCTTCGAGCATTGCAAGGCGTTCGGCAAGCGGCTCAACCATGGTGGCAAGAATCTTTATTGTGAGTTGAGGACGCAGAATCAAATCGTAGAGCTTTGTGCCCTGCTTGAGCGTAGGCAAACCTTCGCGTTCGAGCATCGGATTAATGATGCTTGCCTTGATTGAGAACTCCTTGGCAAATTCCACAATTCCCTCAATTTGCCGACGCTTGCTAAGCATCAGTTGATAGCGCTGTTCGGTTGCCAAACCGAGCTTATAGCTGCGTTTGGTTAGGCGCATATCGGCATCGTCCTGACGCAAAAGTATTCGATACTCGGCACGCGAAGTGAACATACGATAAGGCTCATCAACCCCCTTTGTTACTAAATCATCGATTAAAACGCCAATGTACGCCTCGTCGCGACCAAGCACAAACTCTTCGCCGCCCACCACATTCTGGTGAGCATTGATGCCAGCCACAAGCCCCTGCCCTGCGGCTTCCTCGTAGCCTGTGGTGCCGTTCACCTGACCGGCAAAAAAGAGGTTCTTCACTCGCTTGGTTTCAAGGGTGTGCTTCAGCTGCGTGGGGTCGAAGAAATCGTATTCGATTGCATAGCCAGGGCGATAAATCTGCAAGTCGGCAAACGCCGGAATGCGCTTCAAGGCATCGAACTGGATGCGCCACGGAAGCGACGACGAGAAGCCGTTGAGATACATCTCGTGGGTGGTTTCACCCTCAGGCTCGATGAACAGCTGGTGCTCGGTTTTATCGGCAAACGTCACTATTTTGGTTTCGATACTCGGACAATAACGCGGACCAATCGATGTGATTTGTCCGTTGAACAGCGGCGATTCAGGCAATCCGTCACGCAGCACAGTGTGCACATCCTCGTTGGTGTAGACGATGTAACACGAGCGCTGCTTGAGCTTGCGCTCCACATCGGGTAGGAACGAAAACTTGTGGAAATCGTCGTCGCCTTGCTGCTCGGTGGTGAGCGAATAGTTGATTGTGCGGCCGTCGATGCGCACCGGCGTACCGGTCTTCATACGGTCAGTAGCGAAGCCCAATTCGCGTAATTGTTCGGTGATACCGTGGCTTGCAGGCTCCGAAATGCGGCCGCCCTGCATCTTCACCGGACCAATGTGCATGAGCCCGTTAAGGAATGTGCCGGCAGTCAAAACCACAGCCTTGGCACGGAATTCCACGCCCACCGACGTGCACACGCCGCATGCCACACCATCTTCGATGAGCAGGTGGTCGACCGAATCTTGCCACATGTATAGGTTAGGGGTGTTCTCAACCGTTTTGCGCCATTCTTCCATGAAGCGCATGCGGTCGGCTTGCGCCCGCGGACTCCACATGGCAGGCCCTTTGCTGCGGTTGAGCATACGAAATTGTATTGAAGCACGGTCGGTGACAATGCCCATCTGACCGCCCAAAGCGTCGATTTCGCGCACAATCTGCCCCTTGGCAATGCCACCCACGGCAGGGTTACAACTCATTTGAGCAATCTTGTTCATATCCATTGTTATGAGCAATGTCTGCGAACCCAGATTAGCAGCAGCGCAAGCAGCCTCGCATCCCGCATGACCGGCGCCTATTACTATGACATCGTAACTGAATTTCATAATTCAAACACATTATTTGGCAATATGGCAAGCGCAGCGTTCTCATGAGCCTCCATGATTTCGCGCTCGCCGGGTCCCTTATCGTTAATGCCGCACAAATGGAGTACGCCATGAATCACCACACGCATAAGTTCCTCATTATAAGCACGTTGAAACAATTCGGCATTACTTTTCACCGTATCCAGCGAAATGAACATGTCGCCACTGATGCGCTTGTGCGAACTATAGTCGAACGTGATTATGTCGGTGAAGTAGTCGTGATTGAGAAACTGGCGGTTAACCTCGATGATGCGGTCGTCGCTGCAAAAGATGTAAGTCAACGGACCCACAACCCTATTGTGGTTGCGTGCCACTTGCTTAATCCACTCATTCACAGCCAATTGATTAAATATTGGCAACTCAGTTTGCTGAGCTAAATAAGTAATTTCTGTCATATCTACAAAGATAGATGTTTTAATCGGGTTTTTGATTCACTCACCGAAAATAAATTGCCGATAATTTGTGCAATTATCGGCAACCGTCGGCTCA
>JBJECZ010000068.1:0-8432 GCA_051871555.1 Muribaculaceae bacterium | reverse complement strand
AAAAGAGAAAAAATGAGGGACTCTACAAGGTTTTTGCCGAGAATTTTCCAATTGCCGACACTCGCAACAACTTTGTACTTGAATTCCTGGATTATTATATCGATTCGCCACGCTACTCGCTTGATGAATGCTTGCAGCGCGGTGCAACATATTGTGTGCCTTTGAAGGCAAAATTAAAGTTGTATTGTACCGACCCTGAGCACGAAGATTTTGCCACTACCGTGCAAGACGTATTCTTGGGTCAGATACCTTATATGACTGATAAGGGTACATTCGTAATCAATGGCGCTGAACGTGTTGTTGTGTCGCAGCTTCACCGTTCGCCTGGCGTTTTCTTTGGTCAGAGCCAGCACGCCAACGGTACGAAACTCTATTCGGCACGTATCATTCCGTTCCGCGGCTCATGGATTGAGTTTGCCACGGATATCAACAATGTGATGTGGGCTTACATCGACCGCAAGAAGAAATTGCCGGTTACCACTCTGTTGCGTGCCATTGGTTTGGAAACTGATAAGGATATTATTGAAATATTCGGGTTAGCGGAAGAACTTAAAGTAAACAAAACCACTCTTAAGAAAGTTATAGGCCGCCGCTTGGCTGCTCGTGTTGTTAAATCGTGGAACGAGGACTTCGTTGACGAGGACACCGGTGAAGTTGTTAGCATCGAGCGCAACGAGGTGATTGTGGAGCGTGACACCGAAATCACTCAGGATAACATCGCTGAGATTCTTGAATCGGGCGCTGCCACTATCTTGGTGCACAAGGAAGACGTTAACACCAACGATTATCAAATCATCTTCAACACCCTTCAGAAAGACCCGAGCAACTCTGAGAAGGAGGCTATTACATATATCTATCGTCAATTGCGCAACGCCGAGCCACCGGATGACGCAAGTGCGCGTGAAGTTATCACCAACTTGTTCTTCTCCGATAAGCGTTACGACCTTGGTGATGTGGGACGTTTCCGCATCAACAAGAAGCTTGGCTTGACCATCAGCGACGAAATTCGCGTGCTCACTCGCGAAGATATCATTGAGATTATCAAATATCTCATCGGTTTGATTAACAGCAAGACCGACGTTGATGATATCGACCACTTGAGCAACCGTCGTGTGCGCACCGTTGGCGAACAACTCTACAATCAGTTTGGCGTGGGCTTGGCACGTATGGCTCGCACTATTCGCGAACGCATGAATGTGCGCGACAACGAAGTGTTCACTCCTGCCGACCTGATTAATGCCAAGACTATTTCGTCGGTTATCAACACCTTCTTTGGCACAAATGCGCTGTCGCAATTCATGGACCAAACCAACCCGCTTGCCGAAATCACTCACAAGCGCCGTTTGAGTGCCCTTGGTCCTGGCGGTTTGTCGCGTGACCGTGCCGGTTTCGAGGTGCGCGACGTTCACTACACTCACTACGGACGTCTTTGCCCAATCGAAACTCCTGAAGGTCCTAACATCGGCTTGATTTCGTCGCTTTGCGTTTATGCAAAGATTAATAAACTTGGCTTTATCGAGACTCCTTACCGTCAGGTGGCAAACGGCGTTGTCGACCTCAAGAACGACGATGTTGTTTATTTGACTGCCGAGGCTGAGGAAGGCAAGATTATTGCACAAGGCAACGCGCCGCTCAACGACGACGGTTCGTTTATCCGCACCAAGGTTAAGTCGCGTCTCGACGCCGACTTCCCAGTGGTAGCACCCGACCAGGTTGAGCTTATGGACGTTTCTCCTATGCAGATTGCGTCGATTGCTGCAAGCTTGATTCCGTTCCTCGAACACGACGACGCTAACCGTGCGTTGATGGGTTCGAACATGATGCGTCAGGCTGTGCCGTTGCTTCGCACTGAGGCTCCTATTGTGGGCACCGGCATCGAGGCTCAGTTGGCTTACGACTCGCGCTCGCAAATTCAGGCTGAAGGTCCGGGCGTTGTTGAATATGTCGACGCTGCCACAATCAAGATTCGTTACGACCGCACCGAAGAAGAAGAGTTCATCTCGTTTGAAGATGCAGTCAAGACATACAATTTGCCTAAGTTCCGCAAGACCAACCAAAGCACCACCATCGACTTGCGTCCGATGTGCGAGAAGGGTCAGCGCGTCAACACAGGCGATATCCTCACCGAAGGCTATTCTACTGCAGGTGGCGAGCTTGCCATCGGCCGCAACCTCAAGGTTGCCTACATGCCTTGGAAGGGATATAACTACGAGGATGCTATTGTGCTCAACGAACGTATGGTTCGTGAAGACATCCTCACCTCGGTTCACGTCGACGAGTACACCCTCGACGTTCGCGAAACCAAGCGCGGTATGGAAGAGCTTACAAGCGATATTCCTAACGTAAGCGAAGATGCAACCAAAGACCTCGACGAACGTGGCATTGTGCGCATTGGTGCACATGTTGGTCCTGGCGACATCCTTATCGGTAAAATCACTCCTAAGGGCGAGAGCGACCCAACTCCTGAAGAGAAGTTGCTTCGTGCCATCTTCGGTGACAAGGCCGGTGATGTGAAAGATGCTTCGCTTAAGGCTACTCCGTCGCTCAAGGGTGTTATTATCGGCACCGAGCTCTATCAGCGTGCTGCTAAGCGTAAACGCGGAACCAAGGACACCACTCTGCAAGATATCGACAACGAATATCAAGCCATCCAAGACGAGTTGAAGAAGAAACTCGTAGAGAAGCTTCTTGTGCTCACCGAGGGCAAGACTTCGAATGGCGTGAAGGACTATTTGGGCATCGACGTTGTGCCTAAGGGCGCACCATTCACAGCTCAGGTGCTCATCAACATCGATTTCGCTACTGTCAACCTCACCAAGTGGACTGCCGACGCTCACAAGAACGAGCTAATCCACCAGTGTGTGATGAATTATCTGCGCAAGTCGAAGGAATACGAGGCTGAAAAGCGTCGCAAGAAGGACGACTATCAGATTGGCGACGACCTTCCATCGGGCGTAATGCAAATGGGTAAGGTTTACATTGCCAAGAAGCGTAAGATTGGCGTAGGCGATAAGATGGCAGGTCGTCACGGTAACAAGGGTATCGTGTCGCGCGTGGTTCGTCAGGAAGATATGCCGTTCCTTGACGATGGCACTCCGGTTGACATTGTGCTCAACCCTCTGGGTGTGCCTTCGCGTATGAACATCGGTCAGATTTTCGAAGCCGTTCTTGGCTGGGCAGGTCGCGAATGTGGCGTGAAGTTTGCAACGCCAATCTTCGACGGTGCAAGCCTCGACGACTTGAACTACTGGACCGACAAGGCAGGACTTCCACGCTATGGCAAGACCTATCTTTACGATGGCGGCACCGGCGAACGTTTCGACCAGCCAGCCACTGTGGGTGTAACCTACATGCTTAAGTTGGGTCACATGGTAGAAGATAAGATGCACGCCCGCAGCATTGGCCCGTACTCGCTTATCACTCAGCAACCTCTTGGTGGTAAGGCTCAGTTTGGTGGTCAGCGCTTCGGTGAAATGGAAGTTTGGGCAATCGAGGCATTCGGTGCTTCGCATGTGCTCCAAGAAATCCTCACCGTCAAGAGTGACGACGTTGTTGGTCGCAGCAAGGCTTATGAAGCCATTGTCAAGGGCGACGCAATGCCAACTCCGGGCATCCCTGAATCGCTCAATGTATTGCTCCACGAACTTCGCGGTTTGGGCTTGAGCATCAACATGGAATAATACTTACAACGTGAGCTGCATGCTTGTGAGCGACATATCTCGCAGGCATGCAAGCCTCGTGAAAAAGATAAAATTAACTCTTTTAAGAAAGAATTAAACAAATGGCTTTTAGAAAAGATAATAAGATTAAGAACACTTTTTCAAAGATTTCGATTAGTTTGGCTTCGCCCGACTCTATTCTTGAAAATTCTTATGGAGAAGTACTCAAGCCAGAAACTATCAACTACCGTACCTATAAGCCTGAGCGCGACGGTTTGTTCTGCGAACGCATTTTCGGCCCTGTAAAGGACTACGAATGCCATTGCGGAAAGTATAAGAGAATCCGTTACAAGGGCATCGTGTGCGACCGTTGCGGTGTGGAAGTTACCGAAAAGAAGGTTCGCCGTGAACGTTCGGGCCACATCCAGCTCGTTGTGCCTGTTGCTCACATCTGGTATTTCCGTTCGCTGCCTAACAAAATCGGCTATCTGCTTGGCTTGCCTTCGAAGAAGCTCGATTCGGTTATCTACTACGAACGCTATATCATTCTCAACCCGGGTCCAACAGCCACCGAAGGCTTTTTTGCCAACGACGAATCGAAAGTGTATGAGAAACTCGACCTCTTGAGCGAGGACGAATATCTCGACATCCTCGACCGTCTGCCAAAGGACAACCACCTGTTGCCCGACGACGACCCTAACAAGTTCGTTGCCAAGATGGGTGCCGAAGCCATCTACGATTTGCTTTGCGGTCTCGACCTCGACAAGTTGTCGTACGAATTGCGCGACACTGCCGGCAAGGAAGGCTCGCAGCAACGCAAAACCGAGGCTTTGAAGCGTCTGCAAGTGGTGGAATCGTTCCGCGCATCGCGCAAGATTAACCGCCCGGAATGGATGATTCTGCAGGTTATTCCTGTCATTCCGCCCGAGTTGCGCCCATTGGTGCCACTTGACGGTGGACGTTTCGCTACCAGCGACCTTAACGACCTCTATCGTCGCGTGATTATCCGCAACAACCGTCTGAAACGACTCATCGAAATCAAAGCTCCTGAAGTGATTCTGCGCAACGAAAAGCGTATGCTTCAAGAAGCCGTCGACTCGCTGCTCGACAACTCGCGCAAGAGCTCGGCAGTGAAGAGCGACGTTAACCGCCCGTTGAAGTCGCTTTCCGATAGCCTCAAGGGTAAGCAAGGCCGTTTCCGTCAGAACTTGCTCGGTAAGCGTGTCGACTATTCGGCTCGTTCGGTAATCGTTGTAGGTCCGGAACTTAAGATGCACGAATGCGGTATCCCTAAACTGATGGCCGCTGAACTATACAAGCCATTCATCATTCGCAAGCTCATTGAACGCGGCATTGTGAAGACAGTGAAGAGCGCCAAGAAGATTGTCGACCGCAAGGAACCTGTGGTATGGGACATCCTCGAATATGTTATGAAGGGTCACCCAGTGCTGCTCAACCGTGCCCCGACACTTCACCGTCTGGGTATCCAGGCATTCCAGCCTCGCATGATTGAAGGCAAGGCCATTCAGCTTCACCCGCTGGCATGTACGGCATTCAACGCCGACTTCGACGGTGACCAGATGGCTGTTCACTTGCCTCTTGGCAACGAGGCTGTGCTCGAAGCACAATTGCTCATGCTTGGCTCGCACAACATCCTCAACCCGGCAAACGGCGAACCTATCACTGTGCCTTCGCAGGACATGGTGCTCGGTCTTTATTACATCACTAAGCTCCGTCCGGGTCAAAAGGGCGAAGGCTTGAAGTTCTACGGACCGGAAGAAGCCGAAATTGCTTACAACGAAGGCAAAGTGACTTTGCAGTCGATTGTGTCGGTAGTTGTTGATGACATCGACGAAAACGGCAGACCGGTGAAGGTGCTCAAAGAAGACACCTCGGTGGGTCGTGTGCTCTTCAACAAGCTTGTGCCAAAGGAAATCGGTTATATCAACGAAATCATATCAAAGAAATCGTTGCGTGGAATCATCAGCCGCGTAATCAAGTCGTGCGGTGTGCCTCGCAGTGCCAAGTTCCTCGACGACATCAAGAACATGGGTTACTACATGGCATTCAAGGGCGGTTTGTCGTTCAACCTCGGCGACATCATCGTGCCTGAAGAAAAGGCTGCACTTGTGGCTGAAGGCGATGCTCAGGTTGAAGAAGTTACTAACAGCTTCAACATGGGTTTCATCACCAACAACGAACGTTACAACAGGGTTATCGACATCTGGACACACGTCAACAACGAGCTCACAAGCATCGTGATGAAGAAACTCTCGAGCGACCAACAGGGCTTCAATTCAGTGTACATGATGCTCGACTCGGGTGCTCGTGGTTCGAAAGACCAGATTCGTCAGCTCTCCGGTATGCGTGGTCTTATGGCTAAGCCTCAAAAGAGTGGTTCGGAAGGTGGTCAAACCATCGAAAACCCAATTTTGGCTAACTTTAAGGAAGGTTTGAGCGTGCTCGAGTACTTCATCTCAACTCACGGTGCTCGTAAGGGTCTTGCCGACACCGCCTTGAAGACAGCCGATGCCGGTTATTTGACTCGCCGTCTTGTTGACGTTGCTCACGACGTGATTATCACTGAAGAAGACTGCGGCACTTTGCGCGGACTTGTCTGCACCGAAATCAAGAAGGACGACGAAGTTGTTGCTTCGCTCGGCGACCGCATCTTGGGCCGTGTTTCGGTTCACGACGTAGTTGACCCAATCACTGGCGAAGTGATTGTTGCCAGCGGTGAAGAAATCACCGACGCAATTGCCAAGCGCATCAACGAAAGCCCAATCGAATCGGTTGAAATCCGTTCGGTGCTCACTTGCGAAGCCAAGAAGGGTGTTTGTGCCAAGTGCTATGGCCGCAACCTTGCCACCAACCGCATGGTTCAGCGCGGCGAGGCTGTGGGCGTGATTGCCGCACAGGCAATCGGCGAGCCTGGTACTCAGCTTACCCTCCGTACATTCCACGTCGGTGGTGTGGCTCACAACGTGGCAGCCGTATCAAATATGAAGTCGAACTACGACGGTATCATCGAAATCGATGAACTCCGCACAGTTAAAGATAAGGAGAACGAAGATGTAGTAATCGGCCGTATGGCAGAAATGCGCATCATCGAGCCTAACACCAAGATGGTGCTCACAAGTGGTAACATCGTTTATGGTTCGAAGTTGTTCGTAACTCCGGGTTCGGCAGTGAAGAAGGGCGACCTGATTTGCGAATGGGACCCATTCAACGCCGTAATTGTTTCGGAATACACCGGTAAGATTAACTATGTGAACTTTGTGGAAGGCGTAACATTCCAAGAAGATTACGAAGAAGCTACCGGCAACAGCGAACAGATTATCATCGAATCGAAGGACCGCACAATGGTTCCGGAAGTTCAAATCATCGATGCTAACGGCGAAGTAATCAAGTCGTACACCTTGCCAGTGGGTGCACACCTGCTGTTCAAGCAAGGCGACGAAATCTTTGCGGGCGATGTGTTTGTTAAGATTCCGCGTTCGGCAAGCGGTGGCGCTGGTGACATCACCGGTGGTCTGCCTCGTGTTACCGAGTTGTTCGAAGCTCGCAACCCGTCGAACCCTGCTGTTGTAAGCGAAATCGATGGCGAGGTTACCTACGGACGCCTCAAGCGTGGTAATCGCGAAATCATCATTACCTCTAAGCTGGGTGAGGTTCGCAAATACCTCGTGCCACTGTCGAAGCAGATTCTTGTTCAGGAAAACGACTATGTTCGTGCCGGTACGGCATTGTCGGATGGCGCAATCACACCAAACGACATCCTCAACATCATGGGTCCGACAGCTGTTCAAGATTACATCGTGAACGAAGTGCAAGGCGTTTACCGTATGCAAGGTGTTAAGATTAACGATAAGCACTTCGAGGTGATTGTTCGCCAGATGATGCGTAAGGTTAATATCATTGACCCGGGCGACACCCGATTCCTTGAACAACAAGTGGTTGACAAACGCGAGTTTATGGACGAAAACGACCGCATTTGGGGTCGCAAGGTGGTTGTTGACAAGGGAGATTCTACCGAACTCGAAAATGGTCAGATTGTAACCGCTCGCAAGCTGCGCGACGAAAACTCGGCACTCAAGCGCCGCGACCTTCGTCTGGTGGTTGTTCGCGATGCTGTTCCTGCAACATCTGAGCAGATTCTTCAGGGTATCACTCGCGCTGCATTGCAGACTTCAAGCTTCATGTCGGCTGCATCGTTCCAGGAAACCACCAAGGTGCTCAACGAAGCTGCCATCAACGGCAAGGTTGACTATCTTGAGGGCATGAAGGAGAACGTGATTTGCGGTCACTTGATTCCTGCCGGTACCGGTTTGCGCGAATACGACCGTCTGGTGGTTGGCAGCAAGGAAGATTTCGACCGCTTGGACGCTGAAGAAAACGAAGTTGCCGAAACTGTCGAAGCAGAATAAGTTAAGCACATCATCAAGCCTTCGGGCTTGAATAAATAAAAAGAATGGCATTGCAATTGAGCAGTGCCATTCTTTTTGCTATTTTGTGTAGGTGAGCGAAACTAAATTCTATGCGTCGGGTGCTCGCTGCAATTAGTTGGTGTTTGCCTTTAGGCGGCAGTAACATTATCGAGGGGTGGATGTTTATAATGTTGCGTTTCTTTCATTCTAAAAAACAGTAATTAATAAATATTAGTATATTTTTAGAAAAATATGGTGTAATTAGTTTTTAGAATCGAAAAACTAACTATACCTCCTGTTTTCGTCATGCGTTACCCAAATCGCGCTTGACCCAATTTTCGACCAG
>JBJECZ010000067.1:0-8550 GCA_051871555.1 Muribaculaceae bacterium | reverse complement strand
GTATGGCAAAGTTATTGATTGCTTAGCAGTTTTTCAATCTCGGGATAATGCTCGATGATTGCGTTGAGGGCTGCTGTGTTGCGGTCGATGCCGGCCTTGAAGTTGACGGTTTTCAGCGACAGGCTTTTGGGCTTGTGCAGTCCGCGAGGCTTGTTGCGCCCGAATGGCACAGGCACCACGGGATAGCCGTTGCGCACACCCGCTGCCCAAAACCAGATGTCGTCGCAGCTGGGTGCGAGGGTGGTGAACAGGTCGATGTCCATCATATCGGCACGCAGCGAGTGGGGCGGATAGAGCACGCCGCCAACGCCGGTCTGCATGCTGGCATAGCTGATGTGTAAGCGCTTGAACACGAAGTCATACCAGCGGTATTTCTTCCATTTGCGGTAGGGCTTTCCCAAACTGATGCGCTTGGCGCGATGGGCAAGCACGGCGTGGGGCAGCTGGGCATGCATGCGCAGCAAGTCGCGCAGCATGTGCTTATGGTAGTGCACATCGTCGTCCACCGTCACGATGATGGCTTCGGGGAAATCGGCGAGCGCCGGTATGAGTTTGCGATAGGAGCGTATGTCGGGGTCGTAGTTGCGAATCTCAAAAACGGGGTTTTCGGCTTCGAGCTGCTTCAGTTCGGCAGGAATCTCGCCGTCGGCAAACTGAGCGAAGGTGAGGTAGAGGATGAGTTTGTCGGGCAGCACCGACCCTTGCAGCAGCGAGCGCAGCGCACCCACGGCATACGGTATAGCTTGAGGAAACGAGGTCATCGACACCACCACTTGTGGGCGCTCTGTATTTGCGATTGTCATTATTTTTCTATTAGTTGTTTTATTTCAGGATACTTCTCCAAAATAGCATTTAGTGCCATAATATTTCGGTCAACTCCGCTTTTATAGTTAATCGTCATTAGCGACATTCCCTTGGGCTTGCCAAGTTCACGAGGTCTATTGTATCCAAAAGGCACGGGTATCACTTCCACCCCATTAAGCACCGTGGCAGCCCAAAACCAAAAGTCATCACAGCTTGGTGCAATCTTTGTGAATAGGTCGGCATCAAGCATATCCTCACGTAACGAATGTGGCGGATAAAGCACGCCGCCAACGCCAGTCTGGAGGTTGGCGAAGCCTCCTTGGATACGCTTAAACAGAAAATGATACCAGCGATACTTTGTCCACTTATGATACGGTTTTCCAAGCTTGACATGTCTTACTCGATGCGCCCACACTGCGTGAGGGTTAGTGGCATGCATAGCCAATAGGTCGCGTAGCATATTGGGGTGATAATCAATATCATCGTCCACCGTAACAATTATCGACTCGGGGAAATCGGCAATAGCTGGTATGAGCTTGAGATACGAACGCAGGTTTCGCTCGCAGTTCCTTATCTCAAATATCTTGTTCTCCTCGCTTAGGCGCATAAGTTCTTGCGGAATACCTTCTTCGCCAAACTCCGGGAGGAACAAGTATAAAACAAGCCTATCCGGTAACACAGTGCCATTTAGAATTGACCGTATTGACTTAATTGCATAAGGTATGGCCTTAGGAAACGAGGTCATCGACACCACCACTTGCTTTTTGTCGGTAGTCATTTTTCAATTGTGGGTTAAAGTTAAATTAATCAGTGTAGATTGATAGGGTAGCCCTTTAGACTTCAAAGCTCGATTTCTCGGGCAATATGCTTTGGAAGGCGTCTCGCAGGTTGCTCATCACCAGGTCGTAGTTGCGAATGTGCACATTGTCGTTGAGGCAGACGAGGGTGTATGCCTGGCTGCGAATAGCTTTTTCGGCTTGCTTTGGGCGAACCATCAGCGGGAACATCTTGGTGTCGGCATAGGTGTTGTAGGGTACAAAGTTGCCGCGGCAAATCTGCCAAGTGCGGAACAATTCGGGCGTCAAGTCGTTCAGCGCGCGGAACTTGTTCACCGACGTGGCAGTGAGTTCGTCGCCGGCAACAGCCCAGACTTCATTGAAAGTCGACTTCAAATAGGGCTGAGCATTGTGCGGCACGCGCAGCGTGATGAATTTGCCGTAATACTTGAGAATATAATTCCAGCGCGCTTTGGTGCCGTAGCATCGGTTGAACCACTTGTCGTGCCACTGCTTCATCACTTGGCGCTTATTGAAGTGACGATTGATGATGCGTATGTTGTTTTTGATGCGAACATACCATTGCGACCACGATGGGTTGTAGTCGAACACGGCGATGTCGCACGGCAGCCCGCCCTGAAAGAATCGCTCGGGGCTAAGGTTGTTGATAATGTAAAAGTCGTCGTTGAAATACACGAAGTGCTCACTCAGACCGGGTATTTTGTGGATATATCGCTCAATCACCACCGAGTTGAAAGTGGGCAGGAATTGCTCAGGTATGAAATCCTCGTGGCGCACCAAGTGAATCTTGGGGTTGTTCACGTCGAGCCATTCGGGCGTTTGTCCGGTGGTGATGAAGTGAATCTTCCTCACCCATGGGGCAAACTTTTCCACGCCGCGAAACCAGTATTTCAGGAAACCGTTGTCGCGGAAACGTGCTTTCGACACTCCATTCTTTGTGTTGTGTTTGTCGTTTCGGTATCGATTGAATTTTTCTTGCCACACAGGGTCGTTCATGTCCACCCAGGTGATTACGAAATCAATATCCATAGAAACAATTGTTTTATTCTGTTTTAATTTCTTGTGCGTGCTTAAATCTGTTGTGAGTCCACAGGTACAACTCGGGGTTTTGTTTGATTTCCTCCTCTAATTTTTTGAAGTAAAGGCGAGTCAACTCAAAGTCGGGCAGTGCAGGCGCATTGGGGTGCAGCTGAGTGATGGAGCATTCATAGTAGCCACGCTTAACTCGGCGCACGCCAAGGAACACTGCCTGGTAGCCATAGCGCTTCATCACCTTCTCCGAACCGGTGAGCACCGGTGTGCTGTGGTTGAGAAAATCAACAAAATGCTTCGATTCGCGCAGCTTTGGCGATTGGTCGGCAATAAAGCCAATGATGTAGGGCCGCTCGTCGTTGAGCCCGTCGCGCACAAAGCGCACCGTGTCGCGCATCTCCACGCACACGCTGCCAAAGCGCTCGCGCATCTCTTTCATCAGGCGGTCCATAGCCGGGTTGCGCAGCCGGTGATAGATTTGCGATGCCAGTGCGCCGTCCCACAGCCACAGCGCCAGCGATGCCACCCACTCCCAGTTGCCAAAATGCCCCATGAACAGCCCCACGCTCGTGCCCTGACGCAGCATAGCGTTTGCCACCTCAACATTTTCGAAGCGTATGTGGCGGCGAATTTCGTCGTGGCTGATAGTCATCATCTTGCAGCTTTCGAGGGCGATGTCGATGAAACTATGGTAGAACTTCTTCTCCAATGCAACAATTTCGTTCAGGTTCTTCTCGGGAAACGATTCCACAAGATTTTTGCGCACCACCTTGCGGCGATAGCGCACCACATAATAAAGCGGAAAGAAGATGATATCCGACAGCACATAAAGCACCCCGAACGGAATATGCGACACCGCAGTTATCACCATCCGCAGCAGGGTGTAGGAGAGCGACGATTGCGCTCCTGCAGTATTGTTGTTATTTTTGTTCTCGTTAGTCATCCAGTTAGTCCTTTCAGCTTATTTTCGCAGGTTCACTGCAAAGATAGTGCAAACTGAGAGCAGAATCGCCAAGCGCAGCTTGAGCGTTATGCCGAGGTGCCGCCTATTTTCGCAATTTGTTGCAAAGATAGTGCAAAAACGCTTAATAATCAAACAATGCCCTCTATCCGTTGCCGAAGCCGATGCCGCAGCAACCTGCGCAATCCGCAAGCGGTTATTGCTGTCACTTGCCATGTCATGCGAAGCCGAGCCAAAAGGCTGGACAATTATCCGAGGTAAGCGTCAACGTAACCCCAAGAGTTACTGGAATGCTTTCGTTTTGCAGAATAGGTGTTGTTACAAATTATTTATTAGTATGAAATAAACTTGTTATATAATGTAAATAATTTTGCTGGCGAAAAAAGAAAGGTAAAAAAGATTGTTTAACGGTTATTTTCGAAGAATTGTATTGTGCAGGACGCAACACAATTATCGAACAACAAAAAGAATTATGTTTACAGCAAGAAAACTTATGCTGTGCGGGGCAATGATATGCGCAATTGCAGCGAATGCACAGCAGTTGCGAGGAGTGGTGAGAGATGCGCAGGTGGGCGAAACCATTGTGGGAGCCGTGGTGACGCTGAAAGGCGCAACTGAGAAAACCACCGTAACCGATGTTGATGGGATTTTTGAGTTTGAGGGGCTTGATGCCTCGAAGCGCTATGAGGTTGTTGTGAAATATTTGGGTTATAAAACCGTCACAATGCAAGGCATAAAGGCTAATGAACAAGAAGCCAATCTGCTGCAGGTGAGCCTGCAACCCGACAATCAAACACTCAAAGAGGTTACAGTTACGGGCGTTGAGCGCCGCGACACGCAGAATGCAATGATTAGGGCTGCCCGCAACAGTGCGGTGATTGTGAACAATGTGTCGGCGCAGATGATTAGCAAGACACAGGACAGCAACGCCGGCGAGGTGATTAGGCGTGTGCCTGGTGTGAGCATCATCGAGGATAAATTTGTGATGGTGCGTGGCTTGTCGCAACGCTACAACAACGTGTGGGTGAATGGCGGTGCGGTGCCGAGTTCCGAGGCCGACGCAAGAGCTTTTTCTTTCGACATTATTCCAAGCGGTCAGATTGAAAACATCACGATAGTGAAAACTGCTTCGGCTGAATATCCTGCCGATTATTCGGGCGGTTTTGTGATTGTGAACACCAAGGATATACCTCTGAAAGATGGATTCAACATCAGCGTAGGCGGCAACTTCAACGATGCCACCGGAGGCAAAAATTTCGCGTTTAGCGAGGGCTCGGGCACCGATTTCTTGGGGTTCGACTCGGGCAAACGTGGCATGAATGGCGGTATGGGCGGCGCACTCAAGCCGATGACCGATGCACAGGGAAACATTGTGGCACAAAATGCCATTGATTTGAGAGGCAACGGGTTCAACAACGATTGGTTGGTGAAAAACCGCAAACCGTTTGCCGACCTAAAGTTGGCTGCCAGCATCAACAAACTGTGGAAAATCGACGGCAGGAGCGTCGGGTTGCTGTCGACCATCAATTATGCCAACGAATATCGCACTTACAGCAATATGCAGAATAATTTGTTCGGCATTTACGATTCGGTAAATAATCGCCCCAACTATCTGCGTCGCTCAATAGATAACCAATATAATAACAATGTGCGATTGGGTGCAATGTTCAACCTGACGATGCTAAGTGCCGATGGCAATCATCACTATCAGTTCAAGAACATTTTCAACCAGCTGGGCAACAACCGTTACACTTGGCGTGAGGGTGTAAGTGCCCAGTCGAACAACGAGCGCAGCGCCGAGTACTACTATCGTAGCCGTTCTACCTACATAGGGCAATTCACAGGAAAACACACTTTTGAGCGTGACAACCTTGACTGGAGCGCCGGATATGCCTATGCCAACCGTCATCTGCCCGACCGACGCCGATATTTGGTTGACGATGCGCTCGAAACCGGGGTGTATGCTTTGAGTACGGGCAACGACATTTCGCGCGAATGGACACGCCTCGACGAGCATATCGGGTTTGCCGGCGTTAACGACCGTCGCAGTTTCGGCATAGGTTCGAAGGTAATCGACGTTAAAGTAGGAGCTTATGGCGAATATCGCAACCGAAAATACACTACCCGTAATTTCATTTATAACTGGAATGTGGCTAACAACACATTGCCCAACGGATTCCGCTATGGCGACATCGCCCAACTGCTGAGCGATGAGCAGAATATGGCAGCCGACAGGCTGTATATGATTGAGGAGATGCAGATGCGAAATAATTACCGAGGCTACAACGCACTTGGAGCAGGATATGTGAATGCCTTGCTTCCGTTGGGCAAATTGAGTGTACTTGCCGGCGTGAGATATGAATATAATGATATGGCGTTGATTTCAAACACCCGCGACTATGAGGTGAGCGAGCGCAGCCAGCATTATCGTCACAGCAACTTTTTCCCGTCGGTGAATTTCACCTATCACCTTTGCACCAAGCAACAACTGCGCTTGTCGTATGGCAGAAGCGTCAACCGTCCGGAGTTTCGCGAATTGTCGCCGTCGGTATACTACGATTTCGACCTCGCAAGCAATGTTCAGGGCAACACCGAACTGAAGAATTGCTATGTCGACAATATTGACCTGCGTTATGAGCTCTACCCGAGCAGCGGTGAAACCATTTCGGTTGCTCTTTTCGGCAAGTTCTTCGACAAGCCAATTGAATGGACTTACACTGTGGCAGGCGGCACCGACTTGGTATACTCCTATAAGAATGCAAAAAGCGCCACCAGCTATGGCGTGGAGGTGGATGTGCGCAAAAACCTGGGTTTCATTGGGCTTCACGACTTCGACCTCTCGCTCAACGGCGCTTTGATTAAGAGCAGTGTGAAGTTTGAAAAAGGTGCTAAAGAGGAAGACCGCCCAATGCAGGGTCAGTCGCCATATTTGGTGAATGCGGGTGTATTCTATAAATGCAAACCCCTTCAACTCGACGTGGCTGTGCTCTATAACATAATTGGCAAACGCATCATCGGCGTAGGCCGCAGTGAGGGCACCACCGGAAGCGATGAAAACGCTCGCGTGCCGCACAGCTACGAGATGCCTCGCAACGTAATCGACCTGTCGGTTGCCAAGCGCTTTGGCAAAAGGTTTGAATTGAAACTCAGTGTGCGCGACTTGCTTGCCGAGAAGGTGATGTATAAGCAATTTGCCAAGGTTACAGCCAGCGACGGCGGCAGCCGGGAAGTAGAGCAGATTTCGCGCTGCTATAATCCCGGTCGCAACATTGGGTTGCAAATGACATATTCTTTCTAATAATATTACAAACATAGAAAAAAGATTGTTTTTAGACGTTTTACTAATTAAATTATCAAAAGAAATGATTGAAAAATTGTTGAATCGCGGATGCGTATGCATCGCAGCATTGGCAGCAACATTGTGCAGTTGCAGCGACAGTAACAACGGTGACGAACCAAAACCGGAGGAAAAGTACGTTTGGACCACCGACGGCGGTTTGAAGGCATGCGACCACATCTTGTTTGATGAAAACGGCAAAGAAAATGTATCGGGAAATGTGATAGGAAACGGCGACCAAGAATTTGTGTTCACCGGCAAACAAACTCTCAAGAAAGGCACATACCTGCTCAAAGGTTGGGTGTACATCGCAAATGGTGCCGAACTGACAATCGAGGCAGGCACTGTGATTAAAGGCGATAAGCAAACCAAGGCAGCACTGATTGCCGAGCGCGGAGGCAAACTCGTTGCCCGCGGCAATGCTTCGGCTCCTATAGTGTTCACTTCGGAAGAAGCAGCCGGCAGCCGCAAACCCGGCGATTGGGGCGGCGTGATTCTTTGTGGCAAGGCTCGCACCAATCAGGGCGAACAGCAGATTGAAGGCGGGCCGCGCACAAAACTCGGCGGCGACGACGACAACGACAATAGCGGTGTGCTCAGCTATGTGAGAATTGAATTTGCCGGCTATCCTTTCCAAAAAGACAAGGAAATCAACGGTCTGACACTTGGCGCCGTGGGCAAAGGCACACAAATCGACCACGTTCAGGTGTCGTACAGCAACGACGACTCGTTTGAATGGTTTGGCGGAACTGTCAATTGCAAATATTTAGTGGCATACAAAGGCTGGGACGACGATTTCGACACCGACAACGGGTTCTCGGGAAATGTGCAATATGGCTTATCGATTCGCGACAGCCGCATTGCCGACACCTCACAAAGCAACGGTTTTGAGAGCGACAACTGTGCCGATGGTGCATTGGTTTCGCCTTACACTGTTGCCACATTCTCAAACATCACATTTGTGGGTCCAAAGGTACTCGACGCACAATTTGCCAACACCACCGACTATATCAACGGCGGCAGCTACAATCCTAATAACGGTTCGGCACTTGGCAGATTTCAAAGCGCAATGCAAATTCGCCGCTCATCACGCCTCAACTGCGTCAATTCGGTGGCATTGGGCTGGCCAATCGGTTTGATTATCGATGGCGAAAAAGGTGGCACTGTTCAGGCAGCCAAAGATGGCGTAATCAAGTTGCAAAACGTGGTGTTTGCCGGAATGGACGTGATTGGCAGCGATGCTAACAAGATTTACGACGACGTGCTCTACGATGCAGTAGGCAAGCAGGTGATTGATGCCGGCGAAGTGTCGTTCTCTCACACATTCTTCTTGAGCCAGACCGGCAATAAGGTGTTCGACAGCTGGAACGACCTTGTTGCAGCCGATGGTTATACTCCTAAAGCAGGCAGCGCATTGCTCAGTGGAGCCTCGTTTGCAGGCCTTTCTGGCTTTGATGTAGTGAACTATATTGGTGCTTTCGACGGCATCAACAACTGGCTCACCGGCTGGACTTGCTTCGACCCGCAAAACGAGAAGTATTAATTGGCATAGATTTTAGTTTGTTTATCCTTAATTCCGCAACACTATTACCAATATAACTTTTTAAGTACCTGAGCAA
>JBJECZ010000066.1:0-8573 GCA_051871555.1 Muribaculaceae bacterium | reverse complement strand
ATCTTTACAACCTTTTTTACCGTTTTTTTGTAACAAATTCCTCTTAAAAGCAATGTCGTGATAAATAAAACGGAATAATTAATATGAACTATATTATTCTTCGTATTTATAGTTTTGTAACACGGTTGTTTGGCATAATATTTGCAAATAATGGTAGTATAGTGATGAATATCGACCTTATAACAAAACAAGATTATATAGCGAAATTTTTTCTTTTCTATGCAAAAAGGCTGCATAGTTGTTGCTTAACTTTGCATACAAAATAAGAACAAATTAAAATAATATAAACAAAAACACATAAAACAATGAAAGAACTTATCTGCCCGAATTGCCATAAGGCATTCACAGTTGACGAGGCTGACTATGCTTCAATCGTAAACCAAGTGAAGAACGCGGAATTCAATAAGGAGATTGAACGCCGTATTGCTGAGCTTAACGAACGCCATAAGGTGGAAGAACAGTTAGCTGCATCGAACGCCGAAAAGGTTTTCAAGGAAGAATTGAACAAGAAAGAAATTGCTCTTTCTCAGAAGGAAACTGAAATTGCTAAACTCAAAACCGAACTCGGCTCGGTGGCGGAAAAGAAAGCTGCGGAGCTGACCATCGCGCTTGCCAACAAGGATAAGGAGATTGCCAAACTTCAAGCTGCCATCAATGAGTCGAACAGCAGAATCAAGATTGCCGTAATGGAGGAGCAGAGCAAAGCGCAGAAGAATCTGCAAAACAAGGACGCTGAGATTGCCCAGTTGAAGGCTAATGCCGAACTAAACAAGCAGGCTGCTGCCATTCACGAGAATAACCTTAAAGAGCAGTATGAAATGAAGCTTAAGACTGCTCAGGAGCAGGTTGACTATTATAAAGACTTAAAGGCTCGCATGTCCACCAAAATGATTGGCGAGACGCTTGAAGTTCATTGCTCAACGCAGTTCAATCAAATGATACGCCCTTTAATGCCGTATGCCCTTTTTGAGAAGGACAACGACACATCGGTGAGCGGCACCAAGGGTGACTTCATTTTCCGCGACTATGATTCTGAGGGCAATGAGTATGTGTCAATCATGTTCGAAATGAAGAATGAAGCCGACGAGACTGCCACCAAGCACAAGAACGAAGATTTTTTCAAGAAATTAGATTCCGACCGCAAGGCAAAAAATTGCGAATTTGCAGTGTTGGTGTCGTTGCTCGAGCCTGATAGCGAACTCTATAATGGCGGCATAGTGGACGTGTCGTATAAATACGACAAAATGTATGTAATCCGTCCGCAGTTCTTTTTGCCTATAATTACGCTGCTGGTTCAAACCTCCAAGAAGAGCCTTGAATATAAGAAGGAGTTAGAAATAGCTAAGAGACAGTCGATTGACGTGACTAACTTTGAAAATCAGCTTAATGATTTCCAAGAAAAGTTTGGCAAGAACTATCGCATTGCAAGCGAGAAGTTCAAGACAGCCATCGACGAGATTGACAAATCAATTCAGCACCTTCAGAAGATTAAGGACGCCTTGATTGGCTCAGAGAACAATCTTCGACTTGCAAACGACAAGGCAGAGGCTCTCACAATCAAGAAGCTCACGCGCGGCAATCCCACAATGAAAGCTAAGTTCGAGGAGGCTCGCGCCGCTAAACAAATTGCCGATGCCAATTCCAACGAAGCATAAAGCAATAGCGAATGATATGGCTGCAAATGGCCGATAAAAATACCGACCAATCTTTTATCCTCGATTAGGTGAAGATTGGTCGGTAAGTATTTTATTATTAAGGCGGTTAAATGCTTGGATAAAGATTGAACGACTGCACTTTGTTGCCGTTTTCGAGGCGATAGAGAGTCCAACCGCTACGGTCAGCTTTGCCCTCGAGGCGCCAATTCAGCTTCGGGTTTTGCAACAACTTGCGAATGTGAGTAGGGAATGCGCCGGCACGGCGAGCCTCCTCCCAAGTGCGAATCACGTTGAAAATGGCATATTTGTCCTTGCATTTCTCAACATCTTTTTGGCTAACCTTGAGCATGTATGTGGCGCCATAACCTACAGCAGTGGCTTCGATGTGCTCGTATTGCTCAACGGTAGATTTTTCGGTAATAGGGAAGTTTACGCCGAACGACGAAGGATAGAAGTTGGCAAACGTGACGTCGCGCAAATCCTTGCCCTGACTGGTGGTGCTTCCCCACTCGCGAGTGTCGGCATCATACATGTTTTTGCCGCCGCCCACATTCCACACGCTCTGATAGTGCCACGAACCTTCGGAAAGCGTTGCGCCGGTGAATCGCAAATCGGGCAGATTATATTTCTTTGTAGCATCGAACACGCTGCGGAAGAATCGCTTCACCGAATAAGCTCCAAAACCACTATGGAAAAGGAATTCCTGACCGTCTAAGTCGAACATACCAAGCCCTGAATTTTTTGAAATATCGGCATAATGCTCAGCTATTTTGTCCTGTAACTCAAGACCAGGCACCAATCCTTGATAAGCCCATCCAACAGTCACTTGCATTTTGTCGACATTGTCGCCTGCACGGTGGCTTGCCTTATTGGTGTTCCAATAGCCACGAGTTACGTTGAGCAATCGGTAAGGCGCTTCTTTGCTCACACCAAGGTAGTGAATCAGTTCCTTGCCAATCTTCACCATATTCAGTTCTTTGCAGTGACCTTCCCAACAAGCAATTTCGTTAAGGTAAGTTGGGTCGTCGATGTAAATGATGGTGTCAGTCGCCGAGATGTCGGCAGTGAGATGACGGCGATGCTGAATGCAAGCGCTGTCAGAAGGGAAGGGGCTGCAATCCATAGTGCCGGGAGCCATCGAGTTAGTGATGGTGGTACGACCCAGAATCAAACCTTCTTTGGCAAGCAGTTGGGCATATTCTTTGTGCGAGATATTGCCTGTGGTGAAGTGATAAGGTTTCTTTATTTCAGCACCTCGACCGTCGATGAACCCACCGTTGCCACGGTCGGGGTTGAGGAACGGATGGTCGTAGGCGTGCACCACCTTCAAGCCCATCTGCTTAACATACGACGCAATGCTGTCGTATTGGTTGCCATAGGTTTGCACGTCGGGCATATAGTTTGTTGGGTCCTTCACCCATTTGCCTTGGAAAGTGACATAAGGCAAATCTTCTTTTTTCACAATGTCTTGAATCACATTCATCAGCGCTAAGCTGTCAGGGCTGCCCCAAAGAGCAATTTTCGAACCAATAAAATCAACACCCGGCACATCTTGACGCATAAGGTGATTTGATTCATTATCAACGAACTCAGGCACGCCCTCGGGCGAATAAATCATCTTGCCCTTGCGTCGGTCGCGCGAGTGATAGCGAATGTCGATGCGTCCGCTATCGTCAACGCCGGCTGCGTTGCCGTAGATTATGCGATAAAACGGGTCTTTTCGGTTATAAAAAGCCACATCGTTGTGTCCGTCGCCACCAAGAGTGAATTGCTGTCCTTCGTGCAACGTGAGCGGAAGCGGATATTTATCGTGGTCAGGCGAATGGGCAATGTAACCGCCTGTGCCTGTTTCCGACGTGAAATGCGATTCGCCACCGATGGTGTTGTCGTCGAGCGCCATCACACCAATGGCATAACAAACGTTTGCCGAGGTGTCGCGCGCAACGCCAATTATGTCGCCCAAAATATTGTCGATGTTGGTGTAGAATTTACCCCATTGCACATCGTCGATGCCATTTCGTGGCTCAAGACTGGTAAGCTGCATTTTTATGTACTTATCGGTTGGCGTAACCTTCACTTTAGCCACCGAACCGTTGGCATAGCTCAATGCGCAGATGCCGGTTTTCTTGTCGTATTGCGCCTTTTGCGGATAAAAATAGCGGCGAGCCTCTTCGTCGTAGAGCGACAGCAACGGCGACGGGCGGTCGGCAGGACTGAAATTGCGGCTATCGCTTCGCGTGGTGTTCCACATGCCCACAATATAGCCTTTATCGTTGATATCAACACCCAAATAGTTGGTCGACAAGTGTAGATTGCTGTTTGTTGAACAACTGCCAAGCATATACAGTGCCCCAAACAGCACAGCAATTAACAGATATTTTTTAATCATATATATACAATAGTTTTATGAGTTATTAATTATTCAATTTCGATTGGCAGCGTGCACGACTCTATTCCATCGGACTGCACCGTCAGCATCAACTTGCCCTTTGCTCCTCTGTTGGCTTTCACAATCACAAGCATCAAGCCATTGAAAGCTTTTCGCTCTGTCTGCGAGAATATTTGCAGGCAAGTGGGGTCGCCATTGTCGGTGGCAACAATTTTTCCCGGACCCTGCAGCGAACACTTCAGCAGCGGTTCGGCTGTAGGCACCTCGCGGCCTTGGCTGTCGGTGAGCGCCACGCGCACCATCACCAGGTCGTAGCCATCGGCTTTGAGAGACTGCTTGTGCGGCGTAAGGCTTATTGATTGCGCTTCGCCGGTGGTGCAACGCTCGGCTGAAGCCCACAGCTTACCTTGCTTATAAGCCACAGCACGCAGTTCACCCGGCTGATATTGCACACTGTCCCACTTCAGGCGATATTGAAATTTGTCTTTTTTCTTTCGCCCAAGCGATTTTCCGTTAAGAAACAGTTCAGCCTCGTCGCCAGAGGTGTAGACATACACAGGTGTTATTTTGCCAATGCGATTTTCATCAAAATTCCAATGCGGAAGAATGTGCACCATAGGGTGATCGGGCATCCAACGCGACTGATAGAGGTAATAACGGTCCTTTGGGAAGCCAGCCAAATCTACGATGCCAAAATAACTGCTTCGCGAAGTAGGGCGGTTCTTTTCAATTTCCTCGAGTTTGCGGCGTTGCTTCTCCAATTCCTCGGCAGAGACAGCAGCCGAGTGGTTGAGCAGCACGCTCTCGTCGCTGTTGAACGGCGTTGGCTCGCCCAAATAGTCGAAACCCGTCCACACAAACTCGCCGCAGATACCGGGGTAGCGGTCTAAGGCAGCAAACTCCTCATCTACCAATCCACCCCAACCGGGCTGAACATTGTCGTAGGACGACACATGGAATCGGCGCGGAAAATATTCGCCGCGGCTGCTCATCGTAGAACTGCTTTCGCTTGAATAGCCCGAAAGATGTTCGTGACCGGGTTTGTTGAGAAAATCGCCATAGAAATCAGGTCCACCATACACGCCGGCAGCATAATTCATGCCATGCACATCCACCTGAAGCTCGGTGCCGTTTAGCGCCGATTTGCTTGGATAAGATGCACCAAATGTTACGGGGCGAGTGGTATCGAAACGATGCACCACTTGTGTGAGATGCCACGCCATACCCTGTTCAGGATAATATTGCTCATGAACCTCATTGCCAGTGCTCCACATAATCACCGACGGGTGGTTGCGGTCGCGGCACACCAGCGACTCAAGGTCTTTTTCGTGCCACTGGTCGAATAAATATCCGTAGTCGTATTCCTTTTTGCCGTGCTGCCAGCAATCGAAAGCTTCATCCATCACCACAAATCCCATCTTGTCAGCCAAAGTTAGCAAATCGGGCGACGGCGGATTGTGCGAAGTGCGCAAAGCATTACATCCAAAACTTTTCAATATGTTTAGCTGTCGACGCAAAGCCTCGGTGTTGACAGCAGCACCCAGTGCACCCAAATCGTGGTGATTGCATGTGCCGTTGATGGGCACGCGATTGCCATTGAGCAAAAAGCCATTGTTGTGAGTGAACTCGATGGTGCGGAAACCAAACGGCTGGTCGTAAACATCAATCATACGATTGCTTTTGTCGTAGAGCGTGACGCGCACCATATAGCGGTTAGGCTCAACGATGCTCCACAGCTTAGGGTTTTTCACTTTAATGAACACACTATCCTCATTAACGCCGCCGTTGCCAGCCATCGGCTTAACATTACCCTTCGATGAAGCCACTTTTTTGTGAACCACATCATCGGCATCAATTTCAAATATTTCGGCAATAAAACTGCAAGCGGCTGTTTCGCTGTTGTGATTTTCAACCTTAACCTGCACCTTAGCTTCGGCGTAGCTATCAGCAATCACAGGCGTGGTTACAAACACACCCCAATGAGCAATGTGCATTTGATTGGTTTTAACCAAACGCACATGTCGGTAGATGCCCGCACCCGGATACCAGCGCGAACCCCAGTGCTCTGTGTCGAGCCTCACTGCCACTACATTTTCTTTTCCCCAGAGCAAATAATCGGAAATGTCAACACGAAACGAAATATAGCCGTATGGGCGACCGCCTGCCATGTGTCCGTTAATCCACACCTCGGCATTAGCCATAGCACCATCAAAGTCTATATAAAAACGCTTACCCTTATCGGCATCGCTAACCTCAAAGTGCTTACGATACCACCCTATGCCACGCCAAGGCAACTTGCCTGTGTAACCATCAAGTTCCGTGCGAAACGGACCCTCAATAGCCCAGTCGTGAGGCAAATCGAGCAAGCGCCAAGAGGCATCGGCATAGTCAATGTTTTCAATGTTCGATGGTTCGTCAACGCGGGTGCCGTCGGCTTGCAAACCAAAGCGTGCAAAGCGCCAATCCCAATCGAAATTCTCAATTTCTCTGCCTGCCGGTTGTTCAGCAGCCAATGCCGACGCCGCACAACAAACAAGCAACAGAACTATTGATGAATATATACTATATTTATTCATTAAAATTTCAATTTCATTTCTTTTCCAACATACCAAACTTTCTTTTCGGTTTTCTTTTTGCCGTTGAACACAGTCACATTCAAGCGACGCTTTTTAGGCATAGTTTTGTAAGAGCCTTCGCTCTTGCCAATGGTGAGAGTGCGCTGTTGGTCGTTCCAACTCATGGCGATGCGGCAGTTTTCGCCGTTTTCATATTCATATCCATCGCCGGCATCGCTATATAGCGTGAATGCTCCATCGCTTCCGCCGTAAACATTGATGCTCAATTCGCTCCAATCGTAATTCACGGTGTGCTGAACATCTTTGCCAAATGGAATAATGCTGCCAGCTTTTACGAACAAAGGCATCTCAGAAATATTTACTACCCGTTCAATCCATTTTCCGCCGGTATATTGCTCATTGTTCCAGAAATCATACCACAAATTGCCTTCGGGCAAATACACCTTGCGCACTTGAGTTGAATTCATATCAACCTCATTGGCAGGCGTTTGCATAGGTTCAACCACCGGAGCCACCATAATGCTGTTGCCAAACATATATTGCTCACCCACGTTGCAAGCCTCGGCATCGTGAGCGTAATTCATAAACAACGGTTTCATGAATGTGTCGCCATCGGCAGTTACACCCCAAGCAGTTGAATAGATGTAAGGCAGCAATTTATAACGCAAACGAATGTATTTTGCGATGGTTTCAAACTGCCACGAACCGGGTTTTCCAAACTGATATATTTCGCGCGGAGTGTTGGTGCCATGCGAACGCATCAACGGACAGAAAGTGCCAAACTGCAACCAACGCACATACAACTGTTGATAGGCAGGGTCGTTTACTCCTTGGCGATACGATTCCCATGTTACGAACCCACCTATATCGGTGTTCCAATACGGAATGCCACACACCGACTGATTCAATCCGGCAACTATTTGATTTCGCAACACTTGCCAAGTGGCGTGTATGTCGCCCGACCATGTGCAGGTGGCATAGCGCTGCTGTCCGGCAAATGCCGAACGGGTGAGGATGAACACCCGGCGAGTGTTCACGTCGCGACGCTCTCCTTCATATACGCCCGACACTGCATTTATAGGAAAAGCATTGTATACGCTGCGATACAAACCATCGTGAGTTGACTGATTCAAGCAATCATCTTTATCGCTAAACTCCGGTTCGGTGGCATCGAGCCACCATCCGTCGATGCCATTGCTCAACAAATTGTCGTGCATGCTTTTCCAAAGCATGTTTCGTGCCTCGCCGTTAAACACATCATATACCTGCGCCGAGCCGGGATAAGTCTTGAAATTGAGCAACATGCCTTTTTGCTTCATTTCTTTGTGTATGGCGGTGTTGTATCCAAACGACGGCCACACCGAAATTATGATGTGTGCATTTAGGTCGTGAATGTCGCTTATCATCTTTGAAGCATCCTCAAAATTAGGATTGTTGAATTCAACAGCATTCCAGTTTTTTTCATCAACACCCCAATACTGCCAGTCTTGCACAATGCAATCGAGCGGCACTTGCAGTTCACGGTATTTTTTCACTACATCCACAATTTCCTTTTGGCTTTGATAGCGCTCCTTCGACTGAAAATAGCCATAAGTCCAAAGAGCATTCATCTGCACACCACCAGTCAATCGGCGCAGATTACGCAACACGCCGTTGGCATCACCAGTGTAGATGAAATAATAGTCGCTACAATCGCCGCATTGCGATTCAAATGCTGTTTCGATGTTATTATCGGAGAAATAACTTGGTGAACTGTTGTCCCACAACAATCCGTAACCTTTCAACGAATACCAATAAGGAATTGCAATCTCAGTGTTGTGTTGGCGCAACTTCAACAATTGATTGCGCTGGTTAAACAACCCATTTTGTTGCTGTCCGAGCCCGTAAATTTTTTCTCCTTTGTCTAAACGAAAAGCCTGACGCACCTGATAAGTTGAATAATCGCCGTATTTC
>JBJECZ010000065.1:0-2236 GCA_051871555.1 Muribaculaceae bacterium | reverse complement strand
CCAGCGGTTATGCATGGTTTGCCATCTCCGATGGCACATCCTCGCGGCGGGCGCCTGGCGTATTGCCATACACCCCTACAACATCACATCTCCCACAGACGGTCCAAAGCGCGCACAACCGCTGCGGCAGGCGAAAGAAAACGGAGGGCCCACGATGTGTGAGTCCTCCGCATGACTATTTTGTGTGAAATAATCTCTTACTTAGCTTCAGCTTCAGCCTTTGCGCGTGCAAGATACTTGTCGACATCAACGTTATAGTTAGCGCTGAATGTTGGGAACTTGTCCTTGATGGTCTGATAGATTTCAGCCTCTTTGTCGAATTGCTTTTGTTCGCGATAAATCACAGCCTTCTTAGCCATGAACAACGGGGTGTACAATTCGTTGTTGTCGCTCATCGAGATAGCCTTGTCGTAAGCCGAGAGGGCATCGGAGAGCTTGTCGAGGTTAACGTAGCAGTCGCCGAGGAGCGATTGAGCGGCAGGACCAACGAGGGTGCCTTCGCCCGAATATTCCTTGATGTACTTAGCAGCTTCCTCAAATTTGCCCTTTTGATAAAGGATGATGGCTGCATTGAGGGCAGCGCGCTCGCCGTTGGCATTGCCATACTTGTCGGCTACAGCCTTGTATTGAGCCAATGCAATCGAATCCTCACCAAGGGCAAGGTTCATATCGGCTTGGCACACTTCGTTCTTCGAGCTTTCTTCGCGTGGTTGTTGATAGAGGTATTTGTAGCCGAATATGATTGCTGCAATCACCAAGATTGCAACTGCTGCATATCCGATAACCTTCTTGTTGTTTTCTACTTTTTGTTCAAACGACGAGAGTCCTTCGTTGATTTCGTCGATTGACGTACGAGTTTGATTCGCTTTTTCTTTTGCCATTTCGTTTATGTTAATCTTTATTTATTTTACTAATTTGTAGTTTGTTCCAACAAGTTGCAAAATTAATGGATAATATCAAATTGTGAAAACAATTTCACCACTTTTTTGCTTTTAGCGTGCCAAATAAGTGAAAAACGCGGTTTGTAGGAGCCGAAACGGGCGGCAAACAGGCGGTTTGCGACCTGTGTAGCGGCGCGTCATTGCAGTTGACGCACGCGCACGTCGATGCCGTCGGCAGCAAGCGCAGTGGCGATGCTGTCAACGCAGGTTTCGCCGTAGTGATAAGGGAACAACACCCTCGGCTTTATTGTACGAGCCGCCTCGATGCATTGGTCCACGGTCATGGTGTATGGCTGGTTGACAGGCAGAAATGCCACGTCGATTTTGCCCAACTGCTTCATTTCGGCAATCGGCTCAGTGTCGCCGGCGATGTAGATGCGCAGGTCGTCGATTTGCAGCACATATCCGTTGCCGTCGCCGCGTTTGTGGAACTGTTTGTGGGCTGGCGTGGTGTTGTAGGCGGCAGTGGCGGTGATGCTTATGCCGTTGCATTCAGCGGTGTCGCCGTTACGCATCACGGTGGCTCCTTTCAGCCGTTTTGCGCATACCCGGCTGGCAAACACGCGCGTGCCGCTGTGCGACAGCTGCGCAATGGCTTGCGGGTCGAGGTGGTCGAAATGGTCGTGAGTCACCAGCACCACGTCGGCTTGCGGATAGAGCGAATAGTCGGTTGGGCGCAGCGCCTTGCCCACAGGGTCGACGTGCACCGTGACAGCACCGTCGATGTCGAGCATAAGCGTGCCGTGCTTGATATGTGAGATGGTAACCTTTCTGCCCTTCGAAGTTGTGAAACAGTCGGTTTCGGGCTGATTGGCGGCAAAAGCATCGAGCTTGGCTTGATAATAGTTGCGCACATCGTTCCAGTGATAATACGGGGCGATATCGGTGGGCACCGGCAGCCGGGCTTCAGCCTCGTTGAGCAACACTTTCATTATCACGTCGTTGCTGCCGGGCTTTTTGTAGAACACCCACTGTATGTTGCACCCCATAGGGAAAATCTTATAGTTTTGCCACACGTTGGCAAGGCTGTCGAAAGGCACGTTGCGTGCACCGGCATCGTTGAGCTCCATGAGGCACGCCAATGGCAACAGGCACGATTCGTGGCCGAAGCGCAATGTGGCTTGGGGCTTGCCTGCCTCAACGGCGCGTTGGGCTGTGGTGAGGAACTGTTGCAGCAGCGGTGCCTGATGCAGCGGCGCGCGGAAATTGCTGACGCTGCTGTAAGCGCTGTGGGCATACCACCAGGTGTTCACTCGGCGCCATAGGTTCATCACGTCAGCAGCGCTGAACAGGTG
>JBJECZ010000064.1:0-2240 GCA_051871555.1 Muribaculaceae bacterium | reverse complement strand
CGAAAGACAGCAGATTTACAGTCTGCCCCATTTGGCCGCTCTGGAAACTACCCATAGCCGTTTAGGCGACCACAAAGTTACTACAATTTCTCGAATTTCCAAAATTATCGCCAACATTTTTGCCTCCACCCCAAAAACCACCCAAAAAATCACATAATCACATTATATTTTTGAGGGGTGTTGAGAGGTTAGAGGATGCCGGAGTCGTTGTCGCGGTTGTTGAGCTTCTTGTTCACGTTCATGCGCTTGCCTGAGAAAAAGTTCCACGAAAAGCCGATGGTGAACATCGAGGCATTGTTGTTGATTTGATGCTGCTCTTGGCGCTCCAGAATTGGGTTTGCAAGCAGCTCGTTGCCGTATTTGCTGCGTGTGAACAGCCACAGGCACGAAGCGGTGAGCCGCACGTTGCCGTGCTGCCAGTAGGCTTGCAATTCGCTTTGGTTTTCAGTTTTCGACATATATGCGCCGTTGATGGTCCAGCCTCCCACTCGTCCGTGATAGCTTGCGCCAAAATCGCCCTTGTGGAAACGCACCATGTAGTCGGGGCGCACAGTCCACTTGGTGTGGCTGCCCATCAGATTGCTTTCGATGTGCACAAATCCGCCTTGCAATTCCAAGCCGATAGTGAGAAGTTCGCTGCCAAACGGGCGGTAGTGTACCGAACCGCCCACAGCCCACGCCAATCGGCACTTGGCGTTTTCCCACGAGCCCACAATGTAGTCCTCTGTGCCGACCGTCTGCCAGCTGTAGATGCGGTTGATGGGGCGTGACGAATAGTTCAGTGCAGTCCACTCGTCGAGCGATATTTTATCGTGCTGATAGGAATGTGAGATGCTCAGCGCATACACCTGCGATGCCTTGAGCCACGGATTTCCTTGCGAGATTAGTCCCGGAATCTCCTGCGTGACGTTGGTGCTGAGCTGGTTGATTGTGGGCGATACAGCCCACGACTGCACGCTCATGCGCAGATTGTTGCGCTTGCCCATTTTGCGTGACAATATGAGCCGCGGACTGCCTTGCAGCGTACTTTCCGAGGCATCGTTGTTGGAGTTCCAAACGTGCGTTAATTTTCCGCCGATGCGGTAATTCCAGCCCAAAAGCGAGCCAATATAGTCAACAAATATAGAATTATAGGTGTTTTCGCTTTGGTAGCCATAGTCGCGGTAGTCGGAGAGCATATTGCTCAGCGTGGAGTTTGAACTGCCGTAGGTTGAAAACAATCGCACGGCAAATGAATGGTTTCCTGCCCATTTCTTGGTGTAGTTGAGGTCGCCGATTATCGAATATTTCGTGTTATTTTGGTCAACGCGGTCGTCGAGCAGCACCTCGTCGGCGTCATCGGTCATCTGCCTGTTTGAAGCGCACTGCGAGTTGTTGAAGTGCGTACCCACCACATTCACCGATATCTCCTGATTCTTTGGCAGCGGCGAACTGAAATAAACGTCGATTGAAGGGTTGAACATGTCGGTGACGCTCTCTTTCTGCCCTGTTCCATTATGCCAACGGTCGTCGCCGCGAGCCTCAATTGCGGTGGCGCTGTTGGAGAATTGATGCCACAACGACGGACTAAACTCCACTTGCAGCACCCTCCCGTTGGAGTTAGCGTTGGTGTATTTCAGCGAAAAATAGTTGTCGGTGTAACCAAAGTGATTGCTTTCAAGGTAGGTGTAGTCGGCAGCGGTGCCGTCGGGACGGTTGAAGCGGTAGTGGTCGGTGCCCTGCCAGTCGTCGTAGTTGCGCAGATTCATGTTCCAAGCAAAGGCAAATTGATTGTTGCCGCGATTGTAGCGTGCCTCTGCCCAGGCATTCACAAAACCGGTAGTGAAAGCGCCCTGCGCACCGGCGTCGAGTGCATAGCCATCGTCGAGCCGATGCGTAATCACATTTATTACGGTGGCATCGCCGTCGGCATACTTTGTGGGTGCATAGTGATAATATTCCACATTCTTCACCTTGTTGGAAGGAATGGTGCGGAGGTCTTTCTCCGAAGCTTTAACACCGTTAATGAGCAGTTTCACGCTTCCGCCCGAGAGCCGCGTCACGCTTCCGGTAACGGGGTCGATGTAGAGTCCCGGCAAAGTTGCCAGAAGGTCGCACGACTGGCGCGACATCTTCACCTGTTCGGCAGAGAAAGTATAAACCGAATGGTCGACATAGTCGGTGCGGCGCAGCCCTTCCACCACCACGTTCTTGAGGTTGTAGCTTGCCGGCTTCATCACAATGTTGCCCGCTTCACTGCT
>JBJECZ010000063.1:0-8660 GCA_051871555.1 Muribaculaceae bacterium | reverse complement strand
GCATCACATCTCCCACAGACGGCACACAGCGCGCACAACCGCGCGAGCGGTTGCAGATTCAATAACCCCTTATTGACGGCGAGCGTTAGCGATGCCGGCTATATGGGGACCAGTGAAGCACCCTAATAATTACAACCGTGGAGCGGTTGCAGATTCAACAATAAAGGTAATTCGCGTCCTTCAGACGCATTTCTCTGGGCATCTATTTTCCGTGGGTTACGCTGCGCTCACCCACGGCTAAGTCCCTTCGGCTTTCGCCTTCGGGGTCACGCCTTTCAGGCGACATGGCAGCCGGGTCTGCAACTATGGCTAATTCTCGTATTTCAAGCGACATAGCAGCCGGGGGAGGCAACCAATTCAGCCGAATGTTTGGCATAACGAACTATTTATAGTAATTTTGCCGACGCATAGTTAACATTTTTTCGGTTTTAACCAACAACAAGACAATCACAACAATGGAAAAGCAAAACAAATACATCTACACGCTGCGGCAATCGCTCGTGGGGCTCAACCGCTTTGAATGGCTGCTGCTCGGCTCGATTCTCGCCCTCACCGTTATAGGATTTGTGATGAAAGGCGAAATCACCCTCAACGTAGCCATCTCGGCTGTGGCTGCCATCCTGGGCGTGTTCTGCGTGGTGCTCGGAGCCAAGGGCGCAATGGCAAACTGGATATTTGGCACCGTTGAAGCGTTTCTACATATATATATATGTTTCTGCACCCACATCTACGGCGACATGCTGCAACGCTTGGTGTACAACCTGCCCATGCAGTTTGTGGGCTGGCGTAAATGGAGCAAGCGCGTGCGCAACGACGGCACCACCACCATCCACACCCGATATATGACGTGGCAGCAGCGCCTCATCACCTTTGCCGCAGTAACAATCGGCACACTCACGCTGGGCGTGTTCCTCACCTACTTCGGTCCGTGGTTCATCGACACGCTGCGCACCGTGTTCCCCGACATCGAGTTCAAGACGCTCAAAACCAGCTACGACATGCCTATGCAGATGTGGCTCGACTCGTTCACCACGGTGATGTCGATTGTAACCATGTATGTGTCGGTGAAGGCTTACGTTGAGCAATGGTATATGTGGCTGATGATTAACGTGGCTTACATTGCCATGTGGCTGATGAGCGACTCGGAATTCTCGTTTATGACCGTGGCAAAATATAGCGTTTACTTCATCAACTCGTTCTACGGTATATATATGTGGAACAAGCTGTCGAAGGACTGACCCACCCCTCGCCGACGGCGCAGAAAGGGGAAGTATAACAAGCGCCGAAGATGCTTGACCATGCTTAACCGCTGGCAAGCCCACAAGGGCGCAGCCTGCGGAGATGTGACACCAATAATAATGTGCCTCGAAGTGGCACAACATTGTTCGACATCTTCGACGCCGAATGATAGTGAGGTATCCGCTCCCCGCAGGTTGCGCTATCGCTCCACCAGCGGTTATGCATGGTTTGCCATCTCCGATGGCACATCCTCGCAGCGGGCGCCGGGCGTATTGCCATACGCCCTTACGGCATCGCATCTCCCACAGACGGCACACAGCGCGCACAACCGCGCGAGCGGTTGCAGGGCCAGCAGCGATGCCAAGTATTCAGCAAAAAACTAAAAAGTCCCACAACTCATCGGAGTTGCAGGACTTGCTTGTTTTGCGCTTCAAGATGGACTTGAACCAACGACCCCCTGATTAACAGTCAGGTGCTCTAACCAACTGAGCTATTGAAGCATATTTGCCGTTATGTTTGCGCTTCAAGATGGACTTGAACCAACGACCCCCTGATTAACAGTCAGGTGCTCTAACCAACTGAGCTATTGAAGCAGTTGCATCTTCACTTTTGCACGGGTGCTCCGGCGAATTGCGATGCAAAATTACTGCCAATATTTTAATTATGCAACACCTTTTACAAAAAAAATGCAATAAAAGCCGAAGTTAAATGTTTTTTAAGCATTTTGGGGCATAGAAATAGAAGTATAAATAGTAATTTTGCCTTTTAGAACAAAGAATTGAAGCAACTCGACATGAAGAAAGTCTTTAGAACATTACTTATGGCAGCCCTGACGGCAGCGGTGGTAGCACCAGCGGCAATGGGTGCGTTTAAGCGCAACGACAATGCGTCGATTTCGCGAAACCTGAACATATTCAATAGCCTATTCAAGGAACTAAACGCGTTTTACGTCGACACAATCGATGCACAGAAGTCGATAGAGACAGCCATCAAGGCGATGCTGAACGAGGTTGACCCTTACACCGAATATATATCGGCAAAAGACCAAGACGACTTTATGGTGGTTTCGACAGGCGAATACGGCGGCATCGGCTCGTATATCTCGGAGCGAAACGGCTACGTCTATTTCTCTGAACCGCAAATCGGCACCCCGGCAGCGCGTGCCGGTATACGTGCCGGCGACAAAATTGTGAAAATCGACACCACCAGCACCGTGGGCATGAAGAGCGACCAGGTGAGCGCTCGCCTGAAAGGCACGCCTAAGACGCAGCTGACGGTGAAGGTGATTCGCCCCTACGACGCCGACAGCGTGAAGACTTTCACCATAACTCGCGAGAAAATCAAGGTGAACCCTGTGCCATTCTACGGCGTGACGCACGGCTGCGTGGGCTACATCAACATATCCACCTTCAACGAAAAGACCGGCAGCGCCACCAAGGAAGCACTGCTCACGCTCAAAACCGACCCCAACGTGAAAGCCATTGCGCTTGACCTTCGCGGCAACGGCGGCGGCTTGCTCGAGCAAGCTGTGCAGGTGGTGGGGCTGTTTGTGCCCAAAGGCACCGAAGTGCTTCAAACCCGCGGCCGACAGGTGCAGGACACCAAAATCTACAAAACCACCCAAGAACCTGTCGACACCAAGATTCCGTTGTTTGTGCTGGTTGACGGCGGCTCGGCTTCGGCTTCGGAGATTGTAACCGGCGCCCTGCAGGACCTCGACCGCGCTGTGGTGGTGGGCGGACGCTCATTCGGCAAGGGACTGGTGCAAACCACTCGCCAACTGCCCTACGACGCCCTGCTGAAAGTGACAATAGCTAAATACTACATCCCCAGCGGTCGTCTCATTCAGGAAATCGACTACTCGCACCGCAACGCCGACGGCTCGGCTGTGCGCATACCCGACAGCCTCACTTCGGTGTTCAAGACGGCTCACGGCCGCGAGGTGCGCGACGGCGGCGGCATCACCCCCGACATCAAGGTGGATTTTGGCAAGGTCAACCGTCTGGCTTACAACATCGTGCGCGACTATTGGGCGTTTGACTTCGCCACAAAATATCGCAGCGAGCACGACTCGATTGCCTCGCCCGACAAGTTTGAAATCACCGACGACATTTTCAACCAGTTCAAGGCGTTCATCGACCCGGCGCGTTTCAACTACGACAAGGTATGCGAAACCGGACTCGAGCAGCTGCAAAAAGCCGCCGAAGCCGAAGGCTACGCCAACGACTCGGTGAAGGCTGAGTTTGCCAAACTGTCGAAGCTGCTCAAGCACGACCTCAGCCACGACCTCGACGTGAACCGCAAAGACATTGCTGAAATCCTTGGCATGGAGATAGTGAAACGCTACTACTTCGAGCCGGGCGTGGTGGAGATGAATACTCGCAACGACGATTGCCTGAAAGAAGTGAAACGAGTGCTCGACACCGAAGGCGAGTTGGAACGCATACTCAACCTTGCAGCTCCGGTGCAAAAGGCGCCCAAGAAAACTGGCAAAGCAAAGAAATAAAGGTAAATGCGCGGCATCTCGCGAGGCTGCCTCGCCGATGCTCATGGCATTTATGCACACCCTTCATAAGCTAAAACCACAGTGGAAATAACTGAGCTAAGCAATTTGTTCAACACCGCGGCGCGGCGCGAGGCACTGAAAAGCCTGCTCTCGGGACGCGGACGCAAACGCATTGTCGTCGACGGGCTTGCCGGCTCGGGCGCCGCGCTGCTGTTTGACGCACTGCCCAAACGCAAAGCACCCTATCTGGTGGTGGCAAACGACCTCGACGAAGCCGGATATATGTATCACGACCTGTGCCAAATTGCGGGCGAACAGCAGGTGCTCATATTCCCGTCGGGGTATAAGCGCGACATCAAATACGGCCAAATCGACGCGCCGAACGAAATTCTTCGCACCGAAGTGCTGAACCAATGGAGCGAAAACAAGCAGCTGCGTTGGGTGGTGACCTACCCCGAAGCGCTTGCCGAACGCGTGGCTGAACGCGATGAGGTGGACAAAAACACCGTGTGCCTGAAAAGCGGTGGCACCGCCGACATGATTGACGTGGCTAAGCGGCTGCGCGAGCTGGGTTTCGTGCAGGTCGACTACGTCTACGAGCCCGGGCAGTTCTCGATTCGCGGCTCGATTTTCGACGTCTACTCCTACTCCAACGAATTGCCCTACCGCATCGACTTCTTCGGCGACGACATCGAAAGCATACGCTCGTTCAACGTAGAGACGCAACTATCGGAGCAACGCGTCGACTCGATATACATCATGGGCAACAGCGGCTCATCAGCCACCAAAGGCGTGTCGCTGCTCAACTTCATTGGCACCGACGCAGTGCTGCTGTGCCACAATCCGCAGTGGCTGCTCGCCCGAGTGAAAGAAATTAGCGAAGAAAACATCTCGCACAGCGCACTTGTTGCCAACGACTACGACTCGGAAGCCATGACCAAGGTGGTCGACGCCGACGAGTTTGCAAAAGAGTTCGCACGATTCTCACAACTGATATATCGGCAAGGCGAAGCACCCGCCGAACAAGGCGCAGAGCGAATGTCGCTGCACTGCACCCCGCAAGGCATCTACCACAAAAATTTCGACCTCATCGGCGGCTCGTTCAAGCAGTTCCTTGCCGATGGCTACCGCCTGTTCATCCTCTCCGACAGCAGCAAGCAAATTGAACGCCTCAAAGCCATCTTCAACGACCGCGGCGACGACATCACTTTCGCACCGGTGCTGAAAACCATCCACGAGGGCTTCGTGGACAACGACCTGAAGCTGTGTGTATTCACCGACCATCAGATTTTCGACCGTTTCCACAAATACAACCTCAAAAGCGACCGCGCCCGAGGCGGCAAGCTGGCACTGTCGCTCAAGGAACTCAACCAGATTGAGGTGGGCGACTATGTGGTGCATATGGACTACGGCGTGGGGCGCTTCGGCGGCTTGGTGAAAACCTCGGTGAACGGCACCCCGCAGGAGTGCATCAAAATAAGCTATCTGAACAACGATGTGGTGTTCGTGTCGATTCACGCACTGCACAAACTGTCGAAATACCGCGGCAAAGAAGGCGAACAACCGCGCCTCAACAAACTGGGTTCGGGCGCTTGGAACCGCGTGAAAGAGCGCACCAAGAGCAAGCTCAAGGACATTGCCCGCGACCTCATTCGCCTCTACGCCGCCCGACGCGCACAAAAAGGCTTCGCATTCACCCCCGACGGATATCTGCAACACGAGCTTGAAGCATCGTTCATCTACGAGGACACCCCCGACCAGCTCAAAGCCACCAACGCCGTGAAAGCCGACATGGAGAGCGACCGCCCGATGGACCGCCTGATTTGCGGCGACGTGGGCTTTGGCAAGACCGAGGTGGCTATTCGTGCCGCATTCAAGGCGGCCGTCGACGGCAAGCAAACCGCCGTGCTGGTGCCCACCACAGTGCTCGCTTTTCAGCACTACACCACCTTCCGCGAACGCCTCAAAGATTTTCCGGTGCGCATCGACTATCTCAGCCGTGCCCGTAAAGCCAAAGATGTTACGCAAATCATCAAAGACCTTGCCGACGGCAAAATCGACATTCTCATCGGAACCCACAAAATAATTGGCAAAAACATCAAGTTCAAGGACCTCGGACTGCTTGTGGTTGACGAAGAACAAAAATTCGGCGTAAGCGTGAAAGAAAAGCTCAAGCAAATGAAGGTTAACGTCGACACCCTCACCATGAGTGCTACGCCCATTCCACGCACACTGCAATTCTCGCTGATGGGTGCGCGCGACCTGAGCACAATCACCACGCCACCAGCCAACCGCTACCCCATCCTCACCTCGGTGAACTCGCTCGACGACGACATCGTGAGCGAAGCCATCAACTTCGAGATGTCGCGCAACGGACAGGTGTTCATCGTAAACAACCACATCGACGGACTAACGCACCTCGAGCAGATGGTGCGCCGCCTGGTGCCCGACGCCCGTGTGGTGGTGGGACACGGTCAGATGAAGCCCGAAAAACTCGAGCAGGTGATTATCGACTTTGCCAATCACGACTACGACGTGCTCATTGCCACCACAATCATCGAAAGCGGCATCGACATGCCAAACGTCAACACCATAATCATCAACAACGCGCAAGCGTTCGGCCTGAGCGAACTGCACCAGCTGCGCGGTCGCGTGGGCCGCAGTTCGCGCAAGGCGTTCTGCTATCTGCTCGTTCCACCCGGCAAGACGCTCTCGCCCACCTCGCGACGTCGCCTGCAAGCCATCGAAAGCTTCTCCGACCTGGGCAGCGGCATTCACATTGCCATGCAAGACCTCGACATTCGCGGCGCCGGCAACCTGCTCGGTGCCGAACAGAGCGGCTTCATTGCCGACTTGGGCTACGAAACCTATCAGAAAGTGCTCAAAGAAGCCATGCTGGAACTCTCCACCGAAGAGTTTGCCGACACTTTCAGCAACAACAAGGCGTCTGGCGATGACGACGACACCGCTTACGTGTCGGACTGCGTGATTGACACCGACCTCGAACTGATGCTGCCTGCCACCTACGTTCCGCAGGAAGGCGAACGCATCAGTCTATATCAAGAGCTTGACAACATGGAACGAGAAACCGACGTGATGGAATTCCGCAAGCGCCTTGAAGACCGTTTCGGCCGCATACCGCACGAAGCCCTCGAACTGATTCGCATCGTGAGCCTGCGACGCATTGCCCGCACCCTCGGCATCGAGAAGGTGATGCTCAAGCAAAGCGAGATGTACATCTACTTCGTGGGCGAAGAAAACCGAGCCTACTATCAGTCGCCGGCGTTCGGACGAATCCTGCAATATCTGCAGCAAAACACCCGCCGATGCAAGCTGCGCGAAGTGAACAACCGCCGCTCGATGCTCATTCACAACGTCACCACTGTGGAGCAGGCCGTGAGCATCCTGCAGGAAATCACCCAACTGCAATCGCTGTAACCCATGCCAAGTTTCCGCTCGACAAGCATCGACCGCCAGATTCTGCGCATCGCGCTGCCGTCAATCATCACCAACATCACCGTGCCGCTGCTGGGGCTAATCGACCTCACCATAGCCGGACACTTGGGCGACGCCATGTTCATCGGGGCAATGTCGGTTGGCGCAATGATGTTCAACCTCACCTACTGGAACTTCGGATTCCTGCGCATGGGCACATCGGGCATCACCGCCCAAGCCTACGGACGCAGCGACATGACTGCCGCCCGCGGCGCCTTGCTGCGCGCTTGCTTCATGGCACTGGCAATAGCTCTCACAATAGTGGCACTGCAGCACCCTCTGCAACGGCTCACCCTCGCCATAATTGCGCCATCGCAGCAAGTGCTCGATTTAGCTCGCACCTACTACCTCATAGTGGTGTGGGGAGCTCCCGCCGTACTCACCATGATGGCACTGAAAGGCTGGTTTCTGGGCATGCAAGACTCCAAAAGCGCTATGCACATCTCCATCGTGGTCGACTCGCTCAACGTGGTGGCAAGCCTCGTTGCCGTCTACGGCTTCGGCATGGGATTCATAGGCATCGCCATCGGCACCCTCGTTGCCGAATACCTCGGACTCGCATTCAGCATCTGGCTACTGGCACACAAACACCCCACCATACTCCACAACCTGCAACTGCGCGAAATCATTCAATGGCACGAGCTGAAGCGAATGACCGCCGTCAACAGTCACATTTTCGTGCGCAGCTTCTGCATGATTCTGGTCACACTGTCGTTCGTGTCGATAGGCGCACGCAGCGGCGACCTCACCCTCGCCGTCAACGCACTGATAATGCAACTGTTCATCCTCTTCTCCTACTTTATGGACGGCATAGCATTCGCCGGCGAAGCCCTCGTGGGCCGATTTGTGGGCGAAAGCAACCACCGCATGCGCCACAACTGCGTGAAGCACCTCATGGTGTGGGGCGCCGTGGTGATGGCCATCTACGCCACCGCCTACACCCTGCTGCCCCGGCAAATATTCTCGATTCTGACATCCGACGCTGCCGTTGTCACCGCCGCCGTAGGCTACCGCTGGTGGTGCCTCGCCATACCGCTGGCGTCGATGGCTGCATTCGTGTGGGACGGCGTGTTCATCGGGCAAACCGACACCCGCGGAATGCTCCTCGCCGTGATGAGCGCAAGCGCCACGTTCTTCGCCATATACTTCCTGCTGCCAGTGCCACAAGGCAACAACCGCCTTTGGCTAGCATTCATCGCCTACCTCGCCATGCGAAGCATAATGCAAACCATCATTTGGCTCACAAAAGAAAAGAAAATAGCCCATAAAATTGCATAGCGCCAAAAGTTTAACTATTTTTGCACCCGCAAGCCACAAAAAAGGCTATTGCACACCACACCTTTGCAAATACGGCAAGACACTATTGGAGTGATGCTCGAGTGGCTGAAGAGGCACGCCTGGAAAGCGTGTAACCGTCAAA
>JBJECZ010000062.1:0-2245 GCA_051871555.1 Muribaculaceae bacterium | reverse complement strand
TATTGGTGACTGGAGTTTTGAAAAACCGCTGAAGGTGGGTGACCGAATAACATTTACGGATATGAACCACTACACCACCGTTAAGACGCACATGTTCAACGGCATACATCACCCATCATTGCTACTGATGCACAGTAATGGCGAAGTGGAGATTATTCGCGAATACACCTACGACGACTATAAAAATCGCATGGACTAATCGGCAAAATATTTGGCAACCAATGCCTCGGCACACTTCTCTCCATCGATGGCTGCTGATACTATTCCACCTGCATAGCCGGCTCCTTCGCCGCATGGATATAAGCCATCTACCTCGGTATGGCTCATATTTTCGCGGTTGCGAGGAATGCGAACCGGCGACGATGTGCGAGTTTCAACGCCAATCACAATGGCTTCGTTGGTGAGGAACCCAGCCGACATTTTACCGAATTTCTTAAAGCCTTCTCGCAAACGACGTGAGATGAACTTTGGCAACCATAAATCAAGTCGCGACGGCTGTATTCCGGGCGCAAACGATGTTGCAGGCAACGTCTCCGAAGGTTTGCCGTCAACAAAGTCCTTCATGCGTTGAGCGCCAGCTTTCTGCGAGCATTTGGCTTGCTCAAAACATTTTTTCTCCAAGTCTTCCTGAAAACGCATTAGCGACAGCTCGCCGTATTTGTCATATTCGGGAAAATCGCCAGGATGAATCTCCACCACCATGCCCGAATTGCTCCATTTCGTGCTGCGCGACGATGGCGACATGCCATTCACCACTAACTGCCCTGGCGCACTTGCAGCAGGAACCACAAAACCACCCGGGCACATGCAGAACGAATACACGCCACGACCATCAACCTGCGTAACAAACGAATATTCTGCCGCAGGCAAATACTTTCCTCTGCCGTTTGGCGAATGATATTGAATATTATCAATCAATTGCTGAGGATGTTCCAGACGCACACCCACTGCGATACCCTTTGGCTCAATTGTGACGCCGCTTCGTTTTAGCATCTCATAAACATCGCGCGCCGAATGACCCGTTGCCAAAACAACTGGTCCTTCAAACCGCTGAGTTCCGCACGTCACACCTTTAACAATATTATCTTCGATTATCAATCCATCCACGCACGTCGAAAAATGCACCTCTCCCCCACAGCCGATAATTGTTTTCCTTATATTTTCAATCACCTTTGGCAGCTTATCGGTACCAATGTGCGGATGAGCGTCAACCAAAATATCTTCCGATGCGCCATGCTGATGCAAAATGTTCAGTATTCTATCCACGTTTCCACGTTTCTTGCTTCGGGTATATAATTTCCCATCGGAATAAGCACCGGCACCGCCTTCGCCAAAACAATAGTTTGAATTCGGGTCGATTGTTCCATCACGCGATATTCGCGCCAAATCGGCAGCACGTTCCACCACATTTTTTCCGCGTTCCAAAAGAATTGTTTTCACACCCAACTCAATCAGGCGCAACGATGCAAACAACCCGCTAGGTCCGGCACCTACAACAATAGCGGTTTTGTCGCCGATGACAGGCTTGTAGTCAATCAACGTACCCAACCTTTCGTTCTCCGATGGAAGTTCGTCGATGTACACTCTAACTTTAATATTTACCATAACCTTACGCTGACGGGCATCAATCGAGCGCTTCAATATCTTAATCTCTCGTATGCGGTTCACGTCGACGTCCTCGATGGTCGAAACATATATTTTTGTTTCAATCACGTTGTACGCCACATTAGGCGTAACCCTCAGCTGCAATTCCTTAATCATATACTATAAGTGTGTAGTTTACTTCTTAGAAAATACTTTCCAGCATTTACTCCATACAAAATTAATGAAAAAATCGTTATCACTCAATCCATTCAACGTGTTTTGAGCAAATTAGAGTTGCAAAACCACTTCTCGAACAAAATACTATAAGCAATAGCAACACTCCTGTCACTGCTCGACAAAAATCATAAATCTACGGCAAAAACAAATAGAGTGGCTCCAATAAAAAATCCATTATTATTTTTGTTATCTTTGCACCGAATTTTAGACAGTTGAAATGAATAATCGATTTTGCATATACACAAGCACAATAGTGTTGCTTTTATTTCTTTTTACGGCAGTTGGTTGCAGCCGAAGGAGTGCCGTTGATGAAAAAATGGATTTGGCTGATAGTCTGATGACGAGCAAACCGGATTCAGCCCTTGCGATATTGAAAGGTATTCATGCTTCCGATGTCAACGGGAAAGAAACATCTGCCAGATAT
>JBJECZ010000061.1:0-8849 GCA_051871555.1 Muribaculaceae bacterium | reverse complement strand
TTGGCACGATACTCCAAATTCATGTCGAAACGCACATCGCCGCACTGATAAATGAAGCTGTTCACCGAGTTGGTGGCATAATAACTACCCGGACCCAAAGTGCGCACGCCCCAACCACGCACGCTGTTGGCACCGCCGGCATAGAACCGTTTTTCAAACGGCACCACCGAGCTATTGCCATAAGGCACTGCAGCACCGGCTCCCACATGGAATGCCAAGCTGCTGCGCGGGTTGAAGCTATGAGTGAAGGAATAATCGGCATCCACCTTGAAATATTGCGAATAGTTGATGCCAAACACCTTATACGAATCGTTCTCTTTCTTTTGCCCAATCATATTCGAAATGCCATACAACAGGTTGCCTGCGGTTTCGGCAGCCACGCGAATGGTGTAGACATCGGGCTGATAGCGCTTCGATATTGGCGAAGCATCGTTCTTGTTTGAATGATAATATGAATACCCCATGCGCATGATAAAGTGGTCCTCATAGCTATAGCGCAAAATCGGGTTGCTTATGCTGTCAAGGAAGTGACTTTTGCTCTTTGGCAAATTCACGTAGTTCAAATCAAGCAGATTGAATGTGTGCCGAGTCTTATTGGTGCGCTCACTCCACAAATAGCGCCACCCCACACCGGCAATCACGCGCGTGTATTCAGGGCGTTCCTGATAGTTGAAACTGGTTGAGAACTCGGTAGAAGCAAGTATTTTTTCCTTGAAGCTGCGCTTGAGGAACGGAGCCTTGAACTTCGGATACTTCAATCCAAGTTCGCCCATGTATTCCGAATAATTATCGTTAATCAAGCCGTTCAGGTCGCCCGAAAGGCTCTCGTAGCTTGCCCTGACCTTTGCGCTCAACACCTCCGAGCCGTTGAACAGGTTGCGATGCTGATAGCCAAGCCCCAAGCCAAATCCCAGGTCGCCTTCGGAATTAGTGCCTTCGAGCGACACCGATGCCGTTTGCGACTTGGTGCGCGAGAGCAGCACATACACGTCGAGCCATATCTTGCCGTCGATATCGCCAACGGGCAGAATCTCCACATTCACAACTTTCACTATGCCAAGTCGGCCGAACGATTCATAGGTGCGGTTCACGTCGCTTGAGTTGTAACGATTTCCAGGCTTAATCAGGCAACACTCGTCGAGAACCGATGGACGCAGATATTTTTCCTCGCCATAAAGCACCTTATAGCCGTTGTAGAACATCTCGGTAGGGGCTTTATAGTCACTCGCATCGTGCATTGTCATCGGGTCGTAGTTGGTTACAAACGTCACGTTTCGCACATAGAAAGGCTTGTGCGAAGTGTAATATGGCATCTTGTCGTTTTCATAGGGGCGCATCAGGTTCATCGTAAGGTCAACATTCTTTTCGCCGGCAGCGGTGTCGGCTGTGAACGTGATGTATTCCTTGTTGAACGCATAGTACCCCTTTTCGCGCAGACGCTCGCTGATGCCTTGACGCTCCTCGTCGAGCACATTACGGTCGAACACCGAACTGCGCCGCACCAAAAACAGTGCAGAGTCAGCCAAAATCAGCTCTCGGAGAGTATCGTTTGGAATATTATAGGTTATCGACGACACATAATGCGGCTCGCCATACGACACATTATATATCACCTTCATTTTCTTCTTAGCACGATTGCCTATGGTGTCGGCTGTCACACTCGACCCCATAAACCCCTTGTTTATCAATGCCGTCTGCAGTTGCTTCACGCTTGCCTCGGTGAGCGAGTGGTCGTAGATAACAGGCGCACTGCCCACACGGCGCACCCACTTATTGAACCACTTGCTGCTGTCCTTGCCGCTGATGTTATAGAATGCCAACTGCAACTTCATGCCGCCAAGCACCTTATGGTTTGGCGTCTGCCGCAGATAGTTCACCAGCTCGGCACTTTTCATCGACTTGGTGCTTGCGTTGTCGGTGATGTTAAACTTAACATCGTCGAGCAGATACTGTCCCTCCGGCACATGCTTAGTTGAACTGCACGATGCCATAACCGACACAATTGCTGCCACAGCAATCAGCCTCAAGAACATAGTATTTATATGTAGTCTATTCATTAAACGCATCTTCGCTTTTGGCTCCGCAAAGTTACTAACAAAAAAGCGGTTTACCAACTCTACACCCCTGCAGCTTCAACGACCACGCATATCGCGATGCTGCAGATAGTCGGTGAGGATGATTGTAGCCGCTATGCTGTCAACACGCGCCTTGTCGCGCCGGTCGCTCTTTTTCATGCCGCCGTCAATCATTGCCTGATGGGCTATGGTGCTGGTGAAACGCTCGTCGTACATCTCAACCGGAATCTGCGGAAACGTCTTACGCAGCGTGGCTACAAACGGCTCAATGTAACGCATACTCTCCGAAGGCTCGCCGTTCAAACGTTTAGGCAAACCCACCACTATGGTGTCGACAGTCTCCTTGGCTATGTAATCCTTCAGGTATTGCAGCAACGTGTGTGTTGCCACTGTTTCAAGTCCGTTGGCTATAAGTTGAAGCGTATCGGTCACCGCTATGCCTGTACGTTTCTTTCCGTAATCGATTGCTAATATTCGTCCCATAACACAAAAGTAGTCATTTTTTTTGTGCAACTTGCGATATTTTTAATAATTTTGAAGCCGATTATTAACCGAAACAATAATTTTGCGATGAGATATATCATTTTGTCATTCATACTCGCCTTGAGCGTAGATTTTTTCAATGCTTTTGCCGACGAAAAACAGCAAGTTAACGAATCGTGGCAAAAGGCAATTCTTGCCGCCGTCGACTCTTTCCCCGACAACGGCGGTTACTACACTGGTCGCAAGGCAACGCCCGACTTTCCCAAGAGCGCCTGGCGAGCCATGAACGAAGCGTTCAACATGAAGCTCGCCGACCAGCGTCCCAACTTCCAAGCTTCGAAAGCTTGCCCATCGTTCTGCTCAATGGCTACATACTTGGCTCTTGTTCAGGCAATTCTCATCTGGGATAAGAATGGCGAAGTGTCGCGTGCCGCTTGGTTCAACCTCAAGCCACTTGTTGGAATCACCGACAACGTGAACCAAAATGGCGTCAACCAAAGCGACGGCGAAGGTTGCTGGGGACGTGCCAACGCCAACGGTCCCGGAATGGCGGTGCTTGTCAACGACCTGAAAGCGGGCTTCAGCATCCACGCTTTCCGAGGCGCAAAAACCGATGCGCTCAAAGAATCGAAGAACGAACGATATCTTAGCGACGACGAATGGTGCAACCACCCCGTTTGGAGCAAAGCCGTTGCTGGCGACTTCATGAAGATATTTTGGGACCGCAATGCCTCAAAAGGCAGCGACAGCGGCGCCGTGATTGGCGTTAACGCTAACAAAGACGATGAGCAAGAGCACGGTCACAGCGTGATTTTTATGGGCTACGACGACAACGGCAACGTGAAATACTGGAGCAGCAACGGCCCAACCGACACGCCCAAGAATGCAGGCTACGGCATCGCCACCTGCCCTCGCACTGCCATCCAGCGCGTGGTGTTCACTCGAATCACCAATCCCGAAAAATTCGACAACGCCAAGAAGATGATGTTCAACAACACCCACAAATGGCTAAAAGCGCTCAACGGCGAGCTGCACGGCACAACTGCCGACCTAAAGAAATATTGTGGCATTAAATAACCAACATTAAAAAAATGCTACCAATTTCTAAAGAAATGTAAAATTGAAGAAAAATTTGCAAAATAAAAACTGCATTAATAAATTTGCAACGGTTTTCTAACCAGAATGGTTTTTTGTAGCTAACAACCAATTTTTAATAATGTACAACTCAAAAAAACATATCGTCAAACAAATAAAACAGACAGAAAACTGTTTGTGGGGCGTGTGTTATGAATTGAATTGAACATTATCATGACATTTTATTAACAATTTACTTCGAGAGCAGCCCCATGTGAGTGGAGTTGCTCTATTTTTTAGAGATAGCAATTTAGAAAAATGGATTACAGCATTTTTATCGACATATTAAACTACGACTCGACATCGTCGAAAGAGCGAGCACTCGCCGAGCATCTGGCAACGGCACTTGCCACGCCGCATTGCTCGGTTGAAACGATGGAGGTGGGCGACGGCACCCTGAACCTGCTGTTCAGCTGGGGCACGCCGCAGCTTGTGTTCTGCACGCACATCGACACCGTGCCGCCTTACATAGCGCCAACCTTCGACGGCACCACATTTCGCGGCCGCGGCACCTGCGATGCAAAGGGACAACTATGGTCGCTCTATCAGGCTTGCCTCGAACTTGAGCGTAGAGGCCACACCGGATTCGGGCTGCTGTTGCTTGCCGGCGAAGAAACCGGCTCGTTCGGAGCTAAGCATTTTGCAAATACCCATGCCGGTGCAAAATATCTGCTGGTTGGCGAGCCCACCGACAACTGCATGGTGAGCGCAGCCAAGGGCACAAAATCGTTCCAAATCACAATCGGCGGCAGAAGCTGCCATTCGGGATACCCCGAAATGGGTGTATCGGCTGTCAACCTCTTTGTTGATTTTGTCAATCACCTGCGCAGCATCAACTTCCCCGTCGACCCGCTTCAGGGCGAAACCACTTGGAACATAGGTAAGCTTGCAAGCAACAACCCGCAAAACATACTCAGCAACGAGTTGTCGTTCCGCCTCTATTTCCGCACCACATTCTCGTCGGATGAATTTGTTGTGAACACCCTCTCCCATATTGCTAAAGGCAATCAGCCTTGGCAAAAGCACATCAACATCGAAGCCCTTGGCGGCGACACCCCAACGCGCTTCCTCACCGTAGAAGGCATTCCAACGACAACCGTGGCATTTGGCAGCGACGCGCCTCATCTCACCTGCTTCGAGCACAAAATGCTTTGCGGCCCCGGGTCGATTCTCACCGCCCACACCGCCAACGAGTGTGTAACGGTCGACGAACTCGCCACCGCCACGCGGCAATACGTTGACATCTACGAGAGTCTGATTAACAACGAAACAAAATAATAACAACATACTTTTTTCAATTAAATTATCGAAACTATGATATTAATGAAATTTGGAGGCACTTCAGTAGCTAACAGCGAAGCCATCCAACGAGCCATCTCGATTATCGGAAGCAAATTGGACGAACGCCCCATCGTAGTAGTATCAGCCATGTCGAAAGTAACCGACATGCTCTATCGAATTGCCGACATGGCAGCCGCACAAGACGAGGCGCAAACCTCTCTCCTGCTCGAGCAACTGCGCGAGCGCCACATCACCGTAGCAAGCGAACTGCTTGCCAACAGCGGGCACATGCTCAACGAAGCCATCAGCGAAATCAACAACATCTGCGACTACCTCGAGAAAGTGGTAACATCGGTGTGCGCTCTTGGCGAACTCTCGGCTCGAAGCAAAGCTATCATCATTTCGCGCGGCGAAATCCTTTCTTCAACAATCATATATCATGCAATGAATGCATCGGGCATCGACACCGAATTAATCGACGCCCGCCAGATGATAATCACCAGCGGCGACACCCTCGTTGGCGACCCAATCTTCGATGAAATTATCAGTCGCGTGCCCGGCATAATCGAAAAAAGCTACAAAGGCATGAAGGCAGTAATCACTCAAGGATTCATTTCTTCGACCATCGACGGCGAGCCTTCGGTGCTCGGACGTGGCGGCAGCGACTACACCGCATCGCTCATCGGCATGGCTGTCGATGCCAAGCGCATTGAAATTTGGACCGACGTCGACGGCGTGCGCACTGCCGACCCTCGCCGCGTTGAAGGCACGCAATGCCTCGACAAAATCTCGTTTGAAGAAGCTGCCGAGATGGCTCACTTCGGTGCAAAGGTGCTGCACCCGCTCACCATCGAGCCTGCAATCAACAAAAACATACCTATACTTGTGCTCAACTCCACAAATCCTCAGCATCCGGGCACATCAATCATGGGCAACGACGCCATTGCCGACGGCGTGAAGGCTGTGTCGTGGAAGGAGGACATCCTGCTCATCAACATTTTCTCGCCAAAGATGATTAATGCCACCGGTTTTGTGCAAAAGGTGTTCAAGGTGTTCCGCGACTACAATGTGTCGGTCGACCTTATCAGTACATCGGAAGCAAACATCTCAGTCACCGTTGCCGGACAGCAGAATGTCGACGAAGTGGTTGAACATCTCTCGCAATTTGCCGAAGTGCACGTGTTCACCGACAAGTCGCAAGTGTCAATCATCGGCAAGAACGTAATCAACTACGGCGACGTGCTTCAACGACTGATGAACGCCCTCAAAGGAAACAATCTCTACATGATTTCGCAAGGCGCATCGAACATCAACATCAGCTTTGTTGTCGACCGCAACGACCTCACCGCGATAGTTAACACCGTACACACTAATCTGTTTGTGCAACCATGAAGATAGCAATTAGTGGATATGGCAAAATGGGCCACATGATTGAGTCCATTTTAGTGGAACGCGGCATCGAATATGTTGCCAGCGAGGATATCACATCGTTCAACCCCGGCGAAGCCAAGCAATATGTATGCATCGACTTCACCACACCCGATGCTTTCCGCGCCAACTACCGTTTCCTTGCCGACAACTTCAAGGCTGTTGTCGTGGGAACTACCGGATGGAACGACATCAAGGACGATGTGGTTTCTTACTTTGAAAACGCAGGCACTCCAATGATTCACGCATCGAATTTCTCGCTTGGAGTGAACGTGATGTTTGCGCTTGCCGACAAGGCATCTTCTTTGCTGAAAGATGCCGGCTACGACACCTACATCGTTGAAATGCACCATTGCCACAAACTTGACGCTCCAAGTGGCACTGCCAAGTCGCTTGGCGCCATTGTTGACCGAAATATGAGCAAAACCACCGAAATACAATCGGTGCGCTGTGGCGAAATTGCCGGCATTCACACCGTGGGATTTGAGGGTGCGAACGACCGCATAACCATTTCTCACGAGGCATTCTCGCGCAAAGGGTTTGCTCAAGGTGCCGTGCAAGCAGCACTGATGATTGAAAACATAACTGGAGTGAAAGAATTTAAGGACATAATCATTTAAATAAGTATATGAATCGTTTATTGTTAACGGGTTGTGGCACTGCTCTGCTCACGCCCTTCAAAAACAACGAAGTCGACTACGACGCTTTTGCCAACACCGTGGAACGACAGGTTGAAGCCGGTATTAACTTTTTGGTCCCTCTGGGCTCTACTGCCGAAACTCCTTGTCTTGACGACGACGAAAAAATCAAGCTGCTGGAGTGCTGCCGCGAACATTCTCACGGACTGCCGCTGGTGGTGGGTGCCGGAACAAACTCGTTTGTTCACACCGTGAAGAATATGAAGAACCTCGATGCTCACGGCGTCGACGCATTCCTCATTGTGGTGCCCTACTACAACAAGCCCACTCAGGAGGGTCTGTATCAGTATTTCAAGGAAATTGCCCAATCAACCAGCAAGGACATCGTATTATATAATGTACCGGGCCGTACAGGTGTGAACCTTGCCACCGAAACCACTTTGCGACTTGCCGAAATCGAAAACATCGTTGCTATAAAGGAGGCTTCGTCGAACTACCAGCAAATATCCGACATCATCTGCAATGCTCCTGCCGGATTCACCGTGCTCAGCGGCAACGACAACGAGACGCTTTCACTCATTGCTTCGGGTGCGCATGGCGTCATTAGCGTGGCGTCGAACATCGCACCGCAACTGATGGTGGAACTGGTGAACTCGATTCGCAACGGCAACCTCATCAAGGCTCGCAACCTGCACTTCAAGCTGATGCCGCTGTTTAAGAACTGCTTCATCGAAAGCAACCCAATTCCTGCCAAGGCTGCAATGCATGCTCTTGGGCTTATGGATAACAGCCTTCGCTCGCCGCTTACTCCGGCATCCGAAAGCACCTACCAACTGATGGTGCAAACCCTCAAAGATTTGAACCTCATTTAACCACATTATTTATATAATATCAAAAAATGACTCAACAAACAGAATTAGATAAATTCAACAAACTTTGCGACGACCTCGAAAGCGGCGCCGTGAGAGTGACTGAAAAAGTTGACGGCACATGGAAAGTGAACGCCTGGGTGAAGGAAACAATACTTAGCGGATTCCGCCTTGGCAAACTCACCGACATGACACAAGGACAATTCTCGTTCTTCGATAAGGACACCATTCCCGCACAGCATTTCACTGCCGACAACGGAGTGCGCATTGTGCCTGGCGGCAGCAGCGTGCGCCGCGGTGCCCACCTTGCCCCGTCGGTGATTATGATGCCACCTTCCTACGTCAACATCGGCGCCTTTGTCGACGAAGGCACCATGATTGACTCTCACGCCCTCGTGGGCTCTTGCGCCCAAGTGGGGAAGCATGTCCACCTATCGGCTGCATCGCAGCTTGGTGGTGTGCTCGAACCCGTGGGTGCCCTGCCGGTAATTATCGAGGATAACGTGTTCATTGGCGGCAACTGCGGCATCTACGAAGGCACTATCGTTAAGCAAAATGCTGTTATTGCCACAGGCGTGATTATCAATGCTTCAACTGCAATCTACGATGCCACCTGCGGCGAATACATCCGCGCTAACGAAAACGGGCAGATTGTGGTTCCCGAAGGCGCTGTGGTTGTGGCTGGCTCACGCCCAATCACCAAAGGCGCAGGCAAAGACGATGGTATTCACATCTACACTCCTGTGATTGTAAAGTATCGCGACGCCGGCACATCCACCTCGGTAACCCTCGAGGACCTGCTGCGATAAATGTGTTGAAGGAATCACGAATACAGTAAAAAATAAGTAATCTATCAAATATGGAAATTGAATATTCTCACCGGTTTTCCGACGACGTAGGCTCGTTTTTCAGGTCACCGGTGAGAGAAATCTTCAAGCGCG
>JBJECZ010000060.1:0-8877 GCA_051871555.1 Muribaculaceae bacterium | reverse complement strand
TAGATGCTACAAACTTCGAGCAATCGAACATCGAATATATCCAATTCTGGTTGCTCAACCCGTTCCTTGATGAGAACGTCGACAACAAGGAGGGCGGCGACCTATATTTCAACCTTGGCGAGGTGAGTGAGGATATCCTGAAAGACGGATTGAAGTCCTACGAAAACGGCTTGCCAACCGATGGCGACAACACCTATGTGAAAGAAACGGTGTGGGGCAAGGTGTCCGACAAAACATCGTTGACCTATGCTTTCGACAACGCTAACGGGTCGCGCAAGTTGCAAGATGTGGGTTTGAATGGGTTGTCGACCGAGGAAGAAAAGAACTTCCCGACTTACAGCAACTACGTTAATCAGCTGCGCACAAAGCTTTCGGCAACCACTATTGCCGAGATGGAAGAAGACCAGTTCTCGCCAATCAACGACCCGGGCGGCGACAACTACCATTTCTATCGCGGCTACGATTACGATGAGCAGAAGCTGTCGATTATCGAGCGATATAAGCACTACAACGGCACCGAGGGCAACTCGCTATCAGCCGACGATGCCAACGACGGGCTTTATCAGTCGGCGCGCAGCGTGCCCGATGTTGAAGACATCAATCAGGATAACACGCTCAACCAATACGAAAGATATTTCCAATATAAGGTGTCTATTCGTCCCGAGGATTTGGTTGTCGGGCGCAACTACATCACCGACAAACAGGTGCAAAAGGTGTCGACCCGCGACGGAAACGGCTTGACTGTTGAGTGGTATCAATTCACCATACCTCTAAGCGACTTTGAGAGGGCAGTGGGGTCGATAAACGATTTCTCAACCATTCGTTTCATCAGAATGTTCCTCACCAACTTCAAGAAACCCGTACACTTGCGTTTCGCATCGCTGGAATTGCTGCGTGGCGAGTGGCGTGATTATGATTATAACCCCGATTCGCGCGTTAACGAACCTGCTGAAGGCGATGTGGAAGTCACAGCGGTGAACATTGAGGAGAATGCCGGACGCGAGCCGGTGAATTATGTGTTGCCTCCGGGCGTCACCCGAATTGTCGATTCCGGTCAGTCGCAAATCACGCAGCTCAACGAGCAGTCGATGTCGATGAAGGTGAGCAACCTGCCAGCCGGTGCTGCCCGTGCCGTTTATCGCAACACCAGCCTCGATTTGCGCATCTACAAGCGTCTGCAAATGTTCTTGCACAACGAAGCGCTTATCAATAACGTGAGCATGCTCAAGGATGGCGATGTGAGTGCATTCATTCGCCTTGGTTCGGATGTGAAGAACAACTACTACGAATACGAAATTCCGCTTGAAGTAACTCCTGCGCGCTCCGATTATAGCACCTACAGCACCGCCGACCAATATGCCGTTTGGCCTGAGCGAAACATGCTCGACTGCAACCTCGATGTATTCACCGAGGTTAAGAAAAACCGCAATGCGCAGAAACTGCAGGGCGTGAGCGGCGTGTCGTATAACTCGCGATTTACCGAGCCCGACCCATCGAACGAGTCGAACTTGGTGACTGTGCTTGGCAATCCGTCGTTGAGCGACGTGAAGGTGGTGATGATTGGTGTGCGCAACAATTCTGGCTCGATGAAGGAATGTACCATTTGGGCTGACGAGTTGCGTGTAACTGACTTCGACCAAGACGGCGGTTGGGCTGCCAAGGCTAACATGACGCTGGGCATTAGCGACATTGCTACGGTGAATGCCGGCTTCCACAAGGAAACTGTGGGATTCGGGTCGGTGGACCAAGGACTAAGCCAGCGCAACCTCGACAACTATCTGAACTATAACGTGGCTGTGCAAGTCGACCTTGGCAGATTCTTGCCCGAAAAGGTTAAGCTGAAAGCCCCGTTATACTATTCGGTTACTCACGAAGAAAGTACTCCAAAGTATAACCCTCTTGACAAGGACGTGCTGCTTGATGATGCACTTGATGCTTGCCAGACAAAGGCGCAACGCGATTCAATCAACTCTTTTGCCATCACTTCGAAGAAGGTGGAAAGCTTTAGTATCTCGGGCTTGAAGTTCGACATTAAGAGCAAAACTCCAATGCCTTGGGACCCGGCTAATTTCGTGTTCAACTATTCGTCGAACAAGCGCCACGATGTTGACCCCGATAATGTTTACGAAAACACCAACGACTATCGCGGCAGTTTCATGTATAACTACGCTACTGCTTTCAAACCGTTCAAGCCCTTTAAGAATTTAAATAAGAAAAGTAAAAATAAGAACATTAAGTTCTTGCGCGAATGGGAGTTCAACTGGTTCCCCCAACAGATTAGTTTCAATAACAACATTTCGCGCTACTATTATGAGCAGCAGACTCGCAACGAGACTGATATCGACGTGCAGCTGCCGGTGTCGGTGAGCAAGAATTTCTTGTGGGACCGCCAGTTCTCGTTGACGTGGAATTTCACCAAGACGCTGAACATGTCGTTTGCGTCGAACACCACAGCTCACATCGAGGAGCCTATCGGCCAGGTGAACAAGAAGCTTTTCCCCGACGAATACAAGGAGTGGCGCGATTCGGTTTGGCGTAGCATCACCCATTTGGGCACACCTTATCATTACAACCAAACCTTCACGGCATCGTATAAGGCGCCATTCAACAAGATTTCGTTCCTCGATTTCCTCACGGCAAATGCATCGTACAACTCGGTGTACAACTGGGAGCGCGGCACGGTGCTCGAGGATGTTGCAACCGGCAACACCATTTCTAACCAGTCGTCGTACACCATCGACGGCCGCTTTAACCTTGAGACGCTCTACAACAAGGTGCCTTATCTCAAGGCAATAAACAACCGATTCTCCTCGTCGTCGCGAACTGCCAGTGCTAACAAGGCAAAGAAGCCAAAGAAGTTCACTCGCACGTTCAAGCTGTTGGCTGACACTTCGCTGGTGATTAAGCACAACCTCAAGACCAAGAAGCTGAAGATTTCGGCAATGACCACCGACGGCAAGCCATTTGTTGTGAAGACGCGCGTAATCGATGAAAACTCCATCGAAGTGCTCACTCGTGGCGACAAGAATGTAAAGTTCAACATCACCGAGGTGATAAATGAGAAAAAGAGCTTCTTCACCGAGTTTGCTCAATACTCGCTGCGTGGCTTGATGATGGTGTGCAGTGTCAATGTAAAGATTCGCAACACCCAGTCGCTGTCGCTGCCGCAGTTTATTCCCGAAATTGGCGATATCTTTGGGCAATCGAACAACTACGATATCCTAAGTCCGGGACTTGATTTTGCTTTCGGTTTTGTTGACGAGAGTTACGTTGAAAAGGCAAAAGAGCGCGGTTGGCTGATGTGCGACGAGAATCAGACATCGCCGGCAATCTTCTCACGCACCAACGAGTTCACCATCGATGCCACTCTCGAACCGGTGAAAGGCTTGAAGATAACGCTCACCGGCAACCGCACCGACAATCGCAACAACCAGATGATGTTTATGTACGACAATGCAACTAACATCTACTCGGGAACATACACAAAGACCCATATGGCAATTGCCACAGCCCTGCGTGGTTGTTCGTCGAAGAACGGATATAACAGCGACGCCTTCAACAATTTCCTCGCCAATATACCTGTGGTGGCGGAACGTGTGCGCGGGCAATATGAGGGACGCAACTATCCGCAGCGCGGCTTCATTGCCACTTCGCCATGGGCAGGTCAGCCATTCTCGCCGCAGGTGGGCGACGTGAGCGCTATTAGCAGCGATGTGCTCATTCCGGCATTTGTGGCTGCCTATTCGGGCAAGGATGCAAAGAAGGTGACGCTGAATCCGTTCCCGTCGCTGAGCTCGATTTTGCCTAACTGGAAAGTGAGCTACGATGGACTTGGCAAGATGGAATTCTTTAAGAAATGGTTCAAGACGTTCACCTTGTCGCACACCTATCAGTGTACCTATAGTGTAGGCTCTTACACCTCGTATAGCGACTGGGTGTCGGCAGGCGATGGCATTGGTTTCATTCAGAATGTCACCACCGGCAACCCTATGCCTTCGTCGCCTTACAACATCACGTCGGTAACCATCACCGAAAAATTCGCACCGCTCATTGGCGTGAAAGCCACTTTGCGCAACAATATGACCATAAATGCCGAGTATCGCGATAGCCGCACGCTTTCGCTAAACTCATCGGCAGGTCAGATTGTTGAGTCGGGACAGAAGTCATTGAAGATAGGTGCCGGATATAAGATTGCCAATTTCAACACTGTGCTTAAGTTCAAGGGCAAACAGAAGAATGTAAACAACGACTTGTCGCTGAACCTCGACATTTCGTTGAACAACAACAACGCGTTGATTCGCAAAATTGAAACCGGCTTGACGCAGGCCACAAGCGGGACACGCTCGCTTACAATCAACCTCACCGCCAACTATGTAGTGAGCAAACGCCTCACACTGGGAGCTTATTTCGACCATCAGGTGAACACTCCGCTTGTGTCGTCGACAGCCTATCCAACGTCAAACAGCAACTTCGGTGTGTCGATGAACATGTCGCTCGCCAAGTGACAAACGCTTATGCTCGTGCAGCGAAGGGTAGATGAGTTTTTTGTAATGTGGGTTTTGAAAATGCTGTCATTTTTGCACCGCAAATGTGAAAAAATGTAACTTATTTTGTTGAAACAACAAGTTTTTCAGCATTTATAACTATATTTGCAGTCAGACCAAGAAAATAATTATTTTATGGACGATAGTTTAAAAAAACAGTTGAGCAAGGATGAAACGGGTTTGGCTACCTATGAATATATAGCCAACAACATAGAAAGCATCGATGATGATTTGCCTGAATTGGTGGCAAATATCATCAATGTGGACCTGAACGGGCAGTTTGTGGTGAGTACAGCGCGTTATCTTTGTGCCATTGACTCGGAACGATATGCTGCCAGCATCGACGTCCTTGTGAAGGCTGCCATTGAAAAGGATAGGGAACACAAGTATTTGGGTGACTTGATTGCCGGTATCTACGGCGCCGATTACAAGGAGCATGCTGCTGAACTGAGCGCAACCGACGACAATTTCCGTCGCATCTACAAACGCTTGTATCCTGCAAACGGATTGTAAAGAAACAAATGGTTCAAATAAAAAGCGAACATGAATATTATGACGAAATCGCTGATAATGGGTGTGATTGCTTTGACCTTGTCGGCAGCATGCACTCAAGCTAAAACAACCGATTCAAAAAAAGAAGACTTAAAGAAAGTGGAAACAGTGGATATTAAAAAGTGCAAACGAGTTGAGATTAAAACCACACTTGGCACAATAGAGGTGGCGCTCTATAACGAGACACCTAAGCATCGCGACAATTTCATAAAATTGGCAAAAGAAGGCTACTACGATGGCGTGCTTTTCCATAGGGTGATTGATGAGTTTATGTGTCAGGCTGGCGACGGCAACTCAAAGACTGCCACTGCGGACACTCGCTTGGGCGATGGCGACCCGGGCTACACCGTTGAGGCAGAGTTTGTCTATCCGAAATTGTTCCACAAGCGCGGAGCATTAGCTGCAGCCCGCACACCCGATCAGGTTAACCCTGAGCGCCGTTCGTCGGGGTCGCAGTTCTACATCGTTACAGGCAAGAAATACACAGCCCAGCAGTTGGCACAGATGGAGCAAAGCCGTCGCAACCAGCAGATGCAGGAAATTTTCAACAGTTTGGCAGCATCGCACCGCAAGGACATCATGATGTGGCGTCGCGAAGGCAACACTGCTGCGCTCGATTCGCTTCAGGCAAAGTTGGTTGACCAAACAAAGGCTCAGGTTGAAAAAGATGGTGCTTTCACGTTCACCTCGGCACAGATTGAGGCTTATCAGACGGTTGGAGGTACGCCACACCTCGATGCTCAATACACTGTGTTTGGCGAGGTTGTGAAGGGCATGGATGTGGTTGCAAAAATCGAGAAAAGCGAAACAGGACGAAACGACCGTCCTGTGCAGGACATCAGAATAATTAAGATGACAGTTAAGAACTAACGGCCGGCAATTGCCTATAAGAATGCGCATAGCCTATTGAATGATAAATTATAACAAATATGTTTTAAGCAACGGACTGAGGCTGTTGCACCACTACAATGCTACCACTCAAATGGTGGCATTGAATTTGCGTTACGATGTGGGAGGACGCGATGAGAGCCCCGAGCGTACAGGCTTAGCACACTTGTTTGAGCATCTTATGTTTGGTGGTTCGTTGAACGCCCCCGATTTCGATGGTGCCTTGCAGGCAGCAGGCGGTTCGAGCAATGCATGGACCAGCAACGACTGCACTAATTTCTATGAGGTGCTGCCGGCTCACAACATCGAAACGGCTTTCTGGCTCGAGAGCGACCGCTATTTGAATCTTTGCCTCGACGAGCAGTCGGTGGCAACGCAAAAGAGTGTGGTGATAGAGGAATTCAAGCAGCGTTACCTAAATCGGCCTTATGGCGACGTCAGCCATCTGATGCAAAGTCTTGCTTATAAGTGTCATCCCTATCGATGGCCAGTGATTGGTGTAAAGCCGGAGCATATTGCCGAAGCATCGATGCAAGAGATTCATGATTTCTATAATACTCATTATTCAATCGACCGCATGGTGCTGTGCGTTTCGGGCAACGTGACGTTTCAGCATGCAATTGAACTGACCGAGAAATGGTTTGGCGACCTTGCACCGCGAGCTTCGCGTAAGCGCAACCTGCCTACTGAGCCCGAGCAACTTGCACCGCGTGAGCTGAAGGTGCATAGCGATGTGCCGGAAAACATGGTAGTGCGCATCTATCACATGTGTGGTGCCAACGACCCCGATTTTGTGGCATCCGACTTGGTGAGCGACGTGCTTGCCAACGGTCCGTCGGCGCGTTTTCATCGCAATGTGCTTATGAAAACCGACTTGTTCACCGACCTCGATGCAGTGATTTTAGGCAGCGACGACCCCGGACTGCTATACATTACTGCCCGATTGGCTGACGGCGTGGATGCCGATGAGGCACTCGGCGTGATTGACGGCGAAATTGACAAACTACTTAGAGAGGGCGTGAGCGAACGCGAACTGAGGCGATATGCCAACCAGCATGTGTCGCGCGAACTCTACGAAAACATTCTCTACGACGTTGTGGCTGAAAAGCTTTGCAAATATGAATTACTTGGCGACGCTTCGCGCATAAATACCGAAAATGATGAATATCAGGCTGTTACGGTTGACCATTTTAATCAAGTAGCCCGAAAGATATTCCGTCCCGAAAATTGCAGCACATTGTACTACGGTCCGCGATGGTGAAATGACGCCGCATGGCAGTCATGAGTTAGTTATAAAACTATAATAGTATTGGTCGTGACGACATAATTTTGTACTTTTGTACAATTATATTAAGCGAAAAATGAGGAAGATTATAATATACGCTATAGCATTGATGGTGCTGATGCCGATGACTGCATCATGGGCGGCAAAGCGGCAGAAGGTGGAACCGTCGTATGCTTGGACCATCTCCGAACCTCTGGGACTGCATTTTCCGGGGACTATTGACACTCTTCAGTATAATTATTTCCGGTCGGTTGTGCCTTCGTTGGTGAGCAATGCCTATGCAACCACCGGCAACTATGGCGCTCAGGGACAGAACCAGATATTCTTCGATAGACAGCCGTATTCCGAGTTTTTCTTCGAAGATGCTTTGAGCGCATGGCTGCCCACGGTGAGCAATCAGGTGTATTATAACACTCGCATACCAATGACTATTATGTCGTATACCTTTGGCGGCAACCGATACAGCAATCAAGACCGTTTTCAAACCCTGTTCTCGGGCAATGTGAACAAAGCCATTCAGGTGGGTGCTGCATTCGATTATTTGTATAGCAAAGGTTCGTACGATGCCCAATCGGATAAGGATATCACATGGCGATTGTTCGGGTCGTATATCGGCGACCGCTACGAGATGCAGGCGTTCTACAATAGTTATGATTTCCTCACCAAGGAAAGTGGCGGTATCACTGACGACCGTTACATTACCGACCCGGCAGAGGTGCAGGGCGGTGTGACCAAGGTAGATACAAAAACCATCCCCACCAATCTCACAAATGCCCATTCGCAGGTTTGGGGCAAGGAGTTTTATATGAATCACCGCTACAAGGTGGGCTATTACAAGCATTGGAACGATACGTTGCCCGACACCATCATAGCGCAAAAAGAATATGTGCCGGTAACCAGTTTCATCTGGACCATGAACTACAAAAGCAATAAGCATATGTTCTTGAACGAGCAAGCCTCGGAGGACAAGGATTTTTTTGGCGACGTGAACTATTTGTGCAACGATGGCACCCGCGACTACACCAAAGGTTCGCGATTCACCAACACCATAGGCATCGATTTGCTTGAGGTGTCGCGTTCGTGGGCAAAGTTTGGCGTGTCGGCTTATGCCACCTACGAGATGCGACGCTACACTCAGCCCCTCGACACGGTCACCGGTCTGCCGGTTGACGAAACCAGCCTGACGCCGCTGCCCGAGGGCTTTAGCATCCCTGACAAGGAAACTGACAACGTGGCTTGGGTGGGCGGACAGCTCACCAAGCGAAATGGGTCGATACTCACTTACGATGCCGATGCCCGATTTGGTTTGCTGGGTTCGGTGGTGGGCGATTTCCGCGTGGTGGGAAATGTGCACACCAAAATCAAGATGCTTGGCGACTCTGTTCGGCTGAGCGCTTACGGATACTTGAAAAACGAAGAAGTGCCATACTTTATGAAGCGCTTCAAGAGCAACCACTATGTTTGGAACAACGATTTCGGCAAAATGCGCCGATTCCGCGCCGGTGGAAAGTTGTATGTGCCACACACATCGACTAACATCAATGTGGGCTACGAAACTTTGCAGAACTATGTCTATTTCAACGAGGCAGGTGTGCCGGCACAATCGGG
>JBJECZ010000059.1:0-8907 GCA_051871555.1 Muribaculaceae bacterium | reverse complement strand
CCAAAGTGGTAGTGCACGCCTTTCAAGTGAATTGCCGGCAAACTGTTTGCAAGGCGAACCACCTCGCTAAGCAGCTCGAGGTTAATGCCAAACTTGTTGTCGCTCAACCCGGTGGTGATGTATCGATGAGTGTGGGCATCAATGTTCGGGTTCACCCTGATTGCCACACTGGCAACCTTTCCTTTAGCCAAAGCCAATTCGTTAATCACACGCAATTCGGGCTCCGACTCGATGTTAAAGCAAGCAATGTCGTGGTCGAGTGCATATTCAATTTCTCTGTCGGTTTTCCCAACACCGGCAAACACAATTCGGTTGCTGGCAAATCCGGCTTCAACAACAGCCTTCACCTCCCAACCGCTCACGCAGTCGGCACCCAGCCCGGCATCGCGTATTGCACCGAGCAATGTTTCATTGGCATTTGCCTTAACTGCATAATGCACATCGTATGGCATACCAGCTATCTGTGCTTTAAGCTCGTCGAGAGTGGCTTTAAGCAGAGGCATATCGTAGTAGTAAAACGGTGTTCTGTGTTTGTAAAAAAAGTCAACAGGGAAATTCATATTTTATTTATTTTCTATGTAGTTGTAAAAAAAATTCATTCATCATCACTTGGGCTCAGTTCGCCGCTCAATCGTCAAGCGAGATATTGCTCACCATCGCCTTGTCGACACACTGCATCACACGTGCAGGGTATTGCTTAACCAGCTGAATGTTGTGAGTGGCCATTATCACCGCCGTGCCATGATGCGAAATGTCTTGCAGCAGCGATATTATCTGAGTGCTTGTTTCGGGGTCGAGATTTCCGGTGGGTTCGTCGGCAAGAATCACCTGCGGATGATTGAGCAACGCCCGAGCAATCACTATGCGCTGCTGTTCTCCTCCCGAAAGCTGGTGCGGCATCTTATAGGATTTGGTTGCCATGCCCACCTGCTGCAGCGATTCCTCAATGCGCTCGTCGATGTCTTGCTTATTTTTCCATCCCGTAGCCTGTAGCACAAACTTCAGGTTATCGTAAACCGAGCGGTCGGTGAGCAATTGAAAATCCTGAAAAACAATGCCTATGCTTCGGCGCAGCATGGGTATTTGCTTCTTCTTTATGCCCACCAAGTCGAAATCCATGATTCGTGCATCGCCCTCAGTGATAGGTATCTCGGCATACATCGATTTCAGCAAACTGCTTTTGCCGCTTCCCACTTTGCCAATGAGGTATACAAATTCACCTTGCTCGAGCGAGAACGTGACATTCTTCAGCACAACCAATTCGTTGCGCAGGATTTCTACATTTCTATAATCAACAATTTTTGTCATATTGTTCCTTCGATTTGTTGTGTCGCTGGCAAAGTGCTTCGGCAAGTTCTTCAATGCGGCGGCCCTTGGCTGTGAGCAGCACTATCAAGTGATAGAGCAAGTCGGCTGCCTCATACATCATGCGGCCATCAGTGCCGTTGGTTGCTTCAATCACGGTTTCAACAGCCTCCTCTCCCACTTTCTGTGCCATACGGTTGATGCCGCTCTCAAACAACGATGTGGTGTAGCTGCCTTCTGGCATTTCTTTGTATCGCTTGATTATGAAGTCTTGCAGCTCGCTTAGGAACTGAATACCATAGGAGTTGTCGTCGTTGAAGCATGTTGCCGTGCCAGTGTGGCATACCGGGCCGTTGGGAATTGCTTTCACCAGCAGCGTATCGTTGTCGCAGTCAACCTCAATCGACACGAGGTCGAGAAAATGTCCGCTCTCTTCTCCTTTAGTCCAAATCTTGTTGCGAGTGCGGCTGTAAAAGGTCACTTTTTGCAGTTCAAGTGTCTTTTCGTAGGCTTCCTCGTTCATGAACCCCAACATCAGCACATTTTTTGTGCGAGCGTCCTGCACAATTGCAGGTATCAGTCCGCCCATTTTATCGAAATCAAGTGTCATAGCGTTATATTCTTCTCACATTAATATTTCTGTCCGATAGATAATTCTTTAACTCTTTAATTGATATTTCGTTGAAGTGAAACACGCTTGCTGCCAATGCCGCATCTGCCATGCCATAGTCAAACACCTCGGCAAAATGCTCCATTGTGCCACATCCGCCCGATGCAATTATCGGAATCGATAATTCTTCGTGCATCTTCCTGAGGGTGTCGCACGCAAATCCTTGCTTCACGCCATCGTGGTTCATGCTCGTAAACAGAATTTCTCCTGCGCCGCGCTCTTGAGCCTCATGTGCCCACTCAAGCAATTCACGGTCGGTGCGCTCGTGGCCGCCTTTAACATAGCAATGCCACTTGCCGTCGTCCTCCAACTTGGCATCGATGGCAACAACGCAAACCTGATTGCCGAAATTGCCGGCTATTTCACTTATCAAAGCAGGATTTCGCAGTGCCGACGAATTAATTGAAATTTTGTCGGCTCCGGCATTGAGCATCACGCCCACATCTTCAATTTTGTTGATGCCGCCGCCCACTGTGAACGGTATGCTCAGGTTCTGAGCTACTCGTTTCACAAGACTTACAAACGTGTCGCGTCCCTCAAGCGAAGCAGTAATGTCGAGATATACCAGTTCATCGGCGCCCTCGTCACTATAATGCTTCCCCAGTTCAACAGGGTCGCCTGCCGAACGAAAATTCACAAAGTTTACGCCCTTCACCGTTTCGCCATTCTTGACATCCAAACATGGAATTATTCGCTTTGCCAGCATCCTATCAATTATTTTTGAGTTATTCCTAAACAAACTTTTCTCAGCACAAACTTGGCGATTCACGCTCAGCGCTTGCTGTTGAAGTCGCTCAGCATAGCCAAAGTTATGCTATTTTCGTATATTGCCTTGCCAACAATCACCGCAGGCACGCCAATTTCATCGAGCGCATACACATCGTCGATTTTCGACACTCCGCCGCTTGCAATCAGCCGTATGTCGGGCACCTCGGCGAGCACCTCTCGATAAAGTTCAACCGCCGGTCCTTTCATCATGCCGTCGCGGTTGATGTCGGTGCTTATCACCGACTTAACGCCCTTTGCAGCATAATGCTTTATGAACGAAATCAATTCGTATTCGCTGCGTTCCAACCATCCGTCGGTCGAAATCTTACCGTCTTTCGAGTCGGCGCCAAGTATTATACGCTCTGCGCCATACGTCATCAGCCAACGTTCAAACATCTCGGGACTTTTAACTGCCACGCTTCCGCCGGTAACTTTTTCGGCACCGCACTCAAAAGCGATGCGCAAATCGTCGTCCGACTTCAAACCGCCACCAAAATCAATGTGCAGCGAAGTGTGACCCGCCACCTGCTCAAGTACCTTGTAGTTTACAATATGTTTCGATTTCGCGCCATCAAGGTCAACCATGTGCAACGAGGTGCAGCCACAATCCTCAAACCCTTTTGCAACGTCAAGCGGCGAACCGCTGTAAATCGTTTGTTGGTTGTAGTCACCCTTTGTCAGGCGTACGCATTTCCCTCCATAAATGTCGATGGCTGGCACAATCTCAATCATAATCGCATGAAATTTTCAAGTATTCGTTCGCCAACAGCACCGCTTTTTTCGGGGTGAAACTGCGTGGCGAAAAAATTATTGTTGTTTAGCACCGCGCTGTATTTGGTTCCATACATTGTGGTTGCTACGGTGAATTCATTTGATAAAGGCGCATAATAGCTATGCACATAGTAAACAAACTCACCGTTGAGGCTTTCGTCAATCAGTGCATTTGGCTTGGTTACCTGAATTGTGTTCCAGCCCATATGCGGAATCTTCAATGGCTCCGGCATTCCGTCGTTCGAAAAACGCCGCACCCCGATGTCGTTGAAAATGCCAAGACAAGTGGCATTGCCCTCTTCCGATGTGGCGCACATCAGTTGCAACCCGATGCAAATGCCAAGCACCGGCTGACGCAGATTCTTAATCACTTGGTCAAGACCTTTCTCACGCAAATAAGCCATTGCAGTTGAAGCCTCTCCCACTCCGGGGAAAATCACTCGGTCGGCGGCGCGCAACACGCGCTCGTCATCGCTCACCACAGCATCAACGCCTATGCGTGCCAATGCGCATCTCACCGAAAACAGGTTTCCTGCATTATATTTTATTATTGCCACACTCATCGTTTTTTGCTCTTAGGTGGTGATACTTTTTTCTCTGTGGCATCAGCCTCCGGTTCAAGAACAATAGCTTGCTCACGGAACATTGCCTTTCCGCGCGGCTTCACACCCACTCGTCTGTCGTCGACATGCATCTGCTGTATTCCAACAGGAGCGTTTTTCACTTCAGGCGTCGATTCGATGGCAACAGTTTTCACAGTTTTATCTTCCTCAAGCTGCTTGTTGCGGTCGAGTGTTTTTTGCATATTAATCAAGCCGTAGGAATTTCGGTCAAGGTGTGTGCGCAACAGCATTATGCTGTCAACATAGCATATTGTCTGTTTCGAACGCACATCAAACTTAATGTAGCCAAACACATTCTTAATCTTTCTGAGCGAGTCGGCTTGCACACTAACCTCATTCCAACCGTTTAACGTAGCCGGACGTTCAACAAACGTCACTGCTCCGTCGCCATATTCCACACCAACAAATGCCTTCACACCTGCCCTATTATTGACAGCTTTAAACCGCATTGTATATTTGTCGCCTTTCTGCGACTCGGAATTTGCCAAATATACAAACGGAAGCATCGTTTTGCCCAAACCAGATGTCAAGACCAATTCTCGCTTCGCTTTCCATATATCTGCCGTATCTCCGAAATCCTTGTATTTCACACCTTCCCTTCGCTTATGCGACGACACCACGCTACCCGATTTCACCTCAAGCTCATTACGTTGCTCCTCAAGGTTCTTCATCACTTTCTCGTAGACATCGGCATAAACAGCCATGTTGCGCGAATACCACACCATCGAAGTGTCGTATTTCTCCGCCGTCACGCCATGTTTCATGAATACCGATTGCTTGAGCACCATGCGCATACTGTCGCTGCCATAAGTCTGAGGATACATTTCAATAAGCGATTCAGCCTCATGAATATCCACCAGAAGGTCTACCATGTCGCGTTCGCCAATAACATAACGCGGCGCCTTATCGCATGACGACAAGGCGGCCATAAAAATCATAGTTAATATTATTCGCGAAAATATGCGTTGCATGTCCCAACAATATTATTGTTTCTATTCAATCACTCTCGTTGGCTTTCTGCCTTCTTGCTGTCGAGAGCAACTGCCAAATCCTTCGAATAAAAAATAATCAATATCGCCGTACCCACGCTCAACGCTGCATCAGCAATGTTGAATATAGGATGGAAAAACACGAAATGGTCGCCGCCTACCCATGGCATCCACGCGGGCCAATCCCATTCCATCAACGGGAAGTAGAGCATATCCACCACTCTGCCATTGAACAGTGTGCCATAGCCTCCTCCTTCCGGAAACAGAGTTGCCGTTTGCAGGAATCCCGGATTGTCGAAAATCAATCCGTAACTCACGCAATCAATCACATTGCCCAGCGCACCTGCCGTGATAAGAGCTACGCACACAATAAAGCCGGTGCGTATGTCGGCGCGGCACCTAATCTTCGATATAAAGTAGCAAAAAGCCACCACTGCAATTATGCGAAACCATGTGAGCACCAGCTTACTACCGAATTCCATGCCGAAAGCCATTCCGTTGTTTTCAATAAACCGCAGAATGAACCAGTCGGTGATTCGGTACTCTTCACCATAGAAGAAATGAGTCTTTACCCAAATCTTCAGCGCTTGGTCCAGCACCACAATTGCAGCAATGATGATTGCTGCCAAACATCCTCTTTTTACCTTCATCAATTAAATTTTACCTAAATAATCAGCGTTGTCAAGCTGCGCAGCAATCAATGCTTTCCTTTGTTCTTTGCATCTATCGACAATGTGGCATGAGGCACTACGCGCAAGCGCTCTTTTGGAATGAGCTTGCCTGTTTCGCGACAGATGCCGTATGTCTTGTTTTCGATTCTCACCAGCGCTGCTTTCAGTTTGTTAATAAACAGCAACTGGCGATTTGCCAATTGGGCAGCCGACTCTTTGCCGAGGGTGTTTGCACCTTCTTCAAGCACCTTGAATGTTGGCGAGGTGTCGGCGGTGTCGTTGGCATTCATTATATTCGACTTCAACATCTCATAATCTCGTTGCGCTTTTTCAAGCTTATCAAGAATCAACTCCTTGAATTCCTGCAACTCAGCATCCGAATATCTAAGTTTCTCTGCCATAATTGTCAATAAATTTTATAAAGAAATTAGTAAATATAAAAACGATTTATGCTGTTAAGCTTTAACTATTTCTACATTCAGTTTAAAGTCATCCATATCCAATTCAACCACGCCGTCGCCAGCCAATTGTGCAACAACGTCAATCGAATCGGCAAGAACCTGCTTGGCGATGTAGTCGCGATAACTGTTAATCGCCTCATCGGTATGCTCATCGCTCGAAATCTTCACGCGAATCTTGTCGGTGATTTCAAAATTGCTGCTCTTGCGCAGGTTTTGTATTCTGTTCACCAGTTCACGTGCGTAACCTTCTTTCTTAAGCTCGTCGGTGACTGTGATGTCAAGAGCTACAGTCAACGAACCTTCGTTAGCAACCAACCAGCCAGGAATGTCTTCCGAGATGACTTCTACATCTTCGGTGGTGACAACTGCCTTCACTCCATCAACATCAAAAGCAAATTCACCTGCTTTTTCAAATTCTATGATGTCGTGCTGGCTCATTGCCATTATCTTTGCAGCCAATGCCTTCATCACCTTGCCGAATTTCGGACCAAGCTTCTTGAAGTCGGGCTTCACGCGTTTAACAAGCACGCCTTCCTCATTGCCGACAAATTTAATATTTTTCACGTTCACCTCGTTGAGCACGAGCTGGCTCATTGCCTCTACATCATGTTTCTGCGCTTCGTCAGCCACCGGTATCATGATGGTTTGAAGCGGTTGACGCACCTTTATGTTGCGCTTTCGGCGAAGCGAAAGCACCATCGAAGTGGTGTCTTGTGCCAAATGCATTTGCTCCTCAAGTTGGGTGTCAATCACACTCTCGTCGCATACCGGGAATTTAGCAAGATGCACCGAGTCCTGATTGCCCTTTGTCACTAATGTCAAGTCGCGATACAACTGGTCGGCAAAGAACGGTGCCACCGGAGCAATGAGAAGCGAAACGGTTTCGAGGCATTGATAAAGTGTCTGATAAGCCGACAGCTTGTCGTCGGTCATCTCTCCTGCCCAGAAGCGCTTGCGGTTGAGGCGCACATACCAGTTGCTGAGGTTGTCGCCCACAAAGTCCTGAATTGCTCGCGCTGCCTTGGTCGGTTCCAGGTCGTCGAACTGCTTGGTGACTTCTTTCACAAGCGAGTTAAGCAACGAAATTATCCAGCGGTCGATTTCCGGACGCTGTTCATACGGCACTTGCGGCAGGCTGTTGTCGAAGCCGTCTACGTTAGCATAAAGTGCAAAGAAAGAATAAGTATTGTAGATGGTGCCAAAGAATTTTCGCACCACTTCTTCCACACCTGCAGTGTCGAATTTCAGGTTATCCCATGGCGACGAGTTAGAAATCATATACCAGCGCAATGGGTCGATGCCATATTTCTCAATCGCTCCAAACGGGTCGACTGCATTACCAAGACGCTTGCTCATCTTGTTGCCGTTCTTGTCGAGCACCAGTCCGTTCGAAATCACGCTCTTATATGCCACGCTGTCGAACACCATAGTGCCAATGGCGTGCAGTGTAAAGAACCAACCGCGTGTTTGGTCGACGCCCTCAGCAATGAAGTCGGCTGGAAATACGCTGCCGTTATCTAAAGCTTCTTTGTTTTCAAACGGATAGTGAATTTGTGCGTATGGCATAGCACCCGAATCGAACCACACGTCAATGAGGTCGAGTTCTCGCTTCATAGGCTTGCCCGACTCCGAAACCAAGATAATGTCGTCGACATACGGACGATGAAGGTCAATCTTATCGTAGTTTTCCTTGCTATAGTCGCCCGGCACAAAGCCTTTATCCTTGAATGGATTGCTCTTCATCACACCGGCTGCTACGGCTTTTTCAATTTCCTCGTAAAGCTCGGCAATGCTGCCAATGCACTTCTCTTCGCCGCTTTCGCTGCGCCAAATTGGCAGCGGAGTGCCCCAATAGCGGCTGCGGCTCAGGTTCCAGTCGTTAAGATTCTCAAGCCATTTGCCAAAGCGGCCTGTGCCTGTGTGTTCGGGTTTCCATTTGATGGTCTTGTTCAGTTCTGCCATACGCTCTTTGCAAGCTGTGGAACGAATAAACCAGCTATCGAGTGGATAATAAAGCACCGGCTTGTCGGTACGCCAGCAGTGAGGATAGTTGTGCACATGCTTTTCGATGCGGAAGGCTGTGCCTGCCTGCTTCATTGCCATACACAACACTATATTCAAGTCCTCGGCTTTCGAGGCGGCTTTTTCGTCGTATTTTCCGCCTTCGTTAAAGCGTGGGTCGTAGGCGTTCTTCACATACGCTCCCGCATATTCGCCATAAAGCTCAGCGTCGACGCATTGCTGCGCAAACTGCTCGTCGAGCTCGTCAATGGTCCAATATTTTCCGGTGAAATCAACCATCGGGCGGGTCTCGCCTTTTCGGTTTATCATAAACAACGACGGTATGCCGGCTGCCTTAGCCACTTGGGCGTCGTCAGCACCGAATGTGGGCGCAATGTGCACAATGCCCGTACCGTCGTCGGTAGTTACATAGTCGCCCGGAATCACACGGAAAGCATCGGCGGCCTTTACTTCAAAGCCGTCATCGCTCTTTGCCACCGGCTTAACCCATGGGAACAGCTGAGCATACTTCATGCCCAGCATATCTTTTCCGGTAAATTCGGCAATCACGCGGTAAGGCACAACCTTTTTGCCCGGCTCATAGGCATCGAGCGGCATTTCGGCTCCCTCGGCAGCAAAGTAAGATCG
>JBJECZ010000058.1:0-2318 GCA_051871555.1 Muribaculaceae bacterium | reverse complement strand
AATTAACGTGTTTAAGGATAAGGTGAGCCGCAAGTTTGGCGACTTCCGCATTCATTGCATGATGGATGAGATTGGTAAGCTACATCCACAAAACGTGAAAGGCATCCTCGATTTTGCTAACGCGCGCAATATATTGCTCATCAATTCATCGCCTACTACATACAATGTTTCCGACTATCGTTACACCTACCTTCTGCAAAAAGATGGCAAGTCGAAGACTGTGATTCACCCGCTAATTTCGCAAAAATGAAGATAAGCAAAACTCTCATCGAAAAGCTGATTCGTCTTCGCGATGGTGAATGGCTTCCTGCAAGCCAGCTAAAAGGCAGTTGGATTGACGAGTTGTTACTCGAGGGTGTTCTCACCAGCAAGTCGCATGGTGCTCGTCGAACGCTTCATGCGCCCGATGGTGCTGCTCTCTGTCGCGCTTTGACAACGATTGATGGTCGTCTTGCCAATCTGGATTTGTCGCTTTCGCTTCTGAAGGCAGATGTTTCTTCCCGAGCTGACCAGGCATCGCAGACTGGTAATTCCAAGTTGATTGCTGTGCGTTCATGCCCTGGGTTTCCTGTAAATTCCTATCAGCCAATATCTTGTTGGCTTAATGGCGAGAAATTTGTGGTTTATCCTAAGGAGGGTAGTTTCCTTTTTATCACCGATTGGCAGCAGTTTAAGGTGCCGGAAGATGTCGTGGTTGTTGGCATTGAGAATATGGAAAACTTTCGGATGATTCGTCGTCAGCGTGCTCTGTTCGAGAAATCGGTCGGCACCGAACCGTTGTTGTTCGTTTCGCGTTATCCGCAATCGTCCGACCTGCGCCGATGGCTGCAGATGATTCCTAACAGATATGTTCACTTTGGCGACTTCGACCTTGCCGGAATCAAAATTTTTCTGGTTGAGTTCAATGTTTATCTGCAGAATCGCTCAGCGTTCCTCATTCCTGATGATATCGAGTTGAGATTACAAAATGGTTCGGCGGAGCGCTATCAAGCCCAGTATCAGCGCTTCAAAGGCTTGCATACAAGTATCCCTGGGTTGCAGCGCCTAATCGACACGATTAACACCCTTCATCGGTGCTACGACCAAGAAGGATATATTGAGTAAAAATTTAACACCGTGAGTATTAGTTGCTTGCGCTAAGAATGCCTTTCGGGTTATTCTGCCATGCGGAATACTCTCACGCCTATGGCATTTTTGCTGTGGCGCATATATTCCATAAGGTTTTCCTTTTCAATCTGCACTTTTTTGCCCGCCGATGATGCATCAAGCAGATAAGGCTCGCCGTTCACCATCACCACCACGCCCATGTGCTGAATGTCGAGCCCTTCAATCTTGGTGACGATGCCAATGATGTCGCCTTCCTGAAGGTCCTTCACAAGCTTTTTCATGTTGGTCCACTCCATTTTCAAGAACGGAAAGCGGTGGTTAGTGTAACCGCGCTCCACGTCGCGTATCGATTGGTAGGTTGCATCGTCGGCAAGGGCAGGGTAGAGGTCGCGGTGCTTGCTCATAAAGTTTATTGTCTTTACATTATATTTCACTCCGCTCATGTCGTGCGTGGCTTCGCGTATGTTGCCCCGATGGTTGTTGTCGATAATCCAGTCGCTGATGTAATGCAGGCGCGAAGCATAGCCCTTCATTTCGCCGCCGCGATAGCGAACGCTTTCAAGGTTGTGGGCATAGTCGCGCCACGAATAGCGCTTGTCGAGCGTGGTGCGTGCCAGTGCATACAGCGTCTCAACAAACGTGGTGCAGTCAAGCTCGTCGATGTTTATCGTCAGCATCTCCTCGTCGCCTTCAAGCGTGTGTGCCACATAGGGCTTGTCCAACAGCCATCTGGCGTATTGTGCAATCAATTTGTTCGGGCTTGTTATGCCGCTTTCGAAGCCGCGACGCAGCAGCTCGTTAATTCCGGTGGTGTCGTTAGCGCAATGGTGCCGCATGCTTCGCGGGTTGGCGCTATATGCTGCGGCTGAACTTGCTATTATTATAATAAGTATAATGAAATATTTGATTCTGTTCATCATCTTTCGGCGATTTTTGTTTTTAGTTAATCATTGTGCGAATTTACTATTTTTAATATTCATAAGCAAGCATGCTGTGCCAAATAAGCCATTTTTGAGGATTCTTTGGGGTGTTTTGAACAATTTTAGCGTTAATAATTAAAAGATTTTTGCAATATGGTTTGTCAGTTCAGAAAATTGTAGTATCTTTGCACTCGCAAAAGGGAAACAAACTCCTTGAATGCTTCTCGGTTTTTGAAAAACGCAGATTCTACCTGCAAGTGCAAAATTAAGCAATAAATTTGAAGAATTCAG
>JBJECZ010000057.1:0-2333 GCA_051871555.1 Muribaculaceae bacterium | reverse complement strand
TCTTCTATAGAGTTTCGCCCATGGTGCTGGCGGCAACAATCGTGCAGTAATCATATTTCGGCGACATTCATCCAAGTTCAATGCCTTAGTTTGGTTGGGCTCGTCAGGGAAACCAATTACCACATCAGTGCCTTGGTGCAACGAATATAAGTGCTCCAAAGCAAAGTTAGGCATCGTGTCATCGTCATCACAGAAAGCAATCCATTCACCCTTTGCAGCCAATACACCGGCCTTACGAGTAGCATTTATACCCTCATTTTTTTATGAATCACCTTAATGCGGCAGTCCTTTTTAGCATATTCATCACAAATCTCACCGCTTCGGTCAGGGCTGCCATCGTCGAGCAGCAACAGTTCAAAATCACCGAATGTTTGGCATAGAATGCTCTCAATGCATTCCGACAAATATTTTTCTCCCTTAAATACAGGAACAATAACTGATATTATAGGCATATTCATCTTTTATTTTACTTTATTCCAACTTCTATCCCATTTGCGCCACACAAGACGCCCCGGAGTTTTATGTGAGATTATTCGTGCAGGATTGCCCGCCACCGTGCAACCAGCCTCAACATCCTTCACCACCACAGCACCGGCTCCAATTGTAGCGCCATTGCCAATGCTAACGCCCTCAACCACACAAACGCCAGGACCAATATAAACACTGTCACCCACAGTAGCGCCATTCATATGGCTACTCCCAATTGCGCTATACTGAAATATGTCAACATTATCGCCAATCACTACCGAGCAATTAATCACAACCGGACCACCGTGACAAATATAAAAACCATATCCAATATTTGTGATACGTTCTATTGCAATTTTATGCTTTAACGACAAATAGCGATAAATAATCCGAGGGATAATACTAAAACCAGAATCCCATTTAGCGAGCCTAAACCAAAACATGAATCTGAAACCAATATCGACACTCGTGTATAACAACATCTTTGCCAAAGAAGCCTCTTTGTCGCCCTTTATCCTGTAATAATCGCTCCGTATATAGTCAACGCACATCAACCATTTCATAGTATTTCAAAATTAGAATTATTAACCTATCATCTTTTATATCCAGCATCTTCAAGACACTTGACAATTAACGGCATACGCTTGCTCCAATCGGCATAATTTATTGCCGATTGGTAATTACGGTCGACCAAAGACTGATAATCAGCGATATGCTCAAGAATGTCTTTCATCTGCTCGACAGGATTCTCCCAATCAACATCAATCACTGGATTATAACCTATCAAATCGACAAGCTCCTTTGGAGCACGCCCCACCATCAAACACCCGCTGAGCATAGCCTCCCAATAGCGTTGCGTAAGGGTTTCAATATCACCGGCTCGCTGAGGATTGGTGTCGCATTGCGGGAAACATATAAGCACCTTAAACCATGGCATTAATCCATATAATTCTTCGTTAGTCAGCGCAACATTGCCATCGTCCAACGTACCATCAGGATTCAGATTGCTCGTCTGCAATCGGTTTATCATCCCACAATCAGACATTCGCTGCAACACGATGTGATATTTTTCGAGCCTACGTCCCATTTCATACACATCGTACTCACGTTGCAACAATGGCGCGCCCTTGCGATAAAGCTTAGCATTAATGCCTTCGGGTATCCAATATGCTCTAACTTTAGTTTCACGGTTAATCATCTCAGCCACTTGGCTTGAACTAACAAGCACCGTTTTCACGTCAAGAGCCTCAAAAGCGGCATACATTCTGCCCCAAGTTGAAGGCCATACATCCCAAAGCATTGGCACAATTTCACAGCATCCATAATATGGAAATACATTATCAGGCAAAGTCACACCATTGGCAGTAACGATCATCGCATAATTGCGTTTCATCAACCAATGAAAATGTTGTTTTACAAATTTATACCCATGCCACAGCAGTTCTCGGCATAGCCCTCTAATGTGCCAACGATAACTCGGGAACAAGTCATGTTTAGCCTCAAATCCATATTCCACACACGAATCAACAAAATCATGCATAAAGAATTGAAATTCCTCCTTGCGTCGAGTCTTTTTTTTAATATATATCTTTTTCATCGTAACATCCATCTAATTAGCCATCGGCAATTGATAAATGGAATCAACATAGTTGTTTTACACGACTTTGTACGCCCTTTAATTGGATATACTCCTCGTTCTATGCACAACTCCAAACATTGATTGCAAAAGTCTCTTCCCCAAGATTGTTTATTCATAAAAAGTAAATAGAATAAACCAACTAACAATGAATTTGCATGTTTCTCGTAAAAATCTCGCATTTTTGCCGAACTTAATTTACCAATATAATTCTTAATCTCAGCAGTCA
>JBJECZ010000056.1:0-2334 GCA_051871555.1 Muribaculaceae bacterium | reverse complement strand
GCTGCGACCGCTTTCCAAGCCGCGCTTAATCAGGCGGTCAATCAGTTCTTCCTCTTCCACCTCAAGGCCCAGCACGATGTTCACCTTGGCACCACGCTTTTCAAGCATAGCCTTCAGCGACTTGGCTTGCGGAATGGTGCGAGGAAACCCGTCGAAAATCACGCCCTCTTTGGTGGCTTCCTTGTTATCGTCGAGCACGCTGTCGAGGATGCTAATCATCAAATCGTCGGGAATGAGTTTTCCGTCGCTGATGTAGGCATTGGCAGTTTTACCCAACTCGGTGCCGCGCTTGATGTGGTCGCGAAGCACGTCGCCCGTTGAGATATGGAACAGATTGTAATGAGCAATCAGTTTGTCGCTTTGGGTTCCTTTGCCCGAACCCGGAGCGCCGAAAATAACGATATTGAACATAATTGAAAAATTTTTAGTTTTTTATTTTGGTATAAATCACGTGTGTGTTTTTCAACGCGGTATTTTTTTCACTTACATACTTAGGTTCAAATCGTCGGCATCTTTATCCTTGCTTAGGATATATATGTCGCTAAGGTTACGAGCCTCGCCGTCGAGGTCAAGGCCATAACCGATAATGAATTTCGAAGGGATGTTGAAGCCCACATAGTCGGGCAACACCTGATTGATGATGCTGTTGGGCTTGAACAACAGCGTGGCAAGCTTGATGCTCTTTGGGTTATGCTCGGCAAGCAAATTAATCAACTCGGCTGCTGTGGTGCCCGTGTCGACAATATCCTCAATAACAATCACATTCTTGCCCTCGATGTCCTCCTGCAAGCCCATCAACTGACGCAACTCGCCGGTGGAGCACATGCCATCGTAGCTCTTAAAGCGGACAAACGTGATTTGCGAATGTGGCAAATTCACCTCGCGATACAAGTCGGCTGCAAAGATGAATGCACCGTTAAGCACACAAATGAACAGCGGAGCGTCGTCGCCGTCGAGGTCATCATTGATTTCTGCTGCCACGCGTTTCACCTGCGCCGCAATTTGTTGTTTGGTGATGTAAGGCTCGAATTCAAGCCCCTGTAATGTGATTGTTTTCATCGGCTAACTTTCCTTTGTTTCTTACAAAATTATAAAAGATTGCTCGCTGTTGCAAATATTTCTTGACTTTCGTTCACCGAAAATGCGCATTTCAGCTCAATTTTGCCTACTATTCTACCAACTGCCGCCCGCACTTTCGCCCGCCACCGAAGGCAGACTTAACAAAATTCTTTCGCCGAAGGCGTCACGGCTGGGTGTGCAACCGCGCCGCGGCTGGGTATGGTGGGGGAGCATTTCGCAGTCCTGCGTGCAACCGTGCGAGCGGTTGCAGATTCAGCAAACAAGGCAATTTGCGTCTTACTCTAAAGGGGATGAATAAAAATGATGATTTAGTTTGATGGGACATATTATGCTGTGCGATAGGGTTTTAAGGGCGAAATTCCGTTGCTATAAAGTGCGGCGGATGAGCAAAAATGGCGGCGAGATTTTGGTAATTCGGCAAAAATGTCTACCTTTGCAGTCGGGTAAGTCCTATACGGCCAGCTCCTTGTCAACTCCCCCAGGTCTTGACCGAAGCAAGGGTAGCAGGTTGTAGCGGCGCGATGTAGATAGCTTACCCTTTTTATTGCCTCTTTAGCTCAGTTGGCCAGAGCACGTGATTTGTAATCTCGGGGTCGTTGGTTCGAATCCGACAAGAGGCTCGAAGCAAGCACCGTCTTTCACCTACGAAGGATGGTGCTTTTTTTAGATTATTATGTGTTAGCCAAAAAGATTGTGATTATGCAAGATGATGTGACGATTCGCGATGCTGTGCCTGCCGATGCCGAGGCGCTGCTGGATATCTATGCACCGTATGTCACCGACACTGCGGTGACGTTTGAATATGATGTGCCCTCGTTGGAGGAGTTTGCGAGTCGCATTCGCTACATCGGTGCCCGTTATCCCTACTTGGTGGCTGAGTGCGGTGGCGTGCCGGTGGGCTATGCCTATGCCGCAACGTTTAAGGACCGTGATGCCTATAGGTGGGCTGTGGAGACATCGATTTATGTGCGCAGCGATGCGCATCGCCGTGGCATCGGGGCGCGGCTGTATGAGGCACTTGAGCAACGGCTTAGGCAGCAGGGCATTTTGAACATGAATGCGTGCATTGCTTATCCTGCTGTTGAGTCCGACCCTTATCTGACCATGCAGAGTGTGCATTTTCACGAGCGTATGGGGTTTGCCTTGGTGGCACATTTCCATAAATGCGGATTGAAGTTCGGGCGTTGGTACGACATGGTGTGGATGGAGCGCCTGATTGGCGAGCATAAATAATGACTGTTAATAAACATTAAA
>JBJECZ010000055.1:0-38608 GCA_051871555.1 Muribaculaceae bacterium | reverse complement strand
AGATTTGTATGGCAAAAAAAATGTTTCCCAGAATGAGCGTAGATGCCGTTTGACTGAGCGGATTGTAAAGCATGTTGTCGACATACGACGCCAAGGTGTTTGCCACTACCACCTTTTTTGCCAAGCCCCACAAGATTTGCCGCATGCCAATCACCGCCTGGGCGTAGCAAAACGTGCGTGGCGCTGCAAACTGCGGAATCAGTTGCGAGGGCTTTTCGATTGGTCCAGCCACAAGCTGCGGGAAAAATGCTATGTAGCAGGCAAATGTCACAGGGTCGGTGGTGGGCTGCATGGTGCGGCGGTGCACCTCTATGGCGTAGCTGATGGCTTGAAATGTGTAAAACGATATGCCGATGGGAAGCACAAGTTGCAGCGTAGGTAGCGACAGCGCGATGCCCAGCGCCTCGGCAGCTTGCTGCAGAGTCTCGATAAAAAAACCGTAGTACTTGAAAGTGGCAAGTACGCCAAGGCTGAAAGCCACGCTCAGCGAGGTGTAGAGTTTGCTCAGACGTCGGTGTCGTGCCGCTGCAAGCGCCAGCGTGTAGGTGACAAGCGTTGTGGCTGCAATCAGCGCCAAGAAACGGTAATCCCACCAACCGTAAAACAGGTAGCTCGCGGCTAAAATCAGGCAGTTCTGCAATCGATAGTGCTGTCGAGGTATAGACCAATACATCGCAAAAACGATGATGAGAAAAACAGCATATATTAGAGTGTCGAACTGCATTATTAGGCGATTGTTGTGGTTATGTGATATTTGCTGCGCGTGTTAGTCGATGAATCCGTTGATGATTTGTGAAATAGTCGTGGCGTCGTTTGCCGTGAGTGGCGCGCCTATTGGCAGACTCACTTCGTGGGCGGCAATACTCTCGGTCACCGGCAGCGCGCCGTGCTCAATGCCCGTGTAGCAAGGTTGCATGTGCGGTGGCACAGCATAGTGGATGTCGGTTTCCACTCCGTTCATCTTCATGTATTCGCGGAACTCGTCGCGGGCAGTCACCATGATTGGATATTGATGCCAAACTTGGCGCATGCCCTCAAAAGAGGATGGCGTGGTCACGGCAGGGTTGCTGATGTTTTGGCTATATGCTTGGGCAACGTCTTGGCGGCGGGTGGTTTCTTGGTCGAGGTGGCGCAGTTTCACTCGCAGAATGGCTGCTTGAATCTCGTCGATGCGGCAATTCACCCCCTGATAAATGTTGTGATATCGGCGGTCGGCGCCATAGTTTGCCAGAGCCCTCACCGCATCAGCCAAATCCTTGTCGTTGGTCGTCACAGCACCGGCATCGCCCATTGCCCCAAGATTTTTTGTGGGGTAGAAACTCGTTGCAGCAGCGTGTCCGAGTCCGCCTGTAATGTGGGTGCCCCACAGCCCGGCAACTGCCGAGCATGCGCCGATGGCTTGAGCGTTGTCCTCAATGAGCAGCAAATCGTAGGTGCGAGCAAGTTCAAGCAGAGTGGCGTCGCAACAAGGCGTGCCATAGAGGTGCACAGGCATAATGGCGCGAGTGCGTGCGTTGATGGCTTCTTCAATCAGGCTTGTGTCGAGGTTCAGCGTCGTTGCATTGGCATCAACCAGGCGCGGCACCAATCCGCATTGGCTAATGGCGAGCACCGAAGCGATATAAGTGTTGGCAGGCACAACGATTTCGTCGCCGTTGCGCATCAAGCCAAGCTCTTTGTACGCCATTATTATAAGGCGCAGAGCATCGAGCCCGTTGCTCACTGCCACGCAATGCCGAGTTTCGCACAGCTGCGCTATGGCGGCTTCGAGTTGCGCAGTCTCGTCGCCGAGCAGATATCGCCCGCTGTGTAGAACGTGGCTCACAGCCTCCTCAATCTCGCCAATCAATGGCGCGTTTGCGTTTTTAAGATTCAGAAACTGATGCTTTTTCATTCGTGATTGTTTGTTGTTATGCCTTTTGAAACAAGAAACTGATTGTAATCACGTATATAGTCTTCCTCAGCGAAAAGGTCGGATGCTAGCACAAGGCACACCGAACCCGAGGCAAAGTTGTTGAGCACTCGCCAAATGCCAGGCTCAATAATCAGCCCGATGTTGGGGCGGTTCAAAGTGACGATGCGCCGGTCGGTGCCGTCGTCGAGCAGCACATCAAAGCTGCCGCTAACGGCAATCAGCATCTCACGGCATTGCTTGTGGCTGTGTCCGCCCCGTTCCTCGCCCGAAGGCACGTCGTAGGTCCAATATACCCGGCGAACTTCAAACGGAACGCTTTTCATGTTTTCCACCACCGACAGGTTGCCGCGCGGGTCGCATATCTTTGGCAGATTCACAATTTTCACTTTACCTGTTTCCACGTTTGTTTTTTGTTATTTATTTGTTACGACCTCTTTGTTGTGTTAAGGGTTTACGCAAAATTACTCTAAAAATTTGACATAAACCCATTGTCAGCCAAAAAAATGGCAAGCCTGTGTGTACAAGCAAAAACGCCGATTTGCCCGCCTCGGGTGCTATTAAAAGCATCTAATTGCCCGTATGTGGGTTTTCAGGTTGCGGAATCGGCGCTTTTTTTGTAACTTTATGGGCTAAAACATAAACTGAAGAATTCAAAGATGAAGGAAGACGAAAGCGAAGAATATGAAATGGAAGGCGCCGATGGTGGCGCCGACGAAAGCAATGAGACGGCTGGACACTCGGCATATGTTGTTCCGAAAGACCAAAAACTGCATCTGAGTGGCATGTTTCAGAACTGGTTTGTCGACTATGCTTCGTATGTAATTTTGGAGCGTGCGGTGCCGCACATCGACGACGGTTTGAAGCCGGTGCAGCGTCGCATTTTGCATGCCATGAAAGAACTCGACGACGGACGCTATAACAAAGTCGCCAACTTGGTGGGTAGCACAATGCAGTATCACCCGCATGGCGACGCTTCGATTTACGGCGCTTTAGTAACGCTCGGGCAGAAGGGCTTGCTCATCGACACGCAAGGCAACTGGGGAAATGTGCTCACTGGCGACCAGGCTGCTGCGGGACGTTACATCGAGGCGCGTCTTTCGCAATTCGCATTGGAAACACTATATAGCCCAAAGGTCACTGATTGGACAAAAAGTTACGACGGACGCAAAGACGAGCCGCTCACTTTGCCGGCAAAATTCCCTTTGCTGCTGGTGTTTGGCTCGGAAGGCATTGCTGTGGGTTTGTCATGCAAGATTTTGCCGCATAACTTTGTGGAAGTGTGCGATGCGGCGGTGAGCTATTTGCGTGGCGAGGAATTCACGCTTTATCCTGACTTTCAAGCCACTGGCGGTTTGGCAGACGTGAGCCACTACAACGACGGAGAGCGAGGCGGCGTGGTGAAGGTGCGTTCGAAGATTGAAAAACGCGACCAAAAAACTCTCGTCATCACCGATTTGCCTTACGGAAAAACCGGCACCGTGCTCAAGGAATCGATTCTTAAAGCTGCCGAAAAGGGCAAGATAAAGATAAAGAGCGTGGTTGATTACACGGCTGAACGTGCCGAAATTGTGGTGACACTGCAACCCGGCGTTTCGAGCGACCGAACAATCGATGCCCTGTATGCCTTCACCGATTGCGAGGCAAGCATTTCGCCTAACTGCTGCGTAATCAAGGACCACAAACCGCAATTCCTCACCATCAGCGATGTGCTGCGATTTAGCGTTGACCGTACAATGCGAATCTTCCACGATGAGCTGATGATTGCCCGCGGCGAAACACTTGAATCGCTGCACTTTGCTTCGTTAGAAAAAATCTTCATCGAGCAGCGAATCTACAAAGACAAGGATTTTGAAAACGCCCCTGACATGCCGTCGGCTGTGGCTCACGTTCACAAGCGCCTTGCTCCGTGGACAAAGGATTTCTATCGCGAAGTGACTGATGACGATGTGCTCAAACTGATGGAAATCAAGATGGCTCGAATACTGAAATTCAACACTGAAAAAGCCGATAACTACATACAGACTCTGAACGAGCGAATTGCCGAAATCGATTATAAACTTGGGCACATGGTGGAACACACCATCAAGTGGTTTGAATATCTGAAGCAAAAATACGGTCATAAATTCCCGCGCAACACTCAGATTCGCAATTTCGACACCATTGTTGCATCGAAGGTTGTGGAGGCTAACGAAAAACTGTATATCAACCGCGAAGAAGGCTTCATTGGCACAAATCTGAAGAAAGACGAGCTGGTGTGCAGTTGCAGCGACATCGACGATATTATAATTTTCTATCGCGATGGACGAATGAAGGTGGTGCGTGTTGCCGAAAAAATCTACGTCGGCAAGAATGTGCTGTACCTGAATGTGTTTAAGCGCGGCGACGAGCGAACAATCTACAATGTGCTTTATCAAGACGGCCGTGGCGGCATAACATATATGAAGCGCTTTGCCGTGACCGGAATTACTCGCGACAAAGAATATAACATCACTCAGGGTAAGCCCGGCAGCCGAATTGTTTGGTTCACGGCAAATGCCAACGGCGAAGCTGAAACGCTGCGAATCACTCTCAAGCCAAAGCAGCGCCTCAAAGTGTTGCAGTTCGACATCGACCTTGCCGATTTGCTGGTTAAAGGAAAGCTCGCGAGGGGTAACGTCGTCACGAAGAACGAAATCCACCGCATCACGCTCAAGGAGCGCGGAGTGTCGACGCTTGGTGGCCGCGAAGTGTGGTTCGACCACGATGTGCTTCGCCTGAACTATGACGGCCGCGGCGAGTTGCTGGGCGAGTTTTTCAGCGACGACCAGATATTGGTGGTGATGCAGAATGGTGATTTTTTTGCTACATCGTTCGATGCTGAAAATCACTACGACGAGGGAATAATTCGAATTGAAAAATATCGCCCGGGCATTGTGTGGACTGCTGTGCTCAATGATGCCGACCAAGGTTATCCCTACATTAAGCGCTTCACAATGGATGCAAGCGCAAAGCATCAGCGCATGATTGGTGAAAACCCGAAATCGGAATTGCTGATTCTCACCGATGAAAAATATCCTCGCTTCGAGGTTAAGTTTGGCGGCGCCGATTCGTTCCGCGAACCGATGACGATTGATGCCGAGGAGTTCATAGGGGTGAAAAGCTTCAAGGCAAAGGGCAAGCGTGTGAGCAACTGGAACATTGCCGAAATCAAGCAAATAGAACCGCGTATAGTCGACGAAGAGCAGGAAACTGTTCAGCCGCAGCCTGTTGCCGATGACGATGTTGAGGTGGTGCCAAAAGATTCGGTAATCGATCAAGGTGCGGTGCGCGATGCGTTGACCGGGCAGATGCGAATGTTCGACGAAGATGAATTTGAAGATGAGAAATAAAAACAACATATTGCTGCGGATTTGTTTCACGGCACTGTTTGGCGTGGTGTTTTGCTGCGTGGCTCATTGTCAGGAGACTGAAAACGGTTTGACAGCAGAAGTGAAGCGCCCGGTGGCTTCGTCGTTCATGGTTGAGGGTGGCGCGTCGTCGATTCTCGACACCTATCTGAGCCCGATTAAGAATTCGGGTGCCCATGTGCGATTGGAATACGAGCGCTTGCAAGCCATGCGTTTCAACCCTGAAAATTGGCTGATGCAGCTCGATACGGGTGTCGATTACGACAATGTAACTAATCCTGCAGGAAATCACACCGAACACTCGCTGATGGCTGATTTTCGCTGGGGCATGATGCGTCGTTGGCAAAATGTCTGCACTCGCGGCTTGCAGTTGGCGTTGGGCGGCATGGCTCAGTTTCGCGGCGGCGTGATTTACAAGCCTTCGAACAGCAATAACGTGGTTTCTACAAAGATTCATTTTGCTGTGGGCTTGTCGGGAATGGCTTCGTATGGCGTGAAATTGCTCGGTGTGCCTGTCACACTGCGCTATCAGGCTACTTTGCCTGTGGCTGGCGTGTTTTTCTCGCCCGAGTATGAGGAGTCGTATTACGAAATTTACGTTGGCAACCATTCGGGTTTGGCGCATTTTGGGTGGTGGGCAAATCGCTTTGATATGACCAACTTGCTCACTGCCGATTTACATCTTGGCAGCACTGTGTTGCGTCTTGGCTATCGCAACCGTATCGAAACATCGTGGATTAACCACCTGAACACGCAAATCTTCACGCATGCTGCGGTGATTGGTGTGGGCGGTGAGTGGCTGAGCCTGCGCAGAGGTGCTCCGATTAGCGAAAAATCAAAAATTATTTCGGCAATGTATTGATGATGAAACAAAGATTTTTTTACATATTATTTTTGATTTGTTTGTCGTTGACGGCGGTTTCATGTCACGACGAAGTTGAATTTAATAATAATCCGTATGGCAATTTCGATGCTTTGTGGGCATCGATTGACGAGCATTATTGTTTCTTCAAATACAAAGATGTGAACTGGAAAGCTGTGGGCGAGACTTATCGTGCCAAATTGCAGCCGAAAATGACCGACATGGAGCTGTTTGCCGTTTGCTCTGAGATGCTGAAGGTGCTGAAAGACGGCCACACCAACCTCATTTCGCCTTGGGATGTGTCGCGATATTGGATTTGGGAGCAATATCCGGTGAACTACGACGAACGAATCATCGACCAATACTATTTGAATTTCGATTACAAACGCACATGTGGCATTAAGTATCAGATTCTGAAAAACAACTACGGATATATGTATTACGGCGACTTTTCAGTGTCGATAGGCGAGGGCAACCTCGATATGATTTTTGCTACACTGGCGTCGTGCGACGGGCTGATTATCGACGTGCGCAACAATGGCGGCGGTTTGCTCACCAATGTTGAACCGTTGGTGGCTCGATTCATCAATCAGAAGATTCATGCCGGGGCAATTTCGCATAAAACCGGACCCGGACACGATGAGTTCTCGAAGCCTTACGACTATTATTTCTCGCCGGCGTCAACCAACCGCGTGAAGTTCAATAAGCCCATTGTGGTGCTTGCCAACCGTGCATCGTTCAGCGCAACCAACAATTTTGTGTCAATCATGAAATCGCTGCCGCAGGTTAGGGTGGTGGGCGACACCACGGGCGGCGGTTGCGGGCTGCCGTTCACCAGCGAGATGCCTAACGGCTGGAGCGTGCGCTATTCGGCAAGCGCTATTACCGACCCGTCGGGCAACCTGACAGAATTTGGCGTCGAACCCGATTTCAAGGTCGACATGACCGAGAGCGAGATGGCTGTGGGAAAAGATGCAATTCTTGAAAAGGCTTTTGAGGTGTTGAACAATCTCATTGCTCAAGGAGTTAATTAGAATATGGTATAATAATAAATAATGTATTAAGGGAAATATGGACAAGTCAATAAATAAATACATCGAGGAATCGATTAAGAAAAACTGGCAAGGAAAAGCACTGAGCGATTTGCAAGGAGCAACTCTCAGCTACGAGGAACTGGCTGTGAAGATGGCTAAGTTGCAGATTGTTTTCAAGGCTGTAGGCATCAATCCCGGCGACAAAATTGCTTTGTGTGCCAAGAACAGCACGCAGTGGGCTTCGGCTTTCTTTGCTACAATCACCTACGGTGCTGTGGCTGTGCCGTTGCTGCACGAATTCAAGCCCGACGCGCTTCACCATTTGGTGAACCACAGCGAGGCAAAGGTGTTCTTTGTCGACGACAGCATTTGGCGTAATCTCGATGCCGATAAGCTGCCAAAGCTGGTGGCTGTGGTGCGTATGAGCGATTATAGCTTGGCTCTTTGCCGCGACGCGAAAGTGCAAGAGGCTCACGACAATGTTGAGCAACTCTATAAGCAAGCCTATCCGAATGGCTTGAAACCCGAGGACATCACTTATTGCGATGCCGAAGCCGACGATTTGGCTGTGATTAACTACACCTCAGGCTCAACCGGAAACTCAAAGGGCGTTATGATTCCGCAACGCGCACTGTCGTCGAACATGAAGTATGCTATCGAGCATCTCAAATTCTTGCTTCCGGGCGATGGCGTTGTGTGTATGTTGCCTTTAGCTCACATGTACGGATTGATGATTGACCTTATTCACCCGATTGTGAAAGGTTGCCATGTGCATTTCCTCACTCGCAACCTGTCGCCGAAAACCATCCTCGAGGCGTTCCGCGAGGTTAAGCCTAAGCTGGTGGTGACCGTTCCGCTCATCGTAGAAAAAATCATCAAAGGCAAGGTGTTCCCGCTGTTGGCTACACCAAAGATGAAGTTCTTGTTGCACGTGCCAATAGTGCGAGGCTTATTGCTGAAGAAAATCAGAAAGAGCATCATCAACGTGTTTGGCGGCAACCTTATGCAGCTGATTGCCGGAGGCGCTGCCTTGGACAAAGATGTGGATAAATTCCTGTCGATAATCCGTTTTCCGTTCACTGTTGGATATGGCATGACCGAATGTGCTCCGCTCTTGGCTTACGCTCCTTGGCAGGAAACTAAAAGCGGTTGCAGCGGACGTCTGGTCGACCGTATGGAAATGCGCATCGATTCGCCCGACCCTGCTAATATTGCAGGCGAATTGTGGGTGAAAGGCGAAAATGTGATGCTGGGCTATTATCATAACGAGGAAGCCACTTCGGCTGTGATGAAAGACGGCTGGATGAACACTGGCGACCTTTGCAATGTGGATGCCGACGGGTTTATTTTCATTCGCGGACGTAGCAAAAACATGATTCTCGGTCCTTCGGGTCAAAATATCTATCCCGAGGAAATCGAGCCGACAATCAACAATCTGCAGTATGTGGTGGAATCGATTGTCATTGAGGATAAAGGCAAACTTATTGCGCTGATTTATCCCGACTTTGATGCAGCTAAGGCTGACGGTTTGGAAGGTGAGAACTTGTATAACGCATTGAAAGCGAGCGTGATGCAAGCCAATAAGAGTCTGCCGTCGTATGCCCGCGTTGCCGATGTGCGCATCCAGCAGCAGGAGTTTGAAAAAACACCAAAGCACAGCATCAAGCGCTTCCTCTACCAAAAGTAAAGAATTATTTGCAATGTGTTGAAAATATGAGTCACACGAAACATTTTCTTAGATTTTTGCTACTTGGTCTGCTTTTGTTTGACGCACTAATCGTGTCGGCACAAGGCATTTCGGTGGCGAGTTTTCGCAGGTTGGATAACGACCTCACGGCAAACATCGCCGGAACGATGATGAAAGACCAAAACGGTGATGTTGCTGCGCTCATCAAGGTGGTGACCACGCAAACCGGCTTCACTTTTGAGGGCGGCATGGCAGGAATTGTGAAAACCAGACAGGAAGCGGGCGAGATTTGGGTGTATGTGCCGCACGGCATTCAGCGAATCACCATAAAGCATCCGCAGTTGGGTGTGTTGCGCGACTATTATTTTGAAATTGGCATTGAGGCAGCACGGACCTACGAGATGGTTTTGACAACCGGCGAGGTTCGAACGGTGGTTACTCAGGATACCGGCGGTTCATTTCTTGCGATTACGGTTACGCCAAAAACTGCAAGCGTTTATATCGACGAAGAGTTGCAGGAGAATGACGGCAGCGGCGAAATCACCAAGTTGTTGCCTTACGGCGAGCATCAATATCGCGTGGAAGCTGGCAACTATCTTCCCGAAGCCGGTGTAGTGACTATCGGCAAGGAAAAGCAGACGCTGACTATCAGTTTGAAGTCGGCTTTGGCTTCGCTTTCGGTGAACAGCACCACGCCCGGCACCCGCATTTTCGTCAACGAGAAATTACGAGGCACCGATAAGTGGCAGGGCAGTTTGGCTGCGGGAATGTACGTCATCGAGGGTAAACTCGATGGTTATCACGATAGCAAAACCACCATAAACATAGGCAAACAGGAGGCAAAGACTGTCACGCTTCCGGCGCTTGTGCCGATGTATGGCACACTGAGCGTGAACTATAAACCGATTGGTGCTGAGGTTTGGCTCGATGGCAAACAACTTGGCTCATCGCCTGATATTTTCAAGAATGTGCTTGCCGGCAAACATAAGCTCACAATTAAAAAATCGGGCTACAGCGACCACAGCGAAGATGTTTTGCTTGCTGAAGGCGAAAATAAGTCGCTCAGTGGCACGCTGCAGCAAGGCAGTGTGGCAACCACGCCAATAGCTTCGGGTTCGGGCTCCTCAGGTAATAATCAGACGTTCACCGTAAAAGGCGTGCTGTTCACTATGATAGCCGTTGAAGGCGGCACATTCACTATGGGCGCTACACCCGAGCAGGGAAGTGATGCATATAGTGATGAGAAGCCAACGCATCAAGTAACGCTTTCGAGTTACTATATTGGAGAAACCGAGGTGACCCAGGCGCTATGGCAAGCCGTGATGGGCAATAATCCGAGCTATTTTAAGGGCGATAATCTTCCAGTTGAAAGGGTATCTTGGGACGATTGCCAAGAGTTTATCAAGAAGCTTAACGCTTTGACTGGCAGGAAATTCCGCTTGCCCACTGAGGCGGAATGGGAATATGCAGCTCGTGGTGGAAAAAAGAGTCGAGGCTATAAATATAGCGGCAGCAATAATGTTGATAATGTGGCGTGGTATAAAAACAACAGCGATGAGAAGACTCATCCTGTTAAGACTAAGCAGCCAAATGAACTTGGCATCTACGATATGAGCGGAAATGTATATGAGTCGTGTCATGATTGGGACGGCAAATATAGCAGCAATGCGCAGTCTAATCCTAAAGGTCCAAATATTGGTTCGGACCGCATGGGTCGCGGCGGGAGCTGGCTCGACTACGCCGGGAGATGTCGCTCGTCTAGCCGTGACAGCAACTACCCCGGCCACCGCAACGGCAGTCTTGGCTTCCGCCTGGTCCTCTCCAAGTAAAAATGTTATTCTTCGGCGAGTGATTGGATGATGGCTTCGGCGAGGAGTTTGCCTTGCAGGCGATAGCCCTCGGCGGAGCAGTGCACATGGTCGCGCTTCGCCAAAAGCGAATTTGCAACCCACTTTGCTGCCGAGCCTTTGCCTCCTGCCACGGTGTAAAGGTCCCACACTGCAATGTTGTTTTCTGCACCATATTGCATGATGATGTTTCGCACGGTCAGGCAATTTGTGTTGGTGGTGAACACTGTGCGGCGACGGCGGCGACCTCTTCGTGTGCGCTGTCTGCGGTCACATTCCATCGGTGTGGTGAGCAGTATTTCCGCTTCGGGATTGCATTCCCGAAGCGCCGACACGAGTCGGTGTATTTCATTCTTAATTGCGTTCGGGTCTTTGCAACTGCCAAAGGCTTCGTTTGTGCCGAGCGAAATGATGATAAGGTCGGGAGCAAACACCGCTGTGCGTGCGGCGAAACTGTCGAGCTGGTTGTAGTGCTGATAGCATGCGCCGTTGTTGCCTATTGAGTGCAGCACCACGCCGCTGCGATTGTTATGCAGTATTGCGCCCCACAGTTCACTAATTCCTGATAGGTTGTAAAGCGGCAATTGCTGACAAGCCGAAGGTAGGGCGAATGTGGATGCATATGACAAGGAATCAGTCGCGGTTTTTATGATTGACATCTCCGTGGAATTGGCTGATACGTTGCCTTTTGCAGGCGAGTGCAGCAGCGTGAACGAGCTGAAACTATCGTCGGCGTTATCAACCCCGATGTTCAGCGACAGTGCCGGCGAAGCAAACGCTACCGATATGCCTGTAAGGCTTGCGCCTTCGCGGCGCTTGTTGTTTGTGAGTTTTGTGGCTTTCCATACGCGGTTGGCTGACGTGAAGCTGTAGTCGGCAGGCTGATTAGTCCCAGCCTTCTTAAGCGGCACAATCAATCCTCTGCCGCCATTGCCATATTTGCTTTGCAGCGTTTGCCGAAGCGCTTCGCTAAGCATACCGCCTTGAATATGTGAGTCGCCGATGTGCAGCACCGACAATTTCACCAGTGTGCTGTCAGCCTGGGTGAGCATCTTTGCAGTGTGTATTAGTCGGCTCCAATCGCAGTTGTTGGTGATTATGCGGTTTGAGTCGCGGCAAACGAAAGGGTAGGTTTTGTCTTGGGCAAAGGCGAGTGCTGCTTGCAAGGCAAGAAAAATCGACAAAAGAGATATGCGAAGTGACATGATGCAGCGTTTTGGTTATTATAGTAAGTGTGAACAAATAAAAAGCGTCAAGATTTTGTGTTGTCTTGACGCTGAAGTTTTGCTTCGTGCGCATGAAGGGACTCGAACCCCCACGCCTTACGGCATTAGATCCTAAGTCTAACGCGGCTACCAATTACGCCACATGCGCAAAACTTTTGCAAAGATAGGCAAATTTTTTGAATAAAACAAATGTTACTTTGTTTCTGCCGAAATTCAACTATTTTTAGGGTTTTAGAGCAAAAAATGTAGTTTTAAATTTTGTTATATTTGGTGGGCAAAAAATCCGCCCATATATTTTATTCCTTTGCATTGTCGGGAGAGATAAGCGGTGCGAAAAGACCGATATGCTTGCCGGCAATAATGAACATTTTGTAGAACGAAAAAATAAAAACGAAAAGATATGTTAGTAGTAGCAATTTGCTTAGCTGTTTACACCGTGTGTGTAGTCACTTCGCCCGAGTTCAAGAAATTGGACGGGAAAAATTGAGTATGAGTTTCTAATGTGGTATAACGTCTTTTGAATTATTGCCTGTGGATAGGCAATCGAAGTTCCTAATGATTCAGAAGGTTAATAACTTGTTTTTTAGAGCGTTGGCGCTGTGTGCGCCTCAGTGATTAGTGAAGAATCAAACATCGGCTTCGGTATGTGAAGCTGGTGTTTGATTGTTTTTCACCTGACAAAAAACGAGGATGAAAGTAATGTTGAACTCTCATCCTCGAAAAATATAAAATTATGAAACAAAGTTATGCTTTGTTGGTGCGCCGCCTTACTGCTTGTTGGCGCGTTTTCTCTCGAGTTCGTCAAGAATTATCTTGCGCAGACGCAAATGGTTAGGAGTAACTTCAACGTACTCGTCGCCCTTGATGTATTCGAGAGCTTCCTCGAGGCTGAACACCACAGGAGGCACAATCTTGGCTTTTTCGTCGGCGCCTGAAGCTCGCATGTTGGTGAGTTTTTTCGACTTGGTCACGTTCACCACGATGTCGTTATCCTTAGCGTTTTCGCCCACAACCTGACCGGCATACACTTCCTCTTGCGGGAAGATGAAGAATTTACCGCGGTCCTGCAGCTTGTCGATAGCGTAGGCGTAGGCTGTGCCGCTTTCCAGAGCGATGAGCGAACCGTTGGTGCGTCGTTCGATGTCGCCCTTCCAAGGTTGGTATTCAAGGAAACGGTGAGCCATGATGGCTTCGCCGGCACTTGCCGTGAGCACATTGGTACGCAAGCCGATGATGCCGCGCGAAGGAATTTGAAATTCCATGTGGATGCGGTCGTTTTGAGTGCTCATCGACACCAAATCGCCGCGACGGCGAGTGACCATATCAATCATTTTGCTTGAATATTCTTCGGGCACGTTGATGGTGAGTGCTTCCACAGGCTCGCATTTCACGCCGTCGATTTCTTTCACGATTACCTGAGGCTGACCCACTTGCAGTTCGTAGCCTTCGCGGCGCATAGTTTCGATGAGCACAGCCAAGTGGAGCACGCCACGGCCGTAAACAATCCATGCATCTTCGCGCTCGGTCTTCTCTACTCGCAGAGCAAGGTTTTTGTCAAGCTCCTTGATGAGGCGGTCGTTGATGTGACGCGAGGTGACGTATTTGCCGTCTTTGCCAAAGAATGGCGAGTCGTTGATGGTGAAAGTCATCGACATTGTAGGCTCGTCGATGGCGATGCGAGGTAGCGGTTCAGGGTTGTTGATGTCGGCAACGGTGTCGCCAATTTCAAAATTTTCGATGCCGATGAGTGCGCAGATGTCGCCGCTGGCAACGCTTTCCACCTTTTTGCGGCTCATTCCTTCGAATGTGTGCAGCTCCTTGATGCGTTGTTTCACCACCGAGCCGTCGCGTTTGCACAACGCCAAATCCATGCCTTCGCGAATCACGCCACGGTGAACGCGACCAATGGCAATACGGCCAACGTAGCTCGAATAGTCTAGCGAAGTGATGAGCATTTGGGCATCGCCCTCAATCACCTTTGGTTCGGGTATATATTTAATGATGGCATCAAGCACGGCATTGATGTTGTCGGTTGGCTTGTTCCAGTCGTCGCTCATCCAGCCTTGCTTAGCCGAGCCGTATACGGTGGGGAAGTCGAGTTGTTCCTCGGTGGCATTTAGGTTGAACATGAGGTCGAACACCATTTCCTGCACCTCGTCGGGGCGGCAGTTAGGTTTGTCCACCTTATTAATTACCACGATAGGCTTCAACCCAATTTCGAGAGCTTTTTGCAGCACAAAGCGAGTTTGAGGCATCGGACCCTCAAAAGCATCGACAAGCAGCAGGCAGCCGTCAGCCATGTTGAGCACACGTTCCACTTCGCCGCCGAAGTCGCTGTGTCCCGGAGTGTCGATGATGTTGATTTTGTAACCGTTATAGTTTATTGAGACGTTTTTCGATAGGATAGTGATGCCGCGTTCGCGTTCGAGGTCGTTGTTATCGAGGATTAAATCACCCGTATTCTGATTGTCGCGGAAAAGATTTCCTGCGAGCAACATCTTGTCAACTAATGTTGTTTTGCCATGGTCCACGTGGGCAATTATGGCAACGTTCCTGATTTTTTGCATAAATAAACCTAATTTGAGAGTGCAAAGTTAGTCATTTTAATGCAATTATGACGATAAATGAATAAAAAAATAGAAGGTTGATTGTGTAAAAAGAAAAAAATTACTACCTTTGCACCCGATAAATTATTAACAAACAAAAAACACCAATTAGAATGTATTTAGATTCTGAAAAAAAGAAAGAAATCTTTGAGACATACGGTGCGAGCAATACTGATACTGGGTCGCCAGAGGCACAGATTGCATTATTCTCTTTTCGTATCTCTCATTTGACTCAACACTTGAAGTCAAATCACAAAGATTATACTACTCAACGTGCGTTGAAGAAATTGGTAGGTAAGCGTCGTCGTTTGTTGGATTATCTTATCCGCGTTGACATCAATCGCTATCGTGCTATCATCTCTAAGAAAGAACTTGGTATTCGCAAGTAATCGTAGCTTTCTTCGACACAAGTAGTAAAGAAAAGTTTTTTGAAGCATTGCAGGTCTTGAATAAAGTCTGTAATGCTTCAATTTTTTTGTCTGGTTTTGCCTATTTTGGAGCTAATTAAAAAATATTAGGATAATTTTTCAAAAGGTTTATTAGATTTTACTTACCTTTATTGTTTTAAAAATAGCAAGTGATTGAAATCATAAGTCTCTAAATATTATTTGTGACATTTCGGGCGTGAAGAAGTTGAAATTCAATAGAGTCGTAAAAACATTTGCAAAGGTGCTGGGTGCCGTAGTTTTGGCGATTGTGCTTTTGCCGATGCTGCTTTATATTCCGTTCATTCAAAACTATGCGAAAAACATTGCATGCGAGCAGGTGAGCGAAGCCACCGGCTGGGACGTGAGCATTGAAAGAATATTGTTGAAGTTTCCGCTCGATGTGAGCGTCGACGGTGTGCTGGTGCTCGACGAGCAGCGCGACACCATGATTTCGGCAGAAAACTTGCTGCTCGACGTGAAACTGTTGCCGCTCATTAGGCTCGATGTGGAGGTGGAGGATGCACAGTTGTTGCGTGCTCAATACCGTATGGTGAGCGAGGATTCGTCGATGGTGTTGAAAGCGAAAATACATGACGTGAGAGTGAACGCTGCCACCATTGCACTCAGCAGCAATGGCGTGACAATCGACGAAGCCCGTTTGCATGGCGGCGACATCCGTCTCGATTATTTTCCTGAAAGAGTGAAACCTTCAGATAACGACACTGCCACCGTGGCGTGGCTGGTTAACGCCAACCACATTGTGCTCGACAGCGTGCGCTATGTTATGCACATGCTTCCAACAATCGACGAAATGGATTTGACTGTGGGCAGGGCGGAATTGAAGAAAGGCAAGGTGGACACAGGCTCGGCAAATGTTCATGCCCAGTATTTGGGCATTGATGGGGTGAATGTAGAATATCGCTATCCTACAGCCGAGTATATAGAGTCGCATCCGGTTGCCGAACCCGACACAGCGTCGAGCGATGCCGGTTCGCAGCTTTGGACGGTTTGCGGCGATGCCTTGCGCCTGACAAATTCGCACGCCGTGTATGCAGTGAGCGGGGCAAAGCCCGGAAGAGGCTTGGATATGGATTACCTCGAGGTGTCGGATATTAATATTGCTATCGACAGCTTGTATAACCGCGGCATGGAGGTGATTGTGCCAATAAAGAAGCTCTCGGCACGTGAGCGCTGCGGGGTGACTGTGACTGATGCCCACGGCACCTTCAGGATGGACAGCCTGGCAATGGCTATTGAGCAATTCAAATTGAAAACCGTGGCTTCGGAATTGAGTGCCGATGCCAAAATCAATATGAGCTTCATGGAAACACCGTCGAGTGGCACCATTAAGTTTGATGCTTCGGCGAGTGTCGACATCTCGGATTTAGAGCGTGCTTTCCCTGCATTTGCGCCATATTTCAACTCAATACCTCGTTATCGACCGTTGCAGCTGTTGGCAAAAGCCGATGGAACATCACGCCAGATGAATGTGAAAGAACTGAGTGCTAACTTGCCAAGATACGCCAGAATGAAGATTGACGGAGTCGTGCGCAACGTGATGGACGAAAAACGCATGGGAGGTGATTTGACAATAAATGGTGAATTCGACAACCTTAATTTCATAAAACCCACTGTATTCGACGCTCAGATGAGCAAGCAGGTGAATTTTCCGCCGATGAAAGTAAGAGGCAAGGCGTCGCTTGATGGATATGCAATGTCAGGTAAAATTGATTTGGCACTTGCAACCGGCAAGGCTGTGGGCGAAGCGAAGTTTAACACCGCAAGAGAATCGTATGAGGCAGACCTCGACCTTCGCACATTGCCACTGCACTCGGTGCTGCCTCTGAGCACATTAGGCGACGTCACGGCAAGGGCGCATGTTAAGGGTCGCGGATTCGACATCATGAAAAAGTCAACTGCCTTGGAGGCGTCGATGGCTATTGATAACCTATCGTACAATAATAAGACGTACAAAGAAATTGCAGGCAATGTAGCGCTGGCTGAAGGTGCATTTACAGCCTCGTTTAATTCGGTGAATCCAAACATAGATTTCGGCTTCACATGCAATGGAGAGCTCGAAAAAGACCACTATGTGGTGGCACTTGACGGCGATTTCCGCGACATTAATCTGCAGGCTATGCGCATTGTTGATGTGCCTTCGTTTGGAAGCGGCCGCTTAACTGCGTTTGGCGATGTTGATGTAAAGCGACTTGTTTGCGATTTCTCTGCTGAAATTCAGAACCTAAAGTGGACCCACGACACGTTGTCGTTCAACACTCCGTCGATTGACATGTTGTTTGAAAGCACCGATTCTACCATCAATGGCGCATTACACAACGAGGACCTTTCGTTGAATTTTGGCTCGCAAGTGGGCTTGCAGCAGTTCATCGACAAAATGACCAATTGTGGGAACATCGCGCTCGAACAGGCAAACCGCATCTCGCTCAACATCGACACGTTGCAAAGTTCTTTGCCACCGTTTGCCTGCGAATTGGAGATGGGTAAGCATGGCATTGTGCAGCAATTCCTTGGGTATAACGACATTAAAATGAAGAAACTGTCGTTTGAGCTGTATAACGACAGCACAATCTACGGCGATGGAATCATTCAAGGAATTGATGCTTATGGAACAAAAATTGACACTATAACTGCTCGTCTGGCGCAGGTAGGCAAATATCTTGGTTATCGGTTCCACATGGGAAATCGTGCCGGAACGATGGATAATTTTGCCTCTGTGACAGTGAAAGGCGGTATACTTGGCAGCCGTTTGTCCACGCTATATGAAGTGAAAGACATCAGGCAGCGCACCGGTTATAGTTTCGGCACCCACACCGATGTCAACGACTCGATTGTGCGCCTAAACATTTTCACCGACAAACCGCTGATTGGTTATCGTGAGTGGACGGTGAACGAGGGAAATTACGTTCAATATAATTATAAAGAACAGCATCTCGATGCAAACTTGCGGCTTGATGGCGGGAAATCCGGTTCGGTGAATTTGTTCACCGAACATGCAGAGCACAGCGTTGAGGGCGAGGAACATCACCAAGAAGATGTAAACTTGCAAATAAAGGGGCTGAAGATTGACGAATGGGTTTCGATGTTCCCGTTTGCGCCCGATGTGAGCGGCGAGTTGACTTCCGACATGAAGATTTCGTATCGTGGGCAGCAGTTCTGGGGAACAGGAAACGCAGAGTTGAAGAATTTCTGCTATGAGGGTCAGACGGTTGGCGACTTTAACCTTGACGCTGTGATGACGCTCGACCCTGTAACCGGTAATACAAATTTGGAGTCTTATATGAACGTTAACGGCGCTCGGGTTGCCTTTGCCGCAGGTGTTTTGAACGATTCCACAGCCACAAGCCCGATGTCGCTAAAACTCGACATTGACAAATTCCCGATTTCAACCATGTCGGCGTTTATCCCTAACGGCATTGCTGAATTGCAAGGTTATTTGAACGGCGAATTGAATATGACAGGAAGTTTCGATAAGCCGATTCTTACCGGCGAAGTCTCGGCTGAAGACGGCGCTATTTATGTGCCGGTGTTCGGTTCAAAAATTTTGTTCCCTAACACCGTGATTCCTGTTGATTCGAGCATTGTTCGTTTTGACAAATATGCATTGCGAAGCTGCAATGACAAACCGTTGAATATTGACGGGTTGATTGATATTCGAAACATGACAAATCCGTATGTCGAACTGAATTTGCAAGGAAAAGGCGTACAGTTTGTTGATAGCAAGCAAATCAGGAAGTCGCAGTTGTTTGGCAGAGGGTATGCCGATTTGAATGCCAAAGTTAAGGGTAAGACCAGCGCGCTATATGTCGACGCAAATGTGTCGCTGCTATCGGGAAGTAATTTAACCTACGTTTTGCAAGAAGACGTTAGCGAGATTGTGCCTGCCACTAATCCCGACATGGTTAGGTTTGTGCATTTCGACGATTCGGTGAGTGAATATCCCGACTCGCTGCTGCAAGCCGAACCTTTCGGCATAAACATCAATGCTTCAATCACGCTTCAGCAGGGCAACATAATTAATGCGTATTTGTCGCCTGACGGCAAAAACCGAGTGCAAGTGCAGTCGACAGGCACGCTTAACTATGCGCAAGGCTTCTCGGGTGACCCGCGTGTCACCGGGCGGTTGATTTGCGACAATGGCTATGTGAAATATTCACCGCCTTTAATCAAGGAAGTGGATTTCAAAATCAACGAGGGCAGTTACATTGCGTTCACGGGAAATATGCTCAACCCTACGTTGAACTTCAGTGCTGTTGAGAAATATAAAGCCTCGGTGAGCAGCGACGGCGGAGCTTCGCACTTGGTGGATTTCTTAATCACTTGTAACGTAGGTGGCACATTGTCGCAAATGGATGTTGGTTTCGACCTTGCAACAAACGACGATTTAACCATTCAAAACGAGTTGCAGTCGATGACTCCGCAGCAGCGCTCGGCTCAAGCCATGAACCTGATGCTGTATGGCAGTTATTCGAGCGCAAATTCGTCGTCGATGTCTAATAACGCTCTGTATTCATTCTTAAACTCGCAAATCAACAGCTGGGCAGCAAGTGCCATAAAGGGCGTGGATTTGTCGTTTGGCATAAACCAATATGATAACGGTAGCGGAAAAGGGAATTCTACAGTTACAAGCTACAGCTACAATCTTTCGAAGTCGCTGTTCAACGACCGCTTCAAGATTGTTGTAGGAGGAAACTACAGCACCGATGCAAGCGCGGAGGATAATTTCTCCGACAACCTAATTAGTGACATCTCAATAGAATATCTGCTTAACAGCTCTGGAAGTATGTATGCCCGGCTGTTCCGTCACACTGGCTTTGAGAGCATTCTTGAGGGTGAAATCACTCAAACCGGCGTGGGTTTTGTGATTAAGCGCAAGTTGTCGACGCTGAAGCATATTTTCAAGTTCCGCAAGAGTAGAAGGGCTGCGGCGCGGCGTTTGGCTCAGCAGCAAGCCGACTCCATCAAGAACGCTTCGCTGAACTTGCCGGACACTATTATTCAAAACAAATAAAACAACATTTTGCGATGACTAATCGAGCGTATATAAAACTACGATATTTGGTATATGTTGCTGTTGTGCTGGGCGCAATGTCATGTTCAACCACAAGCCGCCTTGCCGACGACGAGGTGCTTTACACAGGTGTGAAAAAACTGAACATTATGCCAAATGCCGATAGCATTGTGCTCGACGACGCCGTGGCCGAGGGTATTGCTTCGGCAATCAACGTGGCACCTAACAATAGCCTTTATTCGCCATACATTCGCCATCCGTTCCCTGTAGGGTTGTGGGTCTACAACCATTGGAGCGACAGCGCTGGCGGCTTAAAGGGGTGGCTTTATAAGAGACTTGTTGAGACACCTGTCACTATCGACAATGTGCGTCCGGCTCATCGCGTGGATATGATAAACACCATTTTGCACGACAACGGCTACTTCGACTCAAATTCTTCTTATGAACTTGTATATTCAAGCAAGAACAAAAAGAAAGCTCGCATCCGATACGATGTGATAGTAAACGAACCTTATGTGTTGAGCAGCGTGGGCTACCTTGGCGGGAGCAGTGAGATTGTTATGAAAATTGATTCGCTTGCCCGTCGCAACAACTATCTGAAACCGGGAAGCCGTTATAGCCTCGATTCGCTGAATGCTGTGCGCGTTGGCATCACCAATGTGCTTCGCAACCGCGGTTACTACTATTTTCGCCCGGAGTATATCGAATATCTTGCCGACAGCTCTCTGCGCAAGGGCAAAATTGCCCTGCGTCTTGCCATGGCGGCGGGTATTCCTGAGGCTGCTTTGCGCAAATATACAGTGGGCAACGTCACTACTACGGTGAATCGCTATCAAGGAGGTGGCGAGGCCGACACGGTGGAACTCCCGCGAAAAGGCACCTTGGTGAAGATGAATCCGCTACGACTTAAGGACAGTTTTATAGCAAAGAAAATCAGTTTCCGCGAGGGTAGGGTCTTCAGCGTTAGAGATATGGACCGTACACAAAGCAACCTTTCAGCTACAGGGCTTTTCAATGCCATCAACATTGAAGTCACTCCGCTCGATTCGTTGCGACCGGGGCAATCGACGGTTGATGTCGACGTCGTTTGCACCATGGATAGTCCCATCGAGGCAAAGATTGAGTCGCAGCTTACATCTAAGTCGAACAGCTTTATTGGGCCTGGCATCTCGCTTGGACTCACGCACAAAAACCTTTTCGGTGGGGCAGAAGTGCTCAACACCGACTTGAGTGCAAGCTACGAGTGGGCAACGGGTGGCAAGGCTGTGGATGGATACGATTATAACAGCTACGAATTCGGGCTCTCGTCAACGCTCACCATTCCGCAGCTGCTGGCGCCCAAGTTTGTCGACCGCAGTCGACGTTTTCCGAACTACACCAAATTTACGCTATCGGCTGACGTACTCAATCGTCCGAGCTTTTTCAAGATGGTTCAGTTTGGCTTAGGCACCACGTGGCAGTGGCATGCCGGACGTCATTCGCTCAACGAGCTCACCCCGTTCCGCCTCACCTACACTAAGCTGCTTCACACCACCGAGAGTTTCGATTCCACTATGAACAGCAATCCGGCTGTGCACGAGAGCTTTCGTAACCAGTTTGTGCCTATGCTGCAATACGCCTATACCTACGACCGTGCGTTCGGGCGCGACAATCTCACGTTCAACTTGCAGTTCACCGAGGCTGGCAATGTGTTTGCTGGCATTTGGTCAATGTGTGGCTCGAAGGGCGAAAAAAAGATGCTTGGCACTCCGTTCTCGCAGTTCGTAAAGGCGCAGGCTTCGGTGGTCTACAGCCATGCGGTGATGGATTCTCACAAGTTGGTGGGGCGTCTGCTCATCGGTGCAGCCCACGCCTACGGCAACTCGGCGCAAGTGCCTTACAGTGAGCAGTTCTATATTGGCGGTGCCAACTCCATCCGTGCCTTTGCCGTGCGCTCCATCGGTCCGGGAAGCTATTTGCCGTCGGCTGACAATCCTAATGGCTATTACGACCAAACCGGTACGTTCAAGTTGGAGATGAACCTCGAATACCGATTCCCGCTGTTCAGCTATCTCAAGGGTGCGGTGTTCCTTGATGCCGGAAACATCTGGCTGCTGAAGGATGATGAGAATCGCCCCGGCGCTAAGCTGCAGTTTGCCGATATGTGGCGGCAGATGGCTGTCGGCTCGGGCATAGGGTTGCGCTTCGACATGGACATGTTGGTGATTCGTGGCGACTTGGGCTATGCTTTGCATGCGCCATACGCCACCGGCAATCGTGGCTACTTCAATATGCCCAATTTCAAAAAAAGCCTTGCATTCCACCTCGCCATAGGCTATCCGTTCTGAAATAACGGTTCTCGTTGGAGGACAATAAAACAGTGGGGCTGCAGCAATCGCCGATTGAATACCGTCATTGCCACAGTCCGTTTTGCTTGTGTAATGTGTTTGTTGCCTTTAGCCGAGTAATTCGGCAATGTATTGCTTCATTTCCTGGAGATGCGATTCGGCGCTTTGCAGCAGCTTGAACTGTGCTTTTGAGCGCACTAAGTTGTGCTCGGCATATTTTGTGCGATAGTAAGTGTCGCCATTGATGTAGTCGGCAAGGAAACGCACCGTCTGCATGTAAGGGAACAGGCAAGCGGCGTAAGGCAGATTATCGATTTCAACATCGGTGAGCATGCCGCGGGCGCTTTCGATGTAGCCTCGGGCAAAGGCACGGAAGATGTCCATGTTGAAATTCACGTTGTCGAGGTTTTCATCATCCTCGGCACCGGTGTTGGCAGCCGAGCGCAGAAAATCGCCAAAGTCGCTGAACACAAAGTTCGGCATCACAGTGTCGAGATCAATCACGCACAACACATCGCCGTTGCGGTCGAAGAGGATGTTGTCCACCTTAGTGTCGCAGTGGCAAATGCGCTTAGACAGCTTGCCCTCGCGGTGGAGGCGCTCGCCGCGGCACATGTCGTCGGCACGGCTTTCAAGCTCGTCCACCAGCCATTGCACCTCGTCGAGACGTCCGGCACGGTTTTCAGCCACAGCTTCGCGCAGCTGCTGCAGCCTGAACTCCATGTTGTGAAAATCCTTTATGGTTTCGCCCAGTTGCTCTGGAATATCGGCAAGCATAGCCTGGAAATTGCCAAAAGTGTGTCCCACGATGTAAGCGCTTTCGGTGGAAACGCCTGAGCGGCTCACCGTGTCGGGGATAAACTCCATCATGCGCCAGCACTTGCCCTGCTGCATCAGGTAGTGCTTGCCATCGAGTGTGGTGGCAAACTGCAGGCAGCGGCGGCTGATGTCGCTCACGCCTTGCTCTTGCAACTTGCGGCGGATGTGACGGGTTACAGCCACAATATTGTTCATCAGCATTTCAGGGTCGGTGAAAATGTCGGTGTTGACAAGCTGCAAAACATAATCGGGGACTGAGCCTTCGGTGGTCACTTTATAGGTGGTGTTGATGAGTCCATTGCCAAGCGGTGCCACCTTAAGGGCTTTGCTCTTAGTGGCGAATTGTTGGCAGACATTAAGAAGTTCGGTTTCGTTCATTCGTTTTTTAAGTTTTTAATGGTTTATCTATATAGTTTGCAGTTATGCTGCAAAGATAGTGTCAGCGAGAGCAGAATCGCCAAGCGAGGGCTTGAGCGTTATGCCGAGTGCAGCCTAATTTCGCAGCTTTATCTGCAAAGATAGCGAAGAAAACACTAATTGCCAAACCTTTTGCGTGCGTTTTGCCAAATGTCGGGGCGGTCGGTGATAAATCCGTCGGCATCCACCACGGCAGCATTCAGGTCATCGAAAGTCCACAGCTTCACTTCCTTGCCATTGGCGTGAGCCTGTTCCACAAACTTGTGATTAACGCCCTGCCACATGCAGTTGAACGAATTCACAAATCCGTATTTCTCGAAAGAAAAACGCGAAATGCCAAATCCGTCAACAATAAAGGGCAAGCCGGGCAAAGGGCAAATTAGCAGCTTTTCGAGTTGCAAAGTAGGACACAACGAATGCAGGGTGAACAGCACACCGTCGTCAAACGATTGTGCAGAGCACCACGACAGGGCGTCGCGTCGGCTTAACTCGATAACCAGACGCTTTTCGATGCCTTGATATTGCCCTGCAACATGTTTTATTTCGATAAGCAACCCCACGTTTCTGCCCTTGGCACGATAGCTTTCAACCAAATCGAGCACCTGCTGCAGAGTGGCAATTCGCTCATTGGTGGCGTTGCTGTTTTGGTCAACGATGCTGAAGCGCTTGATTTCGTCGAGTGTTAAATCGGCAATTTTGCCCTTGCCGGTGGTGGTGCGGTCCAATGTCGGGTCGTGGCACACTATAAGCTCTCCATCACGCGATTGATGGATGTCGATTTCAATTATGTCGGCACCGCACTGAATGCCTTTTTCGATGGCAAGTAGCGAGTTTTCGGGGGCAAGCTTGGCGCCGCCACGATGTGCCACAATCAGTTTGCCGGCAAGCTTCTCGGTTGTATATCCCCGCTTGTAGAAAAACATTGATGGCACAAAAATCGCAGCCACATACACAGCAACCAGCACCACGGCTGAAAATATAATTATTGCAGTCATTCGCATATCACGATTTCTATGAATTCAAATTCAGTGCAACAAAGATAATTATTTTATAAATAAATGACGAATTAAAATCTTCACAACTTGCTCGAACCAGGCAAAAACGTCTTTCGAGCGCGATGCTGCTGCAATGGCTTCCACCGAAAAATTGTCGATGGCTTCGACGTTCACGAGTGAGAATATCAGGAAATTGCCAAACTTGTGGGTGAGTACGTCCTGCAGACTTTCGCCACTTGGGTTGTAGTTCAGAAGGCTGTCGCGGTAGGAGTTGATGCCTGGGAAAGGCAAACATGCCACATCTTGCTGCAGAAACTGGTTGACGAGTTCGGGACAATAGTTTTTGGCGGTGCTTAGCACATTGCCAATCAACTTCACTATTCCAAACTGATAGATGCCATCGCGTTGTGATGGCGTGTTGTCGTACTCGTTGACTTGCTCGACGGTATTGAACATACTCATGATGTGCTTGAGCAGCCGCAAGGCGGCATGTGGCAAGCCGATGTCGGTTATCATTTCTTGGATGTTTTCAATGAGATGAGTGAGCAGCTCGCGGTCCTTGTTTTTCGCTGCGAGGTCGATAAGGGAGTAGAAAGCAGGCATTGCATTGGTGTCGGTTTGACTGCAATCGGGCGATGTGGCAAAAAATACGGCGGCATACCAACTCATCACATTGCGTTTATATAGTCCGCGAGAGTTTGCTTTCTTGCTATGGTGCCCGACGAACAAGCCACGGCAGCGTTTAGTCCAGTCGGCAGCTTCTTGAGTGTAGATGTCGAGTAGCTCTGCGTTGGACTTATGGCTTTGGAGCGCAATCTGATATAAAACGTAAAGCATCGACATCTGGCTGTAGTCAAACCACCTCGACGGGCGGAAATCGTCGGAGAAGAAAGCTGTTGCAATTGGCTTGAAATTGCTCCAGTTGCTCACGCCCATAATCACCTGAATGCGCTCGAGCACGAAGTAGCTGAACGAGTCGCCGCTGCGGTAAGCCGACAGCACTTTCGGTTGGAATTGCCTCCAACGCTCCTCCTCGTTGCCGATTTGCTCGGGCGACATGCCTTGAATGGCTTTCACGTGATGATGGCAGAAACTCATGGCGGTGTCAACATCGTGGCGGTTCCATTCGGCTCCGTTATATGTGATGTCGCTGAATGTGTTGTCGTGCCAATGCGACTGGTATTCCATGGCGTTGTTCACATAGTCGGATTGGAAAGTGATTTGCTTCTTCATGGCAATTTGCAGGAATGGCATGAAGATTTTTATCAGGTAGAGATTGGCTGTGAAATAACGGAATATATGCTTGATTTCGTCAAGCATTTTAGTGGCTTGCGGGCGGCGGTCATTGTCGCAGTCAAGCATATTGTCGATGATGAGCAGCACAGCCAGTCGTGTGGCAGTCTCAAGGAATATGAGTGCATTTTTGCGCAATTTTGGTGTGGCAAGCACTCGCACAAGGGAGTGCTGCTTGATGCTGGCATACATTTCTATGATGATGCGTTCGGTGAGGTTTTGCTTCAATGGCGCGTGGCTGGCAGTGTGATTGCGCTTCGACAGGTAGTAGGCATACATGCACGAGTCGTTGCGTATGTCGTAAATGGGGTCGGTCATTATTTGCCATAGCAATGTCATGGCGTTGTGTTTATACAGCCCCTCGTTGAAATAATCGGTGAGAAACACGCCGTTTATCAAACTTACCGATGCCAGGCGTTTAAGCCTGATGGTGGAAGAAAGTTGTGTTTCGAGCGACTTGTGCAGGGCAATAGTGTTGTCGTCGGCTTGGTTGTTTTCGATTACTTTCACCACTTGATTGAATTGCTCAATCACTGCGTTGTTGATGCTTGAGCCTGCTATGAGCAGCTCGAGCAGCGAAAACAGTTGGTCCTCGTAGTTTTCTGATATTAGTGCTCCGATGGTGTCGTTCAGCAGCGACATCACATTAAAGTCGTCGCCCCAATTGTTTTGGAGTTGAATGAAGATATCGAAGTTGCCATTGGCTATGCATGTGTCAATCAGGGCATTGCGCAAAGCTCCTATCCACACAACACTTGCGTCGGTTGCTTTCAGCGCGTCGATGAAATGGCTTGGCTGTGGTTTCTGGTAGAGGTCGATGAATGCTTTAGCAAGAATATATTCTAAAAATCGCTCGTAGATGAACTGAATGTATATTCGTTCGCCTTTGGCAGAGTTTCGGGTTACTTCTTTCAGTATAGGCCGGTCGGCTTTGTTAAGCAGTTCGGCGTATGCAATGCTTATTCCGTCGGATTTATATATGAGATTTGCAAGCTCGTGCAACTCAGCTTCGGGCTGCGAAAGCGCCTCGCGCAACTCGTTCACATCGATTCCGTCGGTGGTTTCGCCGCAGAGGTAGTGCGTGAGCATGTGCTTGCCAATCAGACGGAGAATGGCGCTTTGCTGTTTGCCGGCGTAGGAGTTGGCAATATCGCAGCACATGGTGCGGAATAGTGTGATTGAGGTGTAGTCGTTAGGCTGTTCCGACAGCGCTTTGCCGAGGAATATGGTGGATGCAAACTTCAAGGTGAGCGGGTCGGTGAGGCGCAGTGCCACGCGGCGGTCGATGTTGGCAAACGGCGTATGCATTTGATAGAGCTGCTGATAAATGTCGTAAGCACGGGCAAGCTCATCGTTGTTGAACCCGCGCACCTTTGTGCCTTCGCTGTGGTCGTTGAACAATATGTTGGTTTGCGCCTGAGTGTGAGGCAGAATCACGTTCTTCCATGTGAAACCGCGGCATGTGAAGAGAATTTTGAATTGCGAAAATTCTTCTCGTGCCATAATGGCACAAATGTCACGATATAGAGCCAGCGGACCTTCGGTCCCCGATTCGTCGTCGGCGTACTTCAAGCATTCGTTTATCGCATCGAAAAATACATACACGAGCTCGTTGTTTTGCTTGGCAAGGCGATTGATGTTTTCACACAATCGGTGTATGTCGCGGCGAGGGTTGAACGAGAACACGCCTTTTAGGAAACTGCCGAGTGTGATGGTGGTGAAATCCGACGAGTTGAGTATAAGCACTGGTTTGTCGGCAGCGATGAGCTGCTCAGTCCAGTAAGCTAGTTGGTTGGTTTTGCCTTGCCCAGCTTCGCCGATTAGCGGAAATAATGAGGCTTGGCTCTGCCAGAATGCGTGGAGTGAACTGGTGAGTGCAGCGCGTTCAACAAACAGCTCGCGGTTGTATTTCTTTTCGGCATACACTCTTTTAAGGAATTGCTGCGATTGCCTTTTCATGTGCATCTTTGCCTCTTCCCAGTTAAGGTCCTTAGCGATGTCGAACCATGGCGCAATGCGTTGCAAGTCGTGGTCGATTGCGCTATTGAATGCGTCGGTTATTAGCGTCACGGCGTTTTCGTTGCTCGAGGTGAAGCTGGCTCGTTCGTCTTTCAGCGACTGAAAGACATAGCGAAAGTCGTTTTCGTCGCAAAACACAAGAGGGTAGAGGTCGATGGTGAAAGCAGGTTGCTCGTTGGTTGCGTCGGAGCTGATTTTGTAGCAATCGCGATTAATCACATAGGAGCAATTGGCGAGTGGCATAATGGCTTTGAGCATGCTCTGGGTGCGCGGAACGAGCTGTTCCACCACTTGTCGGTAGATTTCCTCCGAAAGTGTGGTGCTGTGGCCGCGATACTCGTTGCGCAGTTGCACTATGCTTGCCGATGTCTTGCTTCCGAGCAGAATGTTGCGACGCTTAATGTATATGTTGTCGCAGAACGATTTAGTCAGGCTCAACTGCGGAATATGCTTGGCTGCTGCCGCAATAAGCGGAGTGAGAAGGTCGTTAAGCCAGTCGCCGAACGAGAGCGGCCGCTTGCTGTCGATTTTATCGACAAACTGTCTGAGGGCAGGCGCTATGGCGGTATTGCTGTAGGATGCCTGTTGAAGAAGTCGCAGAAAAACAAACGAACAGAACGGTGCAGAAATCTCAAAAAAGTCAATCAGATGGTTCATTGCTTTTCCGTATTGTTGCTTTTCTATGGCGGTGACAGCTTGCTCAATGGGGTATGAGAGCGTGAAAGGCAGTCGCGATATTTTGCCTGAATCTATATCGAATGGCTGATTCATGGTTATAATTGGTTTTGCTATTTTGTTGAGGGGTTTAGTTGTTATCTACAAATATATGCAATTATTTGCGTAAAGCAACAGCCTTTACCTTGAAAAGTTATAATGAAAAAAATGAAGAGTGATGTAGAGAATGGAAGATTTTTTTTCGATGGGGTTGGTGATTCTGCGCTCATATCACTATATTTGCAGAAGAAGCTGCAAATATGGGTTGTGCTCACTTGCACTATCGTTGCAGCAAAAAGAGAGAAGATGTTTCAAAAAAAATAAAATATAAAAAAGGATGCACGAGGTAAAAGCATTTTTGTGTGGCTATTTCACGCGCTGTTATCAAGCTGACTTCGGTATGATGGAAGAGCAGGGTTGGGTGCGCCGTCAGCCGAGTAAAGAGCAGATTGCTGGCTTGAAAAGGGTGTACTATCGCGAGTTTGTTGATTTTTGTTTTGCCGAAGCCCTTTCCCGGCGTGGTTGTGTAGAGCTGCGTCGCGAGGTGAATGAACCGATTGCGTTTGCCACCAAGTGCGGCGATGTGCAGTTGATGGTCGACGACTTGAGCCTTTATTTGATGCCTATGGACGTGACGTTGCTGAAGATTGGCATCAGCCTTGTGGTGGACGACCTCAACAAAGCCACTGCGGCGATTGGCTCGCTGCGTATGGTGGACTATTACACTCCTCCGACGCATGGCGAGTTTATGCGCCTGGCGGTGGACCCGTTGCTGGTGCAATACGGAGCCTTGACTGGTAGCGATGAGCGGCATGCGTGGCGATTGGTGGAGCAGGGCAATAAGTTCAGGGTGTTTCAGATTGTTAACAGCTGTGCACCTCACGAGGCAGATGGGCAGTCAGTGCTCAGCGACGTGACGCTCTATCAGCTGGGAACAATGTCAAAGGTGACCGACGGCAATCTTGAGGGCAGCGGCGTGAGCAGGGTGTATCTTGAAAAGGTTCTTGCCGAAAGCCATGTTAGTGTGTTCGACTCGTGGCATGCCCTTGCGCTGAACGACACGTTCACGGTGCACGCCATCGACCTTCCTACCAAGATGATTGAGCAATGGTGCGATTGTTATTTTGGTATGATTTACCTTCACTCGCTTATGGTGAAGAGTTTTCTTTTTGGGCTGAACGCGCAGCTTCGCGAGGCGATGCACGAAACGCCCACGGCACTGAATCAGCTGAGCACGGCATTTGGGTTGAGCCACGCACCTCTGCGAGTGTTGGCACGGCGGTTTGAGGAGTTTGAGCGTAGGTGCTGTTTCCACAAGGTGAGCTATAATTTTTTGCCGTTACTGCTCGACGAAGCCATCGACAAGGGGCTTTGCATAGCCGAGGAAAAGGAGCAGTTGTTTGGTGTGCTCGACAAGGAAAAAAGTCTGCGCGATGCAGCCAACGATCGCCTTGTAAACGGATTGCTTTTTGTGTTGTCGCTGTTGACGCTGTTTTCGGCGATATGGGATTTCTCAAGCCTGTTGAACGAGATGTATCCTTATGCAAACTATTTTGCCAGCAAAATGGTTGGCTTCCGCTGGGTGACGTTGCTTGCCTTGCTGGTTCTTGCCGGTGTGGTTTGGCGGTTGTTTAAGCGCCGTCGCTAATGGCTATTTGGCAAGTAGGTCGTCAACAAGGTTGAGGCTGCCGTCGCAAGGTGCTGGTGTGATGCCCAGCAGATGGGCGAGCAGCGGATAGATGCAGGTGTTGGTAAACTTTTCGGTCTTAGCATAACCGTGGCGGAAGTCTGGTCCGATGGCACGGAACATCACGTGCATATCGCTCACTGTAGGGTCGAAGCCATGCGCACCGCCTGGCGAGAAATCAACCTTGTCGGTGAACAGCCAACCAGCATCGGGCAGTGCCACCACGTCGCCAATGCGCGGGTTTGTGCCGTAGCACAGATATGACGGAATGTCCTCACGCTTCCAAGCGCGCAGGTGCGGCACTTTGCTGAGTGCTTCCACCACCTTGTCGGCACAGCCGGGACGGCAATAGATTTGTCCCGGGAGGTCGCCGTCGACCTTTTCAATCCATTCGGGCTTTAGATATTTGCTGACAGCCACGGTGCGGTCGGGGCTGATGGGCGCCATACCGTGGTCGCTGGTCACAATCAGATTTACCTTTGAGGCGATGGGCAGGACGCTGATGCGCACATTCAGCAGATGTATAAGACTGTCGAGCTGCTCAATCACTTTGCCGGTTTCTTTTGAATATGGGCTGCAATGGTGGCCAACTTCGTCGGGCTGCTCGAAATAAAGCATAATCAGGTGAGGACGTTCCTGTTCGGGTTTCTTGAGCAGAGCGATGGCGGCATCGATGCGCTGTTCGAAGGTGAGCAGCGGCTTTTTGTTATAGTTCCACCAATAGTCGGGCATTCCGCCAGGCAGAGTAACGTCGCTTGCCACCCAATAGATGGTGGCGGTTTTCACCCCTTGTCGCTTAGCGGTAATCCAAATTGGTTCGCCGCCGTAGAACGATGCGTCGTTGCGGGCCACAGCGTCGCCAAGTGAGTAGTATTTGCCCTGCTCACGGTCGACGAAACTGTTGGCAACAATGCCGTGATGGTCGGGCACCAAGCCTGTGGCAAGGGTATAGTGGTTAGGGAAAGTTTTGCTTGGGAATGAGGGCATCATCACGGCGCTAACGCCTTGCTGAGCCATCGAGTCGAAAAACGGAGTGTTGTACATTGCCGTGTAGTCGTTTCGGAATCCGTCGAGGCTGACAATGATGGTGTAGTTTTGCTGTGCTGTTGCCGAAACTATGGCGGCAATCATGCAAAGCATAGTTGCTATTAATCGAATCTTTTTCATGCTGAAATATTTCATGTTAGGGATGAATGTTAGTGTTTAAGATAGTTCAACAATGGTTATGCCTGCACCGCCGAGCTGAATGTGTTCGTCGCGATAGCTTTTCACACCAGGCACGGTGTCGAGGTATTGGCGAATGAGCGTTCGCAGCACACCTGTGCCAGTTCCGTGAAGAATTCTCACCTGCTTTGAGCCGAACTGAATGGCGTCGTCGACAAAATAAGTGATTGCTTGAATAGCCTCGTCGCCACGCATTCCACGCACGTCGATGTCGGGGTGGAAGTTGAGTTGACGCTCGCGAATGGCATCGGAAGTGGCTTTAGTGACAGCCGATGGTTTCGACTGTTTATCGGGCTTGCGCATGGTGGACTTCAGCTTAGCCAAAGGCGTGCGGGTTTTGAAGCCGCCCATGGCCACTATGGCGTTTTTGCCTTCAATGGCAATGATTTCGCCCACCGAGCTTGAACCGTCGATGGTCACCGCACAGCCTACCTCCAGCTTCTCGGTAGGTTTTGGCTTGTCAGCTTCAGCAGAAGAGCTTTTACGCGGGCTTTTGCGAGTGGGTAGTGGGGTCAGTTTGCTTTCTGTCTCCGATTCGGTGTCTTGGTGGATGCGCTGCTTAAATTCGTCGAGCTGCTGGCGCAACAGCTTGGTGCGTTCGCGCTCGGCTTGCGCGGTTTTAATTTCGCGAATGGTTCGCTCGATGTTTGCGTTGGCGGTTGACAGAATGTCCTTTGCCTCAGCCTTGGCAGCGTGAATGATTTCGCGCTGAGTGGCGCGTATGTCCTCTAATCGGGCGTTGTATTGCTCGGCAATCTCGTCGATTCGCTTTTCCTTATTGTGAATTTCCTGACGTTTGTTTTCCCAATATTTTCGGTCGCGCGCGATGTCGAGCAGATATTTATCCATATTAATGTAGTCGCTGCCAACAATTTGCGAAGCCTCGTCGATAACCTCGGAAGGAATGCCTATTTTCCGGGCAATCTCAATGGCAAACGAACTGCCTGGATAGCCCACCGAAAGCTGGAACAAAGGCTGCATTTTCTGACGGTCGTAGAGCATTGCACCGTTGATGAGGCCCTCGGTTTCTTCGGCATAATGCTTCAGGTTTTGATAGTGAGTGGTGATTATTCCAAACACTTTCTTGGCATTGAGCTGATGCAGAATAGCCTGTGCAAGAGCGGCTCCGATTTGTGGCTCGGTGCCACTGCCAAATTCGTCGATGAGGATTAACGAAGTGTTGGAGGCACGGCTAATCATGGTTTTCATATTATAAAGGTGCGAACTGTAGGTGCTGAGGTCGTTCTCGATGGACTGCTGGTCGCCGATGTCGATGAATATGCTTTGAAAAATGCCGATGTGAGAATTGGCGTAGACGGGAGGCAGCAAGCCGCATTGCGTCATATATTGCACTATTCCCACTGTTTTCAGACACACCGATTTGCCGCCGGCATTAGGTCCGGAAATCACCAGAATTCGATTCTTGCGCTTAAGTTCCACGTTGAGCGGCACCACTTGCTTATCCTGTGCCTTAAGCGCCAACAGCAAGCCGGGATGCACTGCGTGATATAGTTCGATTTGCGCCTTCCGTTCGAGGTGTGGCATCGAGGCTTCAATATCGATGGCAAACAGCGCTTTTGCGCGGATGAAATCAATTAGCCCAAGCAAGTTGTACGTGGCGAGCATGTTGTCGATTTCAGGGCGGATGCTGTCGGTTATTCGGCAAAGAATCCTAATCACCTCGCGGCGGATTTCTGCTTCAAGGGCGCGAATGTTGTTGTTTGCTTCAACAATCTCTGCAGGTTCGATGAAAACAGTTCGTCCGGTTGCCGACTCGTCGTGAACGATTCCCGGAATTTTGCGCTTATGCATGGGCGATACGGGCAACACCAAGCGGCCGTCGCGCATCGACGGTGTGGCGTCTTTGTCGAGATAGCCATCTTGTCGGGCACGCGAAATCACGCTGCGCATAATACTGCTCACACTTTGTGTTTGGCTTTGCAGTTTGCTTCGCAAATCGTTCAGTTCGGGTGACGCCGAGTCCTTCACGTTGCCGTAGCGGTCGAGCGTTTGGTCGATTGTTTGGGCAATGACGTCGAAACGCTGCATCTGCCGGGCAACCTCGCCAAGCGCGGGATAGGGCTGCTGCTCATCGTCGCTCACAAGAAAACGTCGGACCTCGGCAATGGTACGCAGCGAACGCGCTATGTCGAACAGGTTAGGCTCGGTGATGTATGTGCCAGCCTTGCGCGCAGCCTTTAGGGCGCCACGCACGTCGATGAAATGGTTCACAGGAAACACTTTGCCGCTTGAAATGATGCTTTGCATCTCGTTGGTTTGGGCAAGCCAATTATGCACTTCTTCGTATCGGCTTGAGAAATGCAAATTATCGCAGTGGGTTGCGCCAAGCGAACTTAGCAGACGGCGGCTTACTTCGCTGCGCACCACATCGAATCCTATTTTTGCTTCAAAATTCTTCGGATAAATCATAGTGCAAAGTTAATCAGAAATATGCAATCGCGGTGCTTGGGATTAAATAAAAATCGTTTTTCTGCTTTTCGCAAAGCGATGAAATCGGCTCTCATGTGATGCACTGAGGCATTAGAATCCATAACGCAGAGAAGTTTTTTTCTTAAATTAGTTGCTAAAACTCTATGTTATACCGAATTAATGCTGTATATTTGCAAAAAAAATTTGTGCAACATAGTTTGAAGTTTACAGTGCTAAGATTGCATAGCAATCAGTTTGATAAAAATTATAAATTTAAAAGACCTAATTATGAACAAAAGTTTAAATTGCCACATTGATGCAGTGGCGTTGAGTGAAAAATCGTGCATCTCCAAGTCGAATTTGTTGAGAATCGGTTAGCAGTCGTTTGTTTATGTATTGGCTGTATCAATAGCCATTGCCATGTCGTGGCTTCTGCCTGCAATCTATGTTGGTGCCAATGGCGAGCAAATGTCGGCGCAGCACAATGGTGAGGAAAAACTTGGCACCATAATTGTGGCAAGCGCTAAAGTAGACAAACTTCCGGGACACTTTACTTTCGGCAGTAACGCCTCGTTGCACGAGACGTGTTTGATTGCCGGAAGATAATTGCTTGGAAGGATATCAATCATTGTTAGTGGCTTGATTATAGTTGTAAATCATTTGTTTGTGAATGTGTGGAGCAGCGAATGTTGCTTTGCAGGTGTTGGTGTTTGTGTGCATATTTCGAAAATATTTCGTATCTTCGCAGACGATTAACAAAGATTTTTATTAAGGTGAAACGATATTTTATACTTTCAATGGCATTATTTGCAATGGCAGTGTTTGCGCAGGCAAAGCAGCGTGTGGTGACAATAAATTTGATTCACACCTCGGATGTGCACGGCAATTGTTTTCCGTATAACTTCATTGAGCATAAGGCTTGGGGTGGCAGTTATTCGTGCATAAGCAGTTTTGTGAAGCAGCAGCGGGGCATCTATGGCAAAAACGTGGTTCTGCTTGATAACGGCGATGTGCTTCAGGGGCAGCCAACAGCTTATTATTATAATTTTATCGACACAAAAAGCAAGCATCTGTTTGCCGAAGTGCTAAACTATATGCATTACGATGCCGGAAACATCGGCAACCACGACGTGGAAACAGGGCACGCTGTCTACGACCGCTGGATTAAGCAATGTCACATGCCCATTGTTGGTGCAAACACCATTGATGTAAGAACCGGAAAGCCATATTTGCCGCCTTACACCATCATCAAGCGCGATGGCGTGAAAATTGTGGTGCTGGGCTTGATAACGCCCGCCATACCGGCTTGGCTTGCCGAGAACTTGTGGGAAGGACTTCGCTTCGACGACATGGAGGAGACTGCACGCAAATGGGTGCCTATAATCAAAGAAAAGGAAAACCCCGATTTGCTCGTGGGGCTGTTTCATTCGGGACAAGATTCGTCGCGTGGCGTCAGTGGCTATGTTGAACACGCTTCGCTTGAAGTTGCTCGCAATGTGCCTGGCTTCGATGTTGTACTATTCGGGCACGACCATCAAACCGAATTTAAAACTATCACAAATTGTTCGGGAGAGCAAGTTACGGTTGCCAATCCGGCATGCAACGGTGTGGCTGCAAGCAACATCAAGGTGGAGTTTACGCTCGAGGGAAAGCGGGTTGTTGGCAAAACCATCAGTGGATGTGTGGAGAATATGGCCAAATATGCCCCCGACCCGCAGTTCATTGCTCATTTTGCGAAACAATACGACGATGTGAAGAACTTTGTCTCTGAAAGGATAGGTTATAACACCACAGCCATCACCACTCGCGATGCCTATTTTGGCTCGTCGGCGTTTATCGATTTTGTTCATGATGTGCAAATGAACATTGCCGATGCTGAAATCTCTTTTGCAGCGCCTCTCTCGTTTGATGCCGAAATCAGGCAAGGCGACATTTTCATGAGCGACATGTTCAACTTAATGAAGTATGAAAATATGCTTTATGCCATGTCGTTGACAGGTAAAGAGATTAAAGATTATCTTGAATATTCCTATTATATTTGGACGGTGCAAATGAAATCAGCCGACGACCACTTGCTATGGTTCAAACCGGCGAAGACTGAGGGCGATGTGAGTCGGGCCTCGTTCCAGCACGAGAGTTTCAATTTCGATTCGGCTGCAGGCATTTGCTACACCGTTGACGTCACCAAGCCTCGTGGCGAGAAAATTGCCATACAAAGCATGGCAGACGGCACGCCGTTCGACATGAATAAGACCTATCGCGTGGCAATCAATTCATATCGTGGCAACGGCGGCGGAGCTTTGCTCACTGTTGGCGCAGGCATCCCAAAGGAGGAATTGAAGAATCGCATTGTGTTCTCCACCGACAAGGATTTGCGTTACTATATGCTGCAGTATATAAGGCAACAAGGCTCCATTTCGCCAAAGGCGCACAACAATTGGCGCTTCGTGCCTGCCGAGATTGTTGAACCGGCTAAAAAACGCGACTACCAACACCTGTTTGGTGCTGGTAGTAAATAACACAATGCTGAGTATTCTGTCAGCTTTGCAGCGTGAATGGCTCTAAATCACTTCGCCATCGCTTGTGAACACAATTTCGAGTCCGTCGCTGAGCGTTACGCGCATCAAACCCGTTGATATGTCGCGTTCAACCATTGCAATTTTCTTTTCGGGATATATTTCTTGCAGATAGGTTTGGGCAGCCAAGGGCAGCACCTTCGGCTCCACGCTTGCGCCTTGCTCGGCTTGCACCTTCATCCACATGCCGTCGCTGTTGAAATGCAATTGCGCGCCACTCTTAAGCTCCACTTTGTATACGGCGGCGCTATCGTTGTTCACTTCGGCTATTTGCGCATTAGCATAGTTTTGCGACAGAAACATTTGTGCCAAATCGGGCAGCTCAACCTGAGCCTGCCCGCTGTCGCTACTGCAAGCGGTCAAAACAACCGCCAGAGCTGTTGCTGACAAGGTTTTAGACATTCTTTTCATTTTATTGTTGTTTTGAGATTTACGTCGAGGGGGATTAATCGGGTAGTAAATCTTTGCGATAGCGATAGCCTCGTGCTGCATAGATGTGCTGCATGTGGCGCAGACGTTCAACAAACGAATCGAGATTGCGCAATTCGCGGCACGTCCACTGCACTTCGCACAGTGCAGCCAAGCGTGGCAATAATTCCCATTCCAGTTTTTCGCCGTCCTTAACCCATTCTGTCCAGATGCAACCCTCGGCGCCAATAATGCGTTGCTGCTCTTCGGGCAACTGCAGCTTGTCGCTCACGGGGTGGAGTTCGTAGACATGTTTCAGACTCTCGATGCCGGTGAGTTTGTTCCAGTGGCGATTACTGAAATAGAAATTTGAGATAGGGCAGACGATTGTGTTGTGACCTTCGCGTGCGGCGCGAACCGACGCGTCGACACTGGTCCATGCCAGCACGGTTGCAGTTTTCGAAGGCCGACCTTCAATAATCTCGTCCCATCCCATCATTTTCTTGCCGCGGCTGTTTATCACCTTTTCCAGTTCAGCCATCATCCATGTTTGCAGCTGGTCCTCTTTGCTGTGGCCTTTGATGTCAGTCAGCCCCAGTTCGGCAATTTTAGCCTGGCACTTCGGACATGTTTTCCAAATCTTTTTGGGGCATTCGTCGCCACCGATGTGAATGTATTCTGATGGGAAGATGTCCATGATTTCATGCAAGACATCTTTGGCGAACTGCAATGTGGCATCGTTGCCTCCACACAAAACATCATCGAAAACTCCATAGCGCGTTGCCACTTCATACGGGCCTCCGGTGCAGCCCAGCTCGGGGTAGGAAGCCAAAGCAGCAAGCATGTGTCCGGGCAGGTCGATTTCCGGAATCACTGTGATGTAGCGTTCAGCCGCATAGGCGATGACTTGTCGGGCTTCGTCCTGGGTGTAGAACCCGCTTACAGGAATGCCGTCGAAATTGTTTCCGCCGGCTTCGGTGATTGATTCCTTGCGCCACGAGCCAACTTGGGTGAGTTTGGGGTACTTCTTTATTTCAATTCGCCAACCTTGGTCGTCGGTCAGATGCCAGTGAAAATAGTTGATGTTGTGCAGCGCCAGCATGTCAATGACTCGTTTTATGTAGTCAACGCCAAAAAAATGCCGACTTTCGTCAATCATAAAGCCGCGATAGTCAAAACATGGGCTGTCGGAAATCTGCACTGCAGGCAAAGTCACCTTTTTTATGCCGAGACAGTTGGCAGGCAATGCTTTGATTACCGTCTGAATGCCGTAGAACACAGCCTTTGCCGAACCACCCTCGATGCTGACGGCGCGCGAATCGGCTTTGATGCAATATTGCTCGTTGCCCAGAGTGCTGTTGATGGCGAGCACCACCTCGCCATTGCGTTTCTTGGTGCTTTCTTTCAGGTTGATGTTCACTGCTTTGGCTACTTCCTCGATGAGCATACGAGCGTTGCGTTGCATGTTTTCGCTTTCATCGCCGGCTTGGGCAATGTGCACGGTGCAGCCGTTTTTCAGAGTGAACCCTTTTGCCTTCACTTCATTCACTTCGTTAGGTAGCGGGATTATGTTCCAATTGCCGCATGCTACTTCGTCGGCGGCAACAATGTTTTGTGCCCAAAAGCAGAAGATGCACAGCAAAACAGCGATTCTTTTCATCATAAGGGAAAATGATTAA
>JBJECZ010000054.1:3681-9177 GCA_051871555.1 Muribaculaceae bacterium | reverse complement strand
TGGAGTTTGCCGTAGCCTAATTCTTTGAGTAGTTGTTTATTCCATTCTGTGCGTTCTGCGTCGAAAACCCATCCCCACTTGTTGAAGTACCTAATCATGTTGACGATGTGAATCACCAGCATCTTGAAACTCCGGTATGACTCGGCTTTATGAACGTGTGTGACAGTGACCAGTGGCCAATAGATGGTGATGAAGTGCTTGTGCATGCGTCGTGTTATATCGATGTCTTCGGGATACATGAAAAACCTTTCGTCGAACAATCCCACCTTCTCAAATGCCGATGCGCGAAACAACATGAAGCTGCCTTGATGATAGGGGATGTTGGCAGGGCAATCATGATTCCAAAAACTAAGAGTATATTTTTGATTGCTTGCTTTTGCCATTTTGGGTGGCATAAAGCGTCGTAGGATTAGGTCAGCCGGGGTGGGTAATAGCCTTGCAGACATTTGCAGCGAACCATCGGGGTAAACAATTTTTGGCTGCAATTGAGCAACATTGCTGTTGGTTTGCATATAATGGATTATTTTTTCAATAACGCCGTTTTCGAAATAAACATCGGAGTTTATTACGAGGTGATAAGTGGTGTTGATAGCCAAAGCCCGCTTGATGGCAATGTTGTGTCCGGCGGCATAACCGGCATTGGAGTTATTGAAGATGTATTCCAGTTGCTCGTGCTCGGCGCAGAATGTGCGAAGGGCATCGGTGGGCGAGTTGTCGCTTATGATTATGTGGTCAATGCCATTGCCGATGAGCGAATCGATGCATATGCCCAATTCCTCAGGGTCGGTTTTATATGTCACTATCGATGCGGTGATTGTCATAGCTGATTATTTGTTGCATGTGGAGGTTGGCGATGTTATATCATAACATAATTATTGAGTGGCTGCTATTGTATAAACGAGATTTGAATCGGTAAATTATGTGCATGCCGGAGAATGTTGTTTCAATAAATAATCTGAAAAAAACGCTGTTAATTTTAATTATGTCAAAATAAAGGGTTATATTTGCTTGCTTGAATGTGCATATATATTATGTGGTATGTGCAAATTAGCTGATTATTAACTAAATAAAAACGAAACTACACAAAAAAGGAATAATGAGAAGATGGCGCATTGAGGATAGCGCGGAGCTATACAACATCAACGGATGGGGATTGAAATATTTTTCTATCAACGAGAAAGGTCACATTCAGGTGACTCCAAAAGAGGGGTGTGCCGGAGTTGATTTGAAAGATGTGATGGACGAATTGCAAGTGCGCGACATAACGTCGCCAATATTGCTGCGTTTCCCTGACATCCTTGACAACAGAATTGAAAAAATTTCAAACTGTTTTAAGTCGGCGTCTCAGGAGTATAACTATCAGGCTGAGAATTTTATTATCTATCCTATCAAGGTGAACCAAATGCGTCCGGTGGTTGAAGAGATTGTTAGCCACGGCAAGAAATTCAATATCGGCCTTGAAGCCGGCAGTAAGCCGGAGCTGCATGCTGTGCTGTCGATTAACATTGATGAGAAATCACTGATTATCTGCAACGGATATAAGGACGAGAGCTATATTGAATTGGCATTGTTGGCACAAAAAATGGGCCGTCGCATTTTCCTTGTTGTTGAGAAATTGAACGAGTTGCGATTGATTACCGAGATATCGAAGCGACTCGATATCCGTCCAAACATTGGCATCCGCATCAAATTGTCGAGTTCAGGCAGTGGCAAGTGGGAAGAAAGCGGTGGCGACCAAAGCAAGTTCGGCTTGAATTCGAGCGAATTGCTCACGGCTATCGACTATTTGCAGCGCAAGCAGATGTCCGATTGCCTAAAGCTCATTCATTTCCACATTGGCAGCCAAATCACTAAGATACGCCATATCAAAAACGCCCTTCGTGAGGCGTCGCAATTCTATGTGCAGTTGTCGCGCATGGGATTCGATATTGATTTCATTGACATTGGAGGCGGACTGGGTGTTGACTATGATGGAACGCGCAACAGCGCCAGCGAGAGTAGCATGAATTATTCCATACAGGAGTATGCCAACGATGCCGTGTCGGCAATTGTTGACACTTGCACGAAAAACGGGTTGAAACAGCCTAACATCATCAACGAATCGGGGCGCTCGCTTACGGCTCATCATTCGATTCTCATATTTGAAGTGCTCGAAACGGCACAGCTGCCGCAATGGGACGACGATGTCGACAATATATCGGACGACGACCACGAACTGGCGCGTGAGCTATACGACATCTGGGATAAAATCAACCAAGGACGTATGATGGAGGATTGGCATGACGCATTGCAGATTCGTGAGGAAGCGCTTGATTTGTTCAGCCTCGGATTGCTTGACTTGCGCACTCGCGCTTTGATTGAGAAACTGTTCTGGTCGATTGCGCGCGATGTTAATGGTTTGGCGTCGGAGATGAAACATGCGCCTGAGGAATTGCGCAAGGTGGCTAAGAAGTTGCCCGAAAAGTATTTCTGCAACTTCTCGTTGTTCCAGTCGTTGCCCGACAGTTGGGCTATCGACCAGGTGTTCCCTATAATTCCTATTTCGCGCCTCGACGAGAAGCCCACCCACATGGCAACTTTGCAGGACATCACTTGCGATAGCGACGGAAAGATTAACAACTTTGTGTCGCCCTCCGGGCTGTCGTCGTCGATTCCGGTGCACACGCTAAAGAACAACGAACCGTATTATCTTGGCGTGTTCCTCGTGGGTGCATATCAGGAGATTTTGGGCGATATGCACAACTTGTTTGGCGACACCAATGCTGTGCACATAAGCGTGTACAAGGACCGCTACGAAATCGACCAGATTATCGATGGCGAAACCGTGGCTGAGGTGCTCGACTATGTGCAGTATAGTCCTAAGAAGCTGGTGCGTAACATCGAAACCTGGGTTACCCAATCAATGAAGCAAGGTAAGATTACGCCTGAAGAGGGCCGTGAATTCATCAGCAACTATCGTTCGGGATTGTATGGCTACACCTATCTTGAGCGAGAATGATTGGAATGTGATAATATAGCTTTTAATATGGGCAATTTCTCCGACAATGCGCGAGAGATTGCCCTTTAATGAGATAAGTGATTTAGAGAATAGAGAATCGATGCGATATTTTATGCGATTGGCTTATCGTGGAGCTAACTTCCACGGATGGCAGACACAGCCCAACGATGTTTCGGTGCAGGAAACTCTGGAGCAGGCTATGACTATGGTGATGCGCACCCCAATCAAAATCACCGGTGCGGGTCGCACCGATGCCGAGGTGAATGCAGCCATTATGGTGGCGCACTTCGATGCCGACCCGATTTCCGACCCGGTGCGCCTTGTGCATCAACTCAACAGTGTGCTGTGTAAGGACATTGCTGTTTACAGCATCGTTCAAGTGCACGACGATGCCCATGCACGGTTTGATGCCACCAGCCGCACATATAAATATTTTGTGAACACCGAGAAGAATCCGTTCCACTACCCGCTGAGCTGGAAGTGTCCGCCCGATTTGGATTTCGAGCTGATGAATGAGGCTGCTGAGCATTTAAAGGAATACATCGATTTCACAAGCTTCAGCAAGTTGCACACCGATGTGAAGACCAACAATTGCCGAATCACGCACGCTCGTTGGGAACGAGAGGGCTGTCAATGGGTGTTTACTATCACTGCCGACCGTTTCTTGCGCAATATGGTTCGTGCCATAGTGGGTACGCTTGTTGAGGTTGGCAGGCATAAAATCTCTGTTGAGCAGTTTTGTGAGATTATTGAAAAGAAGAATCGCTGCTCGGCTGGCACCTCGATGCCGGGCAATGCGCTTTTCTTATGGGATGTCACCTATCCCTATCGAATCGAGTAATACTAATAACGATTGGACTATGAACTCTATGCGCAGTTTGATTTACATGTTTTTGATATTGATAATTAGTGGATGTAGCTATCAAAATTCTCATTCAACTGCACTTGATGAGGCGGAAAGCCTAATGCATAGCGACCCTAATGCAGCGCTGTCGAAACTGAATTCGCTTGATGTGTCGGAGTTTCAGGATTCTGCCATTTTGGCTCGTTGGGCGTTGCTGTACAGCGAGGCGATTGCGGTTAATGAGCTGATGGTTCCCTCCGATACAATCGTTAATATTGCAATCGACTATTACGGTGGTCACAATAATGCAGCTGAATTTGCGAAAGCTTCACGACTCAAGGAGCAAATACTGTTGCAAGGCAATGCCGATGCGGTAGCTACTGCTCGCTATCTGCAAAAAGAGAAAGAGTTTTTCCTGTATAAGGAACGCGTAAAGCTACAGCTCTACACCACAATCGGCTTAATAGTTTTTGTGTTGGCTTTTGTAGTTATTGTGTGGTTGCAGCAGAGGGTGCGGTTGCAGTCGGCACGAAACGAGGTGCTGCTTGCCGAGGCGTCAGGCCTGAAGAATCAACTGACCATGAGCCGAAGCGCGATAGGAGACTTGGAAATTAAATTACGCAGCTTACTTGAAAACCGGTTCGCGCTCATCGATTCGCTTTGCCAAACTTATTATGAATCGCAGGGCACAAAGGCTGAACGTAAGGCGATAATTGACAAAGTTAGGCGCGAAATCGACGCTTTGCGTGCTGATGCGTTGCCCGAAATGGAGCAGGCTGTGAATGACTGCCGCGACAACCTGCTTTATACAATTAAAACTAAATATCCCGACATTAAAAGTGAGGATTACCAACTCTTGGTGTACATCGCCTGCGGACTTTCTGCGCGTACTATCAGCCTTCTCATCGGCGAGTCGGTGGATGTGGTGTATAAGCGCAAAAGTCGCCTGAAAGCTCGCCTGAAAGACAGAAATTTGCAGGTGTTTTGATGCATCTTATTCGGGTGTCAGATTATTTTTAATTCTGTTTATGTAAACTGTGCTCTGTCAGCTGGTTACGTTTTCCATCGGTCAGACTAATTATTTGAATATATGCCGATGGTTGCAGTAAGTTTGCAATGATTTTGTTCAAACAAACTTACTTGATATGAACGTGAAATATTTCTTGCTTTTCGCTGTGTCGCTACCTTTTGCAATGGTGGCAAATGCGCAGAACCAAGAACCGACTGACAGCATTACTCGTGAACTTCAGGAGGTGGTGGTAAACGCTAAACAGCCGGCTACAAAATTAGTCGGCACAACGCTGGTTTCAACAATCTCTGGCTCCAATCTTGCCAACCTCGGCACTGCCCTCGACGTGCTCGCGCAGTTGCCTATGATAAAGGTGCAGGACAACGCAGTGAGTGTTATTGGTAAAAGCGATATTGAAATCTACATCGATGGTCGACCGATGCGTGATGGGCAGGAATTACAGCAACTGCTTTCTTCAAACATAAAGAAAGTGGAATTGCTAATGGCTCCGGGAGCGGCATACGAAAGCACAACGGGTGCAGTGCTTAAAATCACGACACGCCGAAATTTCGTACAAGGGCTGTCGTTCACAGATGTGTTTCAACTTCAACGCAGCCGCAAATGGTCGGTTATGGATTACCTCGG
>JBJECZ010000054.1:0-3581 GCA_051871555.1 Muribaculaceae bacterium | reverse complement strand
TGGATAACTCTGAGTTGCTATTGCGAGATATTGCAAAGCAAATTCGCAGCCACAGCCATTTGGCTTCGCTTTACTACGAAAACACCTTTAGTGACAAATATTTATTGCATTTTGACGGTGACTTTTGCAATTCTAACGCCAATAACAGTGTGGCAACTACATATCCCGAATCTGCTACTTCAGCCGTAAATTCAACAGATAGTCGCACTTCGACCCTCTGGGCAGGGAAGTTATATCTGAACTTTCCTCTTTGGAATGGCGATTTCACCATTGGCACGCAAGACAGCTACACGCACACATCGCTTGATTATCGTATGCTCAACAGCTCCGTGAGCGAATATATCCCATCTTCACTGACCGATGCACGGCAAACATCAGCCGCTTTGTTCGCCTCATGGTCACGCATGTTAGGTAAGTTCTCCCTCTCGGCAGGAGCAAGATACGAGTATGTTGATTATGACTTCAAGGTTGACGGCAAATGCGATGAAGATGTCAGTCGCCGCGACCATCTGCTAACGCCCGACCTGTCGCTCGGCTACTCTTTTGACCAAGAATCGCAAATTAGTCTCAGTTATAAAATGGTGACAGTGAAGCCTCCGTATTCGCAACTGACAGGTTCGCTAAGTTACACCGGGTTATACGAAATCGAAGGCGGCAACCCTGCACTGCACGACGAAAAGATGCACGATGTGCAATTATTTGGTATGTGGCACGGTTTTATGCTGCAAGCCGACTATACTCGAAGCCTTGATTCATACGCCTTTGTGAAGCAAATCTATCCCACCGACAATTTTCAGTTGCTTATGCACCCGGTCAATATCAATCTCTCGGCATTAAATCTCTATCTCGTTTGGAGCAAGCCGATTCGTTGCTGGACCCCTAACGCAACCCTTGGAATGTTTCGTCAATGGCTTACGCTTGATAACACTCAGCACAATAAGCCAATCTTCGTATATTATTTCGACAACACGTTTGCGTTGCCTCACGGCTGGAACGTAACCGCTAATTTCAGCGGTCAGACCAAAGGCGATATGCACACAAATCGCTTAGGCGCATCATGGTTCACGATGAATGCTTCGGTGGGAAAGACATTCCTAAACAAATCATTAACTGTAAAACTATCTGCTACGGACATATTCAACACAGCCAACAATGACTGGACGATAAACACTTATGGTGTAAGGGTTGAAAAACGCCAAATCTACGACCTACGAAGCGTTTCGCTGAATATCGTTTACAATTTTCAGCCCAGCAAGAGCAAATACCGTGGCTCGTCGGCTGCCGAAAACGAGATGAAACGCCTTTAGCATCGGCGTATCGAAATATACACGAAACCCCGGCATTGCAACCGGGGTTTCCTCTTGGTGTTATTTTTGTCGATGTGAGGAAGTGTCGTTAAGGTTTTAGCTCAAAAGGCACTCCGGCGCGAAGTTTTAAAGTCGTGACTTTTCCATTAACAGATACCTTTACTTTTTGAGTTGACTTTGACAGAAGTCGGGCATTGGTGATGCTGCCATCGGTCCAAACCATGTCTACGGTGATTCCGCCGCGAGCGCAAAGCCCTTTCACATGTCCTTTATCCCAAGCCTTAGGCAATGCCGGCAACAGACGCAACACTCCGTCGTGGCTTTGCAAAAGCATTTCGGCAATACCAGCTGTGCCACCAAAGTTGCCATCAATTTGGAAGGGTGGGTGAGTGTTGAAGAGATTGTCTTGAGTGGAGCGTGCCAACAGCAGTTCCACATTCTTTCCAGCCTCTTCGCCGTCCATCAGGCGTGCGTAGAAATTAATCATCCAAGCTCGGCTCCACCCGGTGTATGTGCCTTGGTGTTCCACTTCGTTGTAGTAACGGCGGCGCTCAATGGTGCGTCGGGCAGCTTCAAACAAATCAGGTGTATTAGTAGAAATAGTGGTGCCCGGGTAAAGGCCGAACAGGTGCGACACATGGCGATGTCCGGGTTCGGTTTCTTCGTAATCGTCAATCCACTCTTGAATGGTGTTGTAGCGTTTGCTGATACGAATTGGTGGCAGCTGAGTCAACGTGGCGCGCAATTGTTTGCCAAAAGCGGCATCCACTCCAAGCACTTTTTGCGCCTGCAAGCAAGCGTCAAGCACTTCGCGTATGATTTCGATGTCCATAGTGGCGCCATAGGTGAGATTAAATCTCTTTCCGTCGGGAGTGCGGTAGGCATTCTCCGGCGAATTTGACGGAGCGGTTACTAAATATCCGTTTTTGTCCTTTACCAAAAAACTTAGTATAAACTCCGCTGACTCCTTCATGCAGGGGTAAGCCTCCGAGGCAAGGTAATCGCGGTCGCCGGTAAAGCGGTAGTGTTCCCATTGGTGGAGCACCAGCCATGGACCAGCCATGGGGAATGTACCCCAACCAACGCCATCCGATATGGCAGTACGGCCAAACGGGTCGGAGAGGTGGTTCATGGTCCAACCTTTTGAATTATATGTCTTGGATGCCGTTTCACGTCCCGGCACACGCACGGCATTGATGAAATGCGAGAACGGGAGCATAGTTTCCGATAGGTTGCATACTTCGGCAGGCCAGTAGTTCATTTGAATGTTGATGTTGGTATGGTAATCGGAGTTCCAGGCAGCGTTTAAATCTTGATTCCAGATGCCTTGCAAGTTGGCAGGCATGATGCCGGGTTGGCGAGATGAATTCATCAGCAGGTATCGTCCGTATTGAAAATACAGGGTGATGAGTGAGAGGTCAGACTCGCCTTTTTTTACGTTTCCCAAGCGTTTGTCGGTGGGAAGGTCAGGGATAGTGCCCATATCGAAACTCACACGGTTCATCATAGCCGCATGTTCGGCTGTATGCTTGCTGCGCATCTCCTCGTATGATGGAGTACCCAAAGCATTTAATATGCTTTCTGACTGTTGCAACGGGTTGATGTTGCGATTTACATCGAGGCGGCTGAAATCGTAGTCGGTAGCGACCGTAACATAGAAAGTGGCTTCATCGGCCCCGACTACATAGAACATGCCCGAGCTGCACACCATTTCACCGCCCTTGTGACTGCCCTGAATGATGCCGGCAAAGCGCATGTGAAGTCCGGGTTCGGAATTTTCTTGTGCAGGCATATCAAAAATCTGACCCTCTACGGCCACGCGTTGCTGATTCAGCGTGCGTGCCGAGGCATCTTTCTCTCGGTCGTATCGTAAACTGAAAGTTAGGCTTCCGGGCTTTGATGCTGTGAAATGAATCACCATCACGTTATCGATAGCGGAAACAAACACTTCGCGGCGATAGCTCACATTATTAGCATCGTATTCCACCGAGGCAATGCCATTCTCGAGGTCGAGCGCACGACGATAGTTCGACACGCTGCCTTGCGAAACGAATTCGGCATACAGGTTGCCAAACGGCTGATAAGAGCGAATTCGCATAGGATTGCTTTGTAGGCGCTGATTTGCCATCTCAACAGCCTCTCCAGTCTTGCCTTCGAGCAGCAGACGCTGTATTTCGGGCAAATACTCACGAGCGTCAGCATCCGATTCAGTCTTGCAGCCCGCCCACAAACTTTCTTCGTTAACTTGGATAGTTTCTTTCAACACACCGCCAT
>JBJECZ010000053.1:0-2365 GCA_051871555.1 Muribaculaceae bacterium | reverse complement strand
ATACTTTTATTTTAATTTACATTTTTATATATTTTGTGTGCCGATTGATATATATTATAAAGGGATTTCGCATTTTTTTCAACAATTTTACCTCAATTTTCTATTTTATTTTGTACCTTTGCAGTGGTGAAATTATACCATTAATTGCCGTTTATTATGGCATTATTCTAACGTATTCTTTATTATAAAATTTTTATTGTGAGTATCAAGAAAGTTTTAGTTTCACAACCCAAACCAACATCTGAGAAATCTCCCTATTTCGACATTGCTAACAAATACGGTGTTGAAATTGTTTTTCGTCCATTCATCAAAGTTGAAGGATTAACTTCTAAAGAGTTCCGCCAACAAAAGATTTCTATTCTTGAACATACTGCAATCATTTTCACTGCAAAAACTTCAATAGACCATTTCTTTCGTTTGGCTGAAGAAATGCGCCTTGAAATACCCGACACTATGAAGTATTTTTGCGTGAGTGAGACGGTGGCTCATTACCTTCAGAAATACATTGTTTATCGCAAGCGCAAAATATTCCATACCGAAAGCAACCGCGTTGAAGACCTCATTCCTATTCTCGAAAAGCATAAGAAAGAAACATTCATGTTGCCGGTGTCGGACGTTCACAGCCTGAAGGAAGCAGTGCTCGACAACGTTGACATCAAAGTAACTCGCGCCGTGATGTATCGCACAATCAGCAACGATTTCTCGAAAGACGAACCGTTTGATTTCGATACTCTCATCTTCTTCACCCCTGCTGGAATTAAGTCGCTCATAAAGAATTTCCCCGATTTTAAACAAGGCGACATAAAAATAGGTTGTATGGGCAACTCTACCAAAAAAGCTATCGAAGAAGCCGGTTTGCGTCTTGATTTCGAACCCACTGCCGATTGTCCTTCAATCACTGGTGCTCTCGAAAACATCATAAAAAAGGAATTGAAGAAAAAATAATTATTTTTCTTTCATCAACACAAAAAAAGGGACGTCGTAATTACACAGATGTCCCCATTTTTTTATACCTTTCCACACTAAAAATATTTTTCTTTATTTTAAAACAAAGCAATGAAAGGACTACGACTATATAAATACGAAAAACTTTGCAGCCGCAAACTCATCGACCAGATGTTTGCTGCTAAAAACAATTCCATCAAGTCGTATCCGCTACGCCTAATCTATCACATAACCGACAAGCAGCAATCGCCGGCACAGTTCTTCATTTCGGTGCCCAAGAAGCGCGTACGCCATGCCGTTGACCGCGTGCTCATGCGCCGCCGAATTCGCGAAGCCTATCGCCTCAACCGCCAGCTGCTGCTGCCTCAAATCAAGGATGCCAATAAATCGGTGTTCATTGCATTTGTGTTCATTGGCGACACCATCGCCGACTATAATGTGATTGAAGAACGCATGAAGCAAGCCCTCACCAAACTTGCCAAAGCAGTGTCGGAAACCAACGATGCAAGCATTCAACAAACTCCCACTCCACTGCCAAACGCTTAATGAAATGAAAAATATTCTTTCCACACTGCTCATATTACCAATTAAATTCTATCGGAACTGCATTTCGCCGCTCTTTCCTCCATGCTGCCGGTTTACTCCCACATGCAGCGAATATGCAATACAGGCAATCACCAAGCACGGACCCCTCAAAGGCTCGTGGCTTGCCATTAAACGCATTTTGCGATGCAATCCGTGGGGAGGCAGCGGTTACGACCCTGTACCTTAAAAAACACACTCCATTATGCACATATTCGATTGCCACACACATCATAGCCAACAGCCATACGCAATAATAAATGCAGAAGCCTCATATAATGCTTTTGACGAGCATTTACACTATTCGGCAGGCATTCACCCTTGGTGGATTGAAAACTCGCCGGAAAGCCTTATTTCAGCCACTATGCAGATGGCGACAACCAAGCGTAATGTGGTGGCAATAGGCGAATGTGGCATCGACCATGCCATTTCCACACCATTGAGCCTTCAGCACGAAATTTTTGAAAAACACATTGCCTTGTCAGAAGCTACAAACAAACCTCTAATTATTCACTGTGTGCGTGCATGGCAAGAATTGCTGGCTATGCATCGCGCTGCCAAACCGCATCAACAGTGGATTATTCACGGCTTCCGTGCCAAGCCATCGATAGCCGAAAAACTTCTGCAGGAAGGTTTCTATCTTTCGTTCGGACATCGTTTCAACGCCGATTCGTTGCTCATCACTCCGGCTGAGCGCTTGTTTGTTGAAACCGACGACAGCCACCTCGACATCGCCACGGTGGCGCAAATTGTTGCTCAGGCAGCTTCGCTCACCGTCGAGCAGCTGGCTTGTCAGGTGAACAGCAATGCCGCCAAACTGTTCGGCTTGTGAACAACC
>JBJECZ010000052.1:0-2387 GCA_051871555.1 Muribaculaceae bacterium | reverse complement strand
GCGGAGTCTGTCGCCTGGCGACTCGCTACGCATTAAAATTTACCGAAGTATTGAAGATAAGAAATTAATTGATTATGAGATTTTTCGTTTTTCGTGTTTGTGTGTGTTTGTTGTTGTGGATGTGTGCCGGTGTGTTGCAGGCTCAGCGCTGTGTTGTGGCCCTTAATGACGGTTGGAAGTTCAGGTTTTCGCATCAGGTTGACCGCAATTCGGGTGTGAGTGTCACGTTGCCTCACACGTGGAATGCTGCTGATGCGCTGAGTGGCAAGATTGATTATAAGCGTGGTATTGGCAATTATGAGCGCAGGCTGAACGTTCGTGGTGAATGGCAGGGCAAGCGTGTGTATGTGCGTTTTGCCGGTGCTAACAGTGTGGCTAATGTGTTTGTCAATGGCAAGCATGTTGGCGAGCATCGTGGTGGCTACAGTGCGTTTGTGTTTGAGATTACTGATTTTGTGCAGTATGGCAAGGAGAATGTTTTGCTTGTGAGGGTCAGCAATGCCGAGACTCTTGATGTGATGCCTCTTGTGGGCGATTTCAATATGTATGGCGGTTTGTATCGCGGTGTTGAGTTGGTTGTGGCTGAGCCTGTTGGCGTTTCGCTCACCGACTATGCTTCGCCGGGTGTTTATTTGCGTCAGAGCAGTGTTGATGAGCATGTGGCGCTTGTTGATGCTGTTGTGAAGTTGGCGAATGGCGGCGATGCCGACCGCGCGGTGGACGTGCGTGTGGCGGTGCGTGATGCTCAGAGCAATGTGGTGGCGCAATCCAGCCAGCGTGGTGTGGCACAGACGGGCGACCGTGGCGAGGTGACTTTGCCGCTGCGCGTTGCCAAGCCGCATTTGTGGAATGGTGTAGGCGATGCTTATCTCTATGATGCGCGCGTTGAGGTGTGGGCTGACGGCAAGTTGATGGATGCTGTGAGTCAGCCGTTGGGTTTGCGCCGGGTTGAGGTTGATGCCAATCGTGGGTTTGTGCTTAATGGCAAGCATTTGCCTTTGCATGGTGTGTGCCGTCATCAGGACCGTGCGGAGATTGGCAATGCGTTGCGAGCCGAGCATCACCTCGAGGATATGCTGCTGATGCGTGAGATGGGGGCGAATGCCATACGATTGGCTCATTATCAGCAGAGCGAAGATATTTACAGCCTTGCCGACCGATATGGCATGGTGGTGTGGGCTGAGATTCCGTTTGTGGGTCCTGGTGGCTATGCCGACAAGGGATTTGTCGACCAGGAGTCGTTCAAGCAAAACGGCGAGCAGCAGTTGCGCGAACTCATTCGTCAGAACTACAATCACCCGTCGATTTGCATGTGGGGATTGTTTAACGAACTTGTAGAAAGGGGCGATAACCCTATAGAGTATATCAAGCAGTTGAATGTATTGGCGCATGCCGAGGATTCTACGCGGCCCACCACGGCAGCCAGCAATCAGGGTGGCGGACTGAATTTCCTCACCGACTTGATTGCGTGGAACCGCTACGATGGATGGTATGGCAGCCGTCCGGCGGCGTTGGCTGAGTTTTTGGATGCCACACACAGCAAGCATCCCGAGTTGCGCATCGGGGTGAGCGAATATGGCGCCGGGGCGAGCATCTATCATCAGCAGGAAGAGCTGAAGCAGCCGTCGCCTTCGGGCTATTGGCATCCCGAGAATTGGCAAACCTATTTCCATATAGAGAATTATCGAATCATTGCCGAACGGCCGTTTGTGTGGGGCTCGTTTGTGTGGAACATGTTTGATTTCGGGGCGGCACACCGCACCGAGGGCGACCGCAACGGCATTAACGACAAGGGGCTTGTGACATTCGACCGCAAGACCAAGAAAGATGCATTTTATTTCTACAAAGCCAACTGGACCGCCGAGCCTATGGTTTACGTTGCCAATAGGCGCGCGACGATGCGTTCAGCCAACCGCCATAGCATCGTGGCATTTGCCAATGTGGCAAAGGTGGAGTTGCTGGTGAATGGCAAATCGCACGGCGTGGCTGTGCCCGACGAGGTGAAGGTGGCGCGATGGGACGATGTGCCGATGAATGTGGGCGAGAACACCGTTGAAGTGCGTGCAGTGGGCGTGAAACGTGGCGCCAGCGACAAGATTGTGGTGATGGTGACAGAAGAATGATGCTTCATCACTTGAACAAAGCATAAAGAGGTTGTGCGGTCGTGGCTGTTACGGCTGTGTGACAGAGAATGCTGTTTGTGAACATTTTTGCTTGCTTTGTTGCAAAAACCGCCGGCAAATCTTTAATTTTGTTGACGAAAGAGATAATTTGTTGTGCAGTAGTGCAATGCACAAGTGTATTCTAGTAATTTATTGACCTAATTTTTTGTTAGCCTCAAATCCGCAACTACGCGCCTAATATGATACAGAAGCGAAAAGAATCTG
>JBJECZ010000051.1:0-39570 GCA_051871555.1 Muribaculaceae bacterium | reverse complement strand
TATCGGAAACCACTATTCCTATTTTTGCCGCAAAAGTAATACTATTATTTTGTAAACGGCAACTTTATATGAAAAAAAACAACAAAAAATGCCGTTTTAATGTTAAATCGTGCAAAACACAATCTGCTTTCATGCAAAGTGCCAAACAAGCATGTGGGAGCGCACCCAAATCGACACAAAAATTTGCTATCTTTGCAGAGTATTGCGAAAATAGGCGGCACCTCGGCATAACGCTCAAGCCATGCTTGGCGATTCTGCTCTCGGTTTGCACTATCTTTGCACCGAAAACAAATGGCAACAAACAACATGAAACAAGGACTTGTGCTTGAAGGCGGCGCCATGCGCGGACTGTTCACTGCGGGCGTTATTGACGTGATGATGGAGAATGGCATTGACTTCGACGGGCTGATTGGCGTGTCGGCGGGGTCGAGCTTTGGCTGCAACTACAAGAGCCGGCAGCCCGGACGCGTGCTGCGCTACAACCTGCGCTACGGTCGCGACCCTCGCTATATGGGCTGGCGCACGCTGCTCACCACCGGCAACCTTGTGGGCGCCGAATTTGCCTATCACACGCTGCCGTTGGAGCTCGACATATTCGACATTGCCACCTTTGAGAGCAACCCTATGGAGTTTCACATGGTTTGCACCGACTGCCTCACCGGCAACCCGGTGTATCACCGCATGGACCGCGTGACCCACAGCGAGCTGGAATGGCTGCGCGCTTCGGCATCGATGCCGTTGGTTACGAAGCCTGTGAAGGTCGACGGCATGGTTATGCTCGACGGCGGCATCAGCGACTCCATACCGCTTAAGCACTTTCAGAGCATTGGCTTCGAGCGAAACGTGGTGGTGCTCACTCGCGAGCGCTCCTATCGCAAACAACCTGCCACACTGTGGCCCTACCGGCTGCTAATGCGCCGATACCCTGCCATCACTCGTGCCATGGCTCAGCGGCACGCCATGTATAACAACCAACTCGCCTTCGTGCAGCAACAAGAGGCTTTGGGCAACACCTTCGTGATTGCGCCACAGCAACCGCTGCCAATTGGACGCACCGACATGGACCCGCAAAAAATAAAGAATGTGTATGAAATAGGTCGAAGCACCTGCGCTGCCCTATTGCCTGAGTTAAAGAAATTTCTGTCGAAGTAATCAAGCCTCGCACGGGCTTATTCTGCCACCTGCAGTTCGGCAAGATAGTCGTAATGCTCGCCTTCTTTCACCATTCGGCAAGTGAAGCCGTTCAACTCGGCGTGCAGGCTCAGCGTGCCAAAGTCGATATACAGCCAATCGAAGCTCTCGCCTTTGATGTCGCCATATCGCATGGCAAAATCCACTTGCCCGTAGTAGTCGCCGTTAAGGTCGATGTCTACGCTGCCATCTTCGTCTTCGTAGATGTAAATCAGGTCGCTGCTATCCATCAGAATTTTTCCGCCCGGAGCAAGCAACTGCCTCATGCGGCTGAAAAACATGGGCATATTCTCCATTCGCTGCATCATTCCGGCGCCGTTCATTAGCAGCAATATAGTGTCGAAGCGGTCGCAAAGGCGCTCGTCGAACAAGTTCACAGCACGCGCATCTTTCACGCCACGCTGGCGCATCACATCCACCGACAGCTGCGAGATGTCGATGGCACACACCTTCTTGCCCATCTGCTCAAGCGCCAAGGCATGACATCCGCTGCCGGCGCCAACGTCGAGGATGTTGCCACAGGCAAGGCGCAACGCCTCCTGCTCGATGGCAGGCATCTTGTCGAACCCACGAAACAGCACCTCCACAGGCATCTCGTCGTCGTCGAACATTGTTGAAGTCACAATCAGGCGTTTGGCTTTGCCTGTGCGATGATAGTCGGCAATGGCTTGACCCATGGGGTCGCTCTCGGGTGGGATAAGGTAGGTGGTGGATTCCATAATAATAGCGTGGTAAACGTGATTATATCATTTCATTGTGGCGCCTATGTCTCGCGCTTTTGTTCAGTCTTGCTCGGCAACGGTGCCCTCCGGCTGCACTTCAAGGCGCACAAGTTCGATTTTGGCAGCCGTCTTTTTGAGCACGGTAATCACAAAACGGTCGATGCGCAGCGTCTCGCCTTCGTCGGGCAATTCTTCGAGGTTGAAAAGCAGGTATCCTGCGAGAGTTTGATAGTCGTCTTTTTCGGGGATGTCGAGGTCGTAAGCCTCGTTGATGGCTTCAATTTCAAGGCGTCCCGAAAGCTCGTAGACGTTGTCGGAAATGCGGCGCGACACCAGCTTCTTGCGCTTGCGGTCGTGCTCGTCCTCAATCTCGCCAAAGATTTCCTCCACAAGGTCCTCAAGCGTGAGCATGCCGGCGGTGCCTCCAAACTCGTCAACCACAATGGTGACACTCTTTTTGGCACCGAGCATATTTTGCATTAGTTGCTTAGCGAGCATAGTTTCAGGTGCAAACATCACCGGTTTGATGTTCTTGGTCCAATCGGAGTCGTTTTTAAACAACTCGCACACATGAATGTAACCAAGCATATTGTCAACGTCCTCGCGATAAACCAGAATCTTCGACAAGCCGGTTTCGGTGAACATGCGCGAGAGGCGTTCACGCGAGGTGCTGTCGATGTCGATAGCCACAATCTCGTTGCGCGGAATCATGCAGTCGCGCAAATGCAGGTTGGAGAACTCGAGGGCATTCTGGAAAATCTTCACCTCCTTTTCCACCGTGGCATTCTCGTCCTCACGGGTGTCGATGGTTTCCTGCAGATAAGCATCGAGCTCGCCCACGGTGATTACGCCCAGTTGTTTGCCGCTGGTCTTGATGCCGAACAGGCGCATAAGCAGGTTCGACAGCGCCGACGAAAACCACGAGATGGGATAAAGCACGGTGTAGCACAGCAGCAGGGGCAACGCAAACGTGCGAAGCGAATCGTTAGGGTTGATGCGGAAAATGGTTTTCGGCAAGAATTCGCCCACAATGAGGATAATGCCGGTGCTTATGAGCGTCTGCGCCAGCAACACCAGCGCGTCGTTGCCGAGCCACGAGTTGAGCCAACCTTCCATGAGCATGGCGGTGCCCATACCGTAGATTACAAGCATGATGTTATTGCCCACGAGCATCGTGGAAATGAACATGTTTTTGTTATGGTAAAACAGGTTCACAATCTTGTTTATCAAGCCACCCTTGGCGGCATCAATTTCAACGCGCACATTGTTCGACGACACAAAGGCAATCTCCATGCCGGAGAAGAACGCCGAGAATATCATCGACACAATGGTGAGTATGAGCATATTGTTGGATATTTCCATTGCTTGGTGGTGAGAGAATTAAATTATGGGGTTAGTGTGGCTGTTGCCGTTTGATTGTTAGTGTTAGTATGAGCCGGGGCGGGCTGTTGATTGCTCTTCATCCGGTCCTCGTCGATTGGCAGAATTGCCATCACGCGGTTGATGGAGTAGCGTGTAAGGTCCTGATTCGACTTGAAACCGTAGCCTTCAATCACGCGATCGATGCGTTCGATGTGCACAAACGAGTCGCTGCGAACCTCCTGCCAGCGTTGGTCCCAAAACAGCTGATTGGTGAGAATCAGCTCCTTCTTTACGTTTTGAATGCGCACATTGCCGTCGAGCTGCCACAGCTGCTTCTGTGTGTCGTACATTGCCGAGTCGCAACGCACGGTTGCAATCACCTTGAATTTTTCGTCGAACTGTTCGAGATAGGCGCCTTCGGGGAAACGCCAACGCGGTTTGCTGCCGCCGTCGTAGACATACCACACCGGAGTGGTGATGCGGTATTGCGTTATGCCCGAGTCGCTGATGAGCGTCTTCACGCTGTGAGTAACCATCATCGGCACTTTGTCGGGGTCGAGTGGCTTTGCCGCAACCTTTTCATCCTTTTTTGCACACGACAGCAAAAGGCTGACAAAGAATAGCGAAAGCAATATGTTGCGTGAAAATCTCATTAACTCAAACAGCTGCGGGGCTTGATGCCGAGGCAATGCCAAGCCGAGCACGCTTCAACAAGAAAAATATTATCGGATTTTGTTTTGCCAGAACCACATTTCGTTGAACGTCACGCCGAGGGTGATGTTGAGGTAGTCTTCCTTAACCAGCACTGTGGGCGACGATGTGCGGTGCTTATATTCAACACCGATGTTAACCAGCGTTTTGCCACCGGGCACCGGCAGGCTCACACCGATGCTTGCGCCATAGTCGCGCACGCCGTTGCCGGCGATGTTCATATAATCGTTGTTGTAATATGCACCCATGCGATAGGTGGCACGCTTGAGATAGCCGCCACGCGGATTTGGCTGATACGACACACCGCCTGCCACCTTCCAGCGGTTGTTAAAATTGAGGTTTGTGCCATCGGTGTCGAAACTTGGCAGCGGAGTGAACTTGGCGTTCTTCCAAGGCTGATAAGTGAAGTCGACTTCGGCGGTGAGACGGTTGTTGTAGGTGTAGCTTAAACCCACGCCGTAGGTCGAAGGAATGTCGTATTTGCCGCCCATGCTGATGGTGTCGGTTGAAGTCAGTTCCTTATCCTGGCTGTCGAAGTATGTTCCCCAAGTGTCGCCATGCAGCGATTTGCCCAGCGAATACACAGCACCAATGGTGGCATAGTTCTTGCGATTGAAGCGATGGGTGTATTGAGCACCGAATTGCAAGCCCCAGTCGCGCACCTGAACAATGCGTTCGAACAGCGTGGTTGAACCGGCACCCGACGAAAAGGCATAAGTGCTGTTTACCGTCGAACCAAACACATAAGAAGCGTTGAAACCCACCGACAATCCGGCAATAGGACGAATGCCATAGCCCACATACAACTGGTTGATGCCGCCATCGCCCACGCGTTGGTCGGAACCGTTATCAATCGTTTTGCCATAGTTGTAACCCACAGCCGAGAACGGAATCACACCCACACTTGCTCCCATATTCTTTGAGATGGGAAATTGCATGGTAATGTAATCCAGACCGCCGCCAAATGCGTTGCCACGCTCGTCGCCATCCTGCGACCACGATTGTGTGAGGTCGAGCCCCATATCGAACAGGAACGTGAGCGAGTCGGTGGCTGCATACGAAGCAGGGTTCATGGCGTTCACCAATCTGCCGTTTTGCATAGCGTAGCCCACGCCGCCCATCGAGCGCTGAATGCCTGTGGCGCCGTCGCCCAGCAAGCCGTAGCCAAATTTCGAATATGGGCTTGTGATGCCTTGTGCACTAAGTTGTGCCACTGTGGCAATTGTCATCAATGCCACTAAAAAAATTGAGCTATATACCTTTTTCATTTTCAATGTTTGTTCTCTCTTGTAGGGTGATAAATTAGCTTGAATGAGCTTTATTCGGAACATGACTGCACTAAACTCATCAGGCAGAGCTGTGCCGAGCATACATTCAAAGTGCAAAGTTAGTAAAACTTGGTCTGATTATGGGCATTTTAAATGTTTTTTGCTAAACAAACAAGCTAATATGGCTCTTTTTAGACGATATTGAGGCTAAAAAAGCCAGCACCCGCCAAATTTTGCACACGAACCCCGTCATTGCCGCAGCATTTTCTCCGCCAATCGGCAGCAGCCAACGCAGCGCTCATTCAGGCTTGGCGTCGGCGTCTTTCTTTTCTTCGCGGCCAATCATATACGAGGCATATATCTGCACCAATGCGCCGGCAAGCAAGAAAGCAATCCAGTCGGTTCCACCCCACTCGTTGCCATAGTTGAACAAAAGGAATGCCGACACGCAATAGAGCAGCGCCGACATGCGTTCGAGCCCGTGCAAGCGCTTCACTCTGAAATTTTTGCCCTCATAAACCTGCGTTGCGCGCACCACAAGGGCAAGCGCAGCACCGGCAGCATATATGTAACGCATCAGCATCATTTCTTCCTTCATGATGCCCAGCAACGGAAACGCCGCCGCCACCAGCAGCATGAGCATTGCCACGGCAAGGCAAACATTCTGTATCTTGACAATGAGTTGCTTGTTGATATTCTTCATCCTTTAAAATTATTGAGTATTTGTTTGTTATGGAATGTCGGTAGTGTAAACGTCTTCGTTGTGGCGCTTCATGCCGTATTTCTCGCGGGCAATGCGCTCAAGGCTTTCTTTGTCGGTGTTCAGCTCGTTCACCTTGTCATTGTAGAAACGTGCTGAATCGCTGTTCTGCTGTATTTCCTCTTTTAATTTGTTGATTTCCGAGGTGTAATGGTTCGATTTCACATAGCTCGATTCGCCGTAGAACATCATCACGACAATGAAAATCACAAACGCCACGAAGGTGAAGCTCACCCACGATGGCACCCATTTTGGTCGCAATCCTTTCCAATCGTTACCTAATTTGCTCATTATTCGTCTATTTTTTTCGTTAAACAAAAAGATGCATTCAATCGTCGGCGAGCAAGTCGGGGCGCAGCCTCATGGTGCGCTCAATGCTTTGATTGTGCTTCCACTCGTCGATTTTAGCCTGATTGCCCGAAAGCAGCACGTCGGGCACGCGCCAGCCGCGATACTCGGCAGGACGAGTGTAGACAGGCGGCGCCAGCAGATTGTCTTGAAACGAGTCGCTCAAAGCGCTTTGCTCGTCGCCAATGGCGCCGGGAATAAGGCGCACCACAGCATCGGCAATCACCGCCGCCGGAATTTCGCCGCCGGTGAGCACATAGTCGCCAATCGACAGCTCGCGAGTGACAAAATGCTCGCGAATGCGATAATCGACGCCCTTGTAGTGCCCGCAAAGAATCATCAGGTTTTCAGCCAGCGACAGCTGGTTGGCAATGGGCTGCGAAAACTGCTCGCCGTCGGGCGTGGTGAAAATAATGTCGTCGTAGGCACGCTGTTGCTGCAAAGCGCTGATGCAACGGTCCACCGGCTCAATCTGCATCACCATTCCAGCCTCGCCGCCAAAGGGATAATCGTCCACTTTGCGATGTTTGTTCAGCGAATAGTCGCGCAGATTGTGCACCACAATCTCCACAAGACCTTTGTCCTGTGCACGTTTCAGTATCGAGCAGTTGAGCGGCGAGTCGAGCATCTCGGGCATCACCGTAAGTATATCTATTCTCATGATTTTGCGAAATATAGTGCAAAGATAGTGCAACCCGAGCGCAGAACAAAACAAACACCGCAGGTTTTTGATTTTGTTATGCCGAGGGGCAGCCTATTTTCGCGGTTACGCAACGATTGAGCAACCCGAGCGCAGAACAAAACAAACACCGCAGGTTTTTGATTTTGTTATGCCGAGAGGCAGCCTATTTTCGCGGCTTTAGCCGCAACGATTGAGCAAGAAACGAATGTGAATGCGAAATATGGAAAGAATGTTGTCTGTTGGCAAATTAACAATGTCTACTGAGATGCTGCAGTGTCACCAAAAAAGCCAATTAGTATAACGATGACAGAGTATCTTACTATACCGTTACTTTGCCTCTTGAAAAACATTACTGCATTCTACGAGCCTATCATTTCAATACCGTGACATTTGCAGAGATGTGAAATTTTCTTGAACAAATATTCTTATGTTCTCAATTAAATAAATATCTTTGCGTTAAGTTCAATACATTGATTATTTCACTAAGACTATGACTTCAAAAGAGCTTCAACAATACTTGCTTCTAGAATTTCCACAAGAAAACGCCTGTTGTGAATGGAAAGAGATGAAGAATTTGAAAAACTCGTTTGCAGGAGATGAGAAAAACGATGTCATCTCATATGTGTCAGCTATTGCAAATATGGAGGGTGGCCATCTTGTAATTGGAGTGCGGGATAAGACTTTGGAAATTATGGGTACAGACCTTACAAAGTTTAACCTGAATGCACAATCTGCTGTTTGGAAGTTAGTTGAGCATTGTACCAATCTTTCTTCAGAAGGTTTGGACATCAGTGAATATATAACGGAAGACACACAAAAGGTTGTATGGGTAATTCATATTCCTAAACATTTGCCTCGTCGTCCTGTGTATGCTCACAGAAAAGCATGGCAACGTGTAGAAGATTCGTTAGTAGAAATGACACAAGAAAGGCTTTCCGCCATTCTTGAAGAACCAATATTTGAAGCAAAGGATTGGTCTGCAGAGATTGTATCAAACGCCACGCTGGCCGACCTTGATGAACTGGCAATAGCCAAGGCTCGTGTGATGTTTAAGAAAGTTCATGCTTCAAAAATACCACCAGAAGAAATAGATGCATGGTCAGTTGAAGATTTGCTTTGCAATAGCGGTATTATGATTGACGGCAAACTGACACGTGCAGCTATCATTCTTCTGGGTAAACCTATATCTGTGTTTAAACTTCGTCCTGCTGTAGTTGAAGTGACATGGACGTTGCGTAATGAACATCAAGAGGTCGTGGATTACGAACATTTTACAGCTCCATTCATTTTAACTGTGGATCAAATCTTAGGCAAAATACGTAATTTGACAATGAGGGAATTACCTGGAGGCACATTATTCCCAAATACAATGAAGCAATATGATGACTACACGATTCGTGAAGCACTCCATAATGCCATTGCTCACCAAGATTATACACTCCAGCAACGAATCAACTTCGTAGAGAATCCAGGTTATTTATATTATGAAAACGGAGGTAGCTTCATCCCCGGCACTTTGCAAAAGGCATTGGCAACAAAAGGGCCACAGCGACATTTTAGGAATGAGTGTCTTTGTCGTGCAATGGTTAATTTCAACATGATTGACACGGTCAGCCGCGGAATCAAGAAGATGTTTAACGAACAATGGCGTCGTCATTTTCCAATGCCTGATTATGAAATAGATACATTGAATAATGAAGTCGGTGTGAAGATATATGGTAATACTATCAATGAAACGTACACCAAGTTGCTGAAAGAGAACAATTCTTTGACCTTGGAGGATTGCATCTTATTGGATGCCGTACAAAAGGGACATCGTATTTCTGAGAACAATGTGGTTTCTCTAATGGAAAAAGGATTGTTAGAAGGAGACATAACAGATTACCATATTTCAATTGATGTTGCCAAAAAGACTCGCCAATTACCGGAATACACTCGAAACAAGGGGCTTGATAAGGCAAAGATTCAACAAATGATTATACAATATTTGCAGAATGCGGGTTCTCTAGGGGCAAAGCGTGATGGTATTTTTGATTATCTAAAAGAGGTATTGCCACAGAATAAGACACAAGAGCAGCAAGAACGCATGATTGGCAATATCCTTTCTGAAATGAAAGAGATTGGATTGATTCATCCCAAAGGTCGAACATGGTTTTTGAAGTCATAATCCATAAATTATGACTAAAATACGACTATTTATAACTATTTATGACTATGATTCGGAATTATAACTAAAAAGTAGCCAACCCCTTTGCTAAACCAAGAAGATTGGCTGCTTTTCTATCTAAGTTGTTTGACAAGAAGAAGAAGAATGCATAAGATTGATGCAATTCTTAAGTCGTCAAATAGTTGCCACCAACTTTCTACCATAGCATTTGCTATTTGTGTATCAGGCAAATACGTAACAATCAGACTTTTATGCAACGATTGCGCAACCCGAGCGCAGAACAAAACAATTATTCAGCTTTTCTCTTGCGCTTATGGCGATGCTCAACAATTTCAGCCATATGCAGCGATGCCCATTCCACCATCGGGCGACAGGCATCCATGAACGACTCGCCTCGCGTGCTCAGGGCATATTGCACCCGCGGCGGCACCTCGGCAAACACCGTCCGCTCAACAAATCCATCGTCTTCAAGCCGCCGCAAGGTCTGCGTAAGCACCTTTTGCGACACGTCGGGGATGGCACGGCTCAGCGCCGAGAAGCGCATTGGTTCATCGGCGTGCAGCAACGTGTGCATCACCAGCAACGACCATTTGTCAGCCACTCGCGCTATGATGTTGCGCACCGGGCATTGCGGAAATATGGGGTCTTGGATGGGAAGTGTTGACATAACAACATTTTGATTATATTCTATGAAAAAAACGGAGAACATGCTGCAATAATTGCATGCCTCCGAATAAATCACTGCGTGCGCAGGTTATCGTTCGCACAATTCGCCATCGGTGGCGGTGTAGCCTTCAAGCGAACCGGCTTTGGCTTGAATGCACAGCATCACCAGCGGCTGGCTGCCGGTGTTTTTCACACATCTGGCGGTGGCTGGCTTAACAAGCACTATGCTTCCGGCAGCAACAGCCACGTCGTCGCTGCCAAGCATCATCACGCCTTCGCCGCTAACCACAACATACACTTCCTCATTCAACTTGTGGCGATGAAAGAACGGCACAGCCTCGCTTGCCGCCATTGTGGTTACCGACATCTCAATGCCGGTGCTGCCAATCACGTCCTTCACAAATGCCTTGCCTGTGAATTCACTCAGGTTTCCTACGCTTGCAACGGCATATCCGTCGGTGCTCTTTGTCAGTTTAATTTCGCTCATTGTAGTTCTGTTTTTTGCTTTTTTACACTGCAAATTTAAGCAGTAGTAGCCAACGGCGAAATACGGCACCCACGGGTGGGCTACTTACTTCGAGGTTTGCATTGCTCACTGCCAAGCTGTTGACAAATAGCATATTAACTTCAATTAACACCATCTGCCCCAAACTTTGCTCTGAGGCATAAAACAAAATTGGCTTCGAAATCACATCGAGGCCAATCTTTATAATTTTTATGAAAACAATTTTTATAGTATACCGAAAGAGTATTTTTTATTTCTTAATCTTATTCTTAGTCGATGAGTCAATCACGCGGTTAGCACCCACATAGCGACGCTTGTAATACGGCTCCTCGCTGGAGCTTACCACCACGCCGCGGCTGTTGCTCGAATGAATGAACTCGAATGTTCCATTGTCCTTCACTTCGGTGACAATGCCCACATGTCCCACGCGCTTGCCCACTGCACGACCGTTGAAGAACACCAAGTCGCCGGGCTGAAGCTCGTTCTTAGCCACCGGAGTGCCGTTGTTCACCTGAGAACTCGACGAGCGGTTAAGGTCGTAACCGAATTTCTTGAAAACAAAACTTGTGAAGCCTGAGCAGTCGAAACCCTTAGGGCTTGAGCTGCCGCTGCGATAGCGTGTGCCCTTGAACTGCGAAGCATAGTCGAGCAACTGACTGATTTGCTCGTAGTCGTCATCACAAAGCTGCGACTGCTGCATCTGCTCGCGCACCGTGCCGCGCTTGCGGCTGGCAAGCTCTTGCGCCGATGCCACCGATACAGCAAAAATCACGGCTATTGCCATGATTGCCAATCGCGTTATGTTAAGCTTCGTTGTCATGCGTTTAGTTTTGTCGTATTGCAAAGATATAGAATGATTGGCTCTCTGCAAAAGCCGTTAAAGGTTTAGTAACATTTGCCGCGCTGCCCTTCGGCGGCTCGTTTTCAGCCCCAAAACACGCGCTCAAGCACCTCTCGCCCACAATAGCTCGCACCAAACGCCACACTCAACCGCCAAAGCAAAAATTGAAAAAATTACAATTTTTAACATTATTTTCTATCCCGTAACTCGCACATATCGTCGTATTTACGCCTAAAACGCCAAGAAAAACCGTGCAAAAGCCTACACTAAGCATCGCACAAATCGCAGCTTCCTCACCCCGAAAAAAGCACAAAAATTGGAGCAACAATCACCTAAGTTGTTGCCCACTTCCGATAATTTCTTTACATTTGTAATAAACTTACATAATCCAAACTAATCACTACAGAATGGCAAAATTTCTAACTATAATTTTATGTATTGCCGTATGCTTCAGCATCTCGGCGCAACAAGCGCAACAAACAAATACAACAATCACAGCCAGCAACCATCAGCCTTTCCCAGGCGACAAATCGACATGGGAAGGATTTGACCGCTACGACTTCATCTTCAACAAGCGCCAAGCCATAGTGGCAGTGCCGCACAAGGCAGCCTACGGCAATCCTTGGATATGGCGTCCGGCGTTCTTCGGCGCATTCCCGTCGGTTGACAAGGCGCTACTTGAGCGCGGTTTTCATGTGGTTTACTACGATTTAACCCACCTCTATGGCAGCCCGCGTGCAGTGAAGTTGGGCACCGAATTCTACAACGCCATGTGCCGCAACCATCACCTGTCGCCAAAAGTGACCCTCGAGGGATTCAGCCGCGGCGGATTGTTGGCATTCAACTGGGCTGCGCAAAACACCGACAAAGTGGCTTGCATATATGTCGACGCTCCGGTGTGCAACATTTTCAGCTGGCCCGGACGCAAAGATGCACAGTTGTGGAACGACTTCCTCACCGAATGGCAAATTACCGACAAAGAGGCTGACAAATTCAAAGGCAATCCCATCGACCACTTAAAACCCATTGCCGATGCCGGCATACCCATTATTGCAGTTTGCGGCGATAGCGACAAGGTTGTACCATTTACCGACAATATGAGCATTGTGGCTGAACGCTATCGCAACCTCGGTGGATTAGTTGAGCTAATAGTAAAGCCCGGCTGCGACCATCATCCTCACAGCCTCGACAACCCCGAACCGGTAGTCGACTTCATTGTTCGCAATCAGCCCGATTATCAGCAATTGCAGGTGATTAATCAACGAGGCTCACTGCACAACTCCTATCTGAAATTTGAGAAAGAACGCCGCGGCTGCGTGGCTTTTTTGGGCGGCTCAATCACCGAGATGCGAGGCTGGCGCGACATGATTAAGGAGGACCTTAAGCAACGGTTTCCGCACACACAATTCACTTTTATTGATGCCGGAATATCGTCGACAGGCACCACACCTCACGCATTCCGCCTCCAACACGACGTGCTCGATAAAGGCGCTCCCGACCTGCTGTTTATTGAAGCTGCCGTAAACGACGACTGCAACCATTTCAACTATATCGAACAAACCCGCGGCATGGAAGGCATTGTGCGCCATGCTCTCACCGCCTCGCCAAACATGGACATTGTGATGATGCACTTCATATACGACCCTTTCATAGCCATGCTCGATGGCGGCGTGATGCCCGATGTGATTATGAATCACGAACGCGTTGCCAACCACTATTCAATTGCGTCAATCAACCTTGCTGCCGAAGTGGCTTGCCGTATGCGCAAAGGCGAATTCGATTGGAACTATTTCGGTGGCACTCACCCTTCGTGGAACGGCCATAAAGTATATGCCGCAGCCATCAATAGGCTCCTCGACATGCAATGGAGCGGCGATGTGACAAGCTTCGAGCGAACAAGCCACTCCATGCCTGCCACCCCACTCGACCCCTTCTGCTACGAAAAAGGCCGATTCCTCGACATCACCAAAGCCAAGCAGCTAAAAGGATGGCGCATCGAGGAAGACTGGACGCCATCAGACGCTGTAGAGCAACGTGCCGGTTTTGTGCACGTGCCCATGCTGGTTGCCCACTCTGCCGATGCTTCACTCGCTATCGACTTTGAAGGTCGCGGCATTGGCATTTTTTGCGTATGCGGTCCAAATGCCTGCGTGCTGGAATATAGCATCGACGGAGCTCCCTACAAGACAGTCAACACCCACACCGAATGGAGCAATTTCGTACATCTGCCTTGGGTGTATATGTTTGCAACCGAACTCGAGCCCACTCGCCACACATTGCGGCTGCGCGTTGCCAAAGGCAAATTCACCGATTGCATTATCCGAAACTTCGTGGTAAACGGCATTTAGAACATTGCGTTATTTCACCCAAAACACTATCGCAAAAGCCATCGACTTGCGATTGATAGGTCAGAAAAGAAAATGAGGCTGCGGCGCGAAAAAAATCAACGCCGCAACCTCAGTTTCATCCAAATAGTTGGCTTATTTAATATTTAGCACTGCATCACTGCATGACTATAAATCGTTGTTTGATATTGCTGTTTAGGTTATTGTAATATCAGTTTTATGAACCCGTGATAAGGCACTGCTTCTTGCATCTTGCAATAGTCGCCCCATCCAATTTCAGGATAGTCCCATTTGCTGTCGACAATCAGTTGCAAACGGTTGTCGTCGGTTTTATTCAGGCGGCAAGCCACCGAGGCATCTTTCGACACCACCGAAAGCAACCGCGCCTGTTTGTCGCTACCCAGCGAATAGAAGTGCACATTTTCTTTCATCGACTTTGCCATATTGGTGAGCGGCTTAGTGCAGTTGGCACCGGCATCGCTCCAATAATAATAGTTGTGGGTGTCGTAAGCCCATGGCTGGCTTGGCTCCTTGCCGTAGGCGCTTTGGTTCGAACGATAGATGTCGGCAGCACCCGTGTTGCCCGACATTGAGTGCTCGGGATAGCTGTCCCAATAGCCGCGGCGCTGCCACTGCATCCACGAGGTGGTTTCGGGCAGTTCGAAGCACAATCCGTATTCGCGAATATACCCGTTTGGCAAGCCCTCAGCCGAGTAATCGATTGAGATTTCACCGGCAGGTGTGATAAGGTAATTGAGGCTAACTGCCACATCGCTGTAAGTGCCTTTCACCGCAACTGTCACTCCATTAGCACCTTTTGTGCTGTTGATTGACACGAGGCGCCACGACGAGGTGTCGAGCAGCAGATGGTCGGCAATCGAACGCACTTCGGGTCCCGACAAGTGGTTGTAGTTGACATACACGTTGAGCTGCGGTCCGCATTGAATTGCCGTTTTGCCTTGCACAGTGGCATTAGTAATCAGTCCCGTCGACTTGCTGAATGGCACGCTAAAGCCATTGCCGTTCACCGTGATGCTTTCGGCAGTGTTGAGCACATCGAGTCCACCGGGAGTCACACCTGTGGGATAGTTGATTTTGGCATCGCCGATGGTGACAACATACGAGTCAACCATAATGCCGTCGGGTGTAAAGAACTCCAGCGTCAGCGAGTCGCCTTGCAGCCAAGCCTGAGCCGGAATGGTCACCACGCCCTTGCGATGAGGCTTAACAGGCTGCATGGCAGCAGCGCCTTTTTTGCCCTTGTAGGTGTAGGTGGCGCGCACTTCGTTCAAGCAAGTGTGGTCGAAACGGTTCATCACCTCAAGCGTGAGGTTCTGCCCTGCCGCAAAGTCGGCAATGTGAGTGCCAAGCAGTTTCACCGGGGTGTAGGCTTTCTTCGTAGCCCAGAATTCGGGCTTATCACGGCGCCAAACGTCCACAATGCCCCATTCGCCGTAACCTACGCAGTCGCCGCGGAATCCTTCGGGCTTGGCTGTACGGGCAAATTCTTTCCAGAATGCATCGCCTGCCTTGAGCTGAGGCACTGCAAATGTTTCGTCGATATATCCCCAAATAGCGCCACCCAAAGCGCCAGGCGAATTGAACACACCCTGCCACATCAAGTCGAGCGACTTGCCCCAAAATTCGCGTATGTTAGGGTCGTTGCGCAGCGTGGCATAGGTGTAGCAAGCCGGGTGCGCCCACTCGTCGAAGAGCGCAGGTATTCCGTGACCCTGAAAAGCGCGGGTGCTCATGCCATATTGCTCCATATTGCCCTCAACTCCGGGATAGTGCATGCTCAGTATATCGTAGATTTTTTCGCCGTTTTTCTGTGCCAATCCTGGATAGGAGTAAATCACCGGACGGGTGGCATCGGTTTGCTTGATATAGTCGTAGCTTGCCTTGAAATTGCTGCCATAGTCGCTCTCGTTGCCGATGCTCCATATCAGCACAGCCGGATGATGCTGGAAGTAGCTCACCATTTCGTGCACTTGGCTCAGATATTTATGCTCGAATGCCGGGTCGTTGCTCGAGGCTGCCGGAGCATAGTTGCGTTGGCGGTGAGTGTTGACAAAGCACACTGCCGACTCACATTCAACATATATGCCGTAGCGGTCGCAAAATTCAATGAAATTCTCGCTTGGCGGATAGTGCGAGGTGCGCACAAAGTTCATGTTCGACTGCTTGAACAGCATCACGTCAAGGCTATCGAGTTGGCGAGTGACGGTGCGTCCCAGTGTGGGATGAATGTCGTGGCGGCATGCTCCGCGCAGTTTCACCGGATTGCCGTTTACCATAAGTCTGCTGCCCACTACCTTGATTGTGCGGAAACCCACCTTGCGGACAAACTGCATAGTGATGCCATTGGCGTCAGCCACGCTCACCTTTAGCGTGTAAAGGTTGGGATGTTCGGCATCCCACTTGGCAGGATTAGCCACTGGCATCGTGCAAACCACGTTGCCACTGCTCAGCGTTGCCGTTTTGCTTGCCACGCAGTTGCCTTTGGCATCGCACAGCTGCAAGTGCAGGGTGCTGCCGTCGGCGCCCACACAGTTGCCTTGCAGTTTCAGTTCGCCGTTGCAATAGAGCGAGTCGAGCGAAGCGTCGATTTTCACATTGTTGATGTGTGCTTTTGGCAAAGCAAACACAGTGACGTCGCGCAGAATGCCGCCAATGGGATGGTGGGCATAGCCCGAAGCATAGGAGATGTCGTCGAGGCGGTCCTCCACCTCAAGCATCACGCTGTTGCTCTTGCCTGCCTTAACCAGATGTGTTACATCAGCCTCCCAACGCGTGAAACCGCCGTGATGTTCACGCACCTTCTTGCCGTTGACATATAGTATTGCATGGCCGTAAACGCCATCGAAACGCAGAATCACAGTCTTGTTTGAATAATCTTTTGGAACAACAAACGTGCGTTTATAGAAAAACGGCGTGTCGTGCTTGATGCCGTAGCCTTGCATCACTGCTTCGCCGGGAACCTCAATTGTGGTCCATTTGCTTTTGCTGTCGAAACGGAACTGCCATTTGCCGTTCAGGCTCATTGAAGGCTTATTCACTCCTGCCACCATTTCGGGTTTGGCATAGAAATTCCCTGCCCACTCCTTATTGTTTGCACTGCCCGATGCAACTATAAAGAGCAACAAATTGATTATAAATGCAAATCTTAACATATCTCTTGTTATTTGTCGTTTTTATGAAATTTCGGTTTGGTTTGTATTGCAAATTTACACAATATGGCTCATCAAAAACAAACATATAACGAGGGATATTGCACACAAAACGGAACAATTTAAAGCTTAAAGGTAACAAAACGGAACAGTATAAAGGCGTGAATGCAATCACTTGTGGGGCGACTTGCCGGTGTAATGCCTATAGAGACGCGAAAAATACTGCGGCGACTGAAATCCGCACCGATAGCAAACCTCTTTCACCGAAAGGTTGGCGTTGTAAAGCAAATCGATGGCAGCTGCGATGCGCAACTGATTGAGGTAAGCCAGCGGCGATTTGCCAAGGTGCTTTGCAAACAATCGGCGAAGGTTTCGTTCGCCGGTGCCGCAATGGCGAGCCACATCGCTTATGTTCACCGGCTCGCTATAATGGGTTCGCATAAAGTCGATGGCATTGCGAAGCAACTCGTTGCCTGAAATGCCCAGAAACGGGTTGCTGATGAATCGCTTGAGAAGAATCAGCAGTTCGGAATAGTGCATAATCACCATTTGCCTATAATGCTGTGCTTTGTGCTCCAACTCCTGTATGATGAGCAGCACTGTGCGCTCAATCTGTGCATTGCCCACAATCTTTATCACTGGAGCATGGTTGTTGACCAGAAAATCGTAGTCGTTAAGCCACGACGACAAATTGGCTGTCACGCCCAACGCCGAGAGCATTTGGCTGCGGAACTCAAGCTGCATGAGCATGCACCCGCTGTCGCCAGCCACAAAGCGGTGGTGCACGTTGGGCGTGATTATCATCATCTCGCCTTCGCGGAATTGCACTTCGCTGCCGGCTTCGAGCAGCAGCTTGCAAGTGCCTCGCTTCACAAAATTGATTTCGATGCGCTGATGACTGTGCGGACCGTATGCCTCGGCTGCATTAAACGAAACAAAGCGGAACACATCGGCAAGATTGGCATCGAGCAGTGTCTGCCATTCTTCGCTGATGTGGGGCTCGAGGGATGCGGCGTTTGACATGGAGGTAGGCATATTGCAGGCGCTATGGCGGGCGGTGACGGTTGCTACGGCTTCGCGGCTATTTGCCTTGCTTGAAGGCGTCGCCAAACCCATCGACAATGCCTTCGATGAATCCTCGCAGATTGCCCACTTTGTCGCCCACGTTTTGGCTAACACCTTTGGCAAAGCCTGCCACACATTCGCCTTTCAGTCGGCCTATCTCGCGACTTTCTTCGTAGGTGTAGTCGTTGGCATATTTCTTGAGTTTTTCGTCGATTTTCTGATAGCGTGAGGCAGCGTTGCGCCAATCGTCTACGTCGTATCGATAGCCGTAATCAACAATGTCGTTGCGCAGATTGCGCAGGTCGCTGATGGCAGAGCCTTTGGTGGCGCAGCCCGACAGGCACAACATGAGTGCCATGGCTATGATTGTGAGATATTTTTTCATTGTTTCCAATAGTTTTGTTTGCTAAATAAGCGTTTGTTGTATGGCAAATTTACTGTTTTTTTCGATGAAAAAAAGCTTCTGATGTCAATTTTTGAGCCAAGAAGGCTTTGAGGGCTGCGATTATAACAATTTTTTGCAATTACAGCCGCCATACTGTTTGTAGAACCATAGGAAAATAGTTATTTTTGCGTATGTGATATGGCGAATATTTCGCCTCACATTAATCAATTACGACCCATTTTCTTATTTAACAAAGTAGAAAAAGATGAAACAGATTAAAATTTTAGTATTGGCATGCGTGTTTGCATTATGCTCAAGCGTATGCGTTGCTCAATCAGCCACGGGTGCATGTTGCGGACAAAAGAAAGAATGTGTTGCAGCCAAGAAGTGCGATAAAGCAGCTGCAAAGTGCACCAAGAAGTGCGATAAAGCAGCTGCAAAGTGCGAAAAGAAGTGCGACAGCAAGTGCAAGCAAGGCAAGTGCACCAAGAAGTGCGAGAAGGCAGCTGCAAAGTGCGAGAAGAAATGCGACAAGGCAGCTGCAAAGTGCACCAAGAAGTGCGACAAAAAGTAAGCGTTACGCCAATTCATTAAAAACGAAAAACTAATTTTTAACAGCAACCGTCGATGGCTGACGCGCTCTGCACGGTTGCTGTTTTCCATAAAAACCTCTCGCCGGCAGAGCCTATGCCGCGCAACAAGGCTTGCAAAGCCCCACATTAACCTAAAAGTTTTTTCAGCTATGAAAGCCAAACCAAATTCGTTGCGATATCAAGCGTTGGAAATGTATCAGCGCGGCGAAACCATACGCAGCATCTCGCTCACGCTGGGCGTTAGCGGCAGCACAGTGTCGAAGTGGGTGAAGCGATTGGGCAACAGCAAACAGGTGCGACGGCTAAGCAAAGCCTATCGCTCTATCACCGTGAACATCACCGAAGAAAACTGGCGCGACATCGAGAAGCAAAAAGTGATGTCGGTTTACGTCAACCAAGCCTTGAGCTTCTATGCCTCGGCACGAAAAAAGAACGACGGCCAACTGTCGTTCGACTTCTAATACCATCTTTCTCTATTTCAGTTTATTTCAAGCCGAGCGCCTGAGGCGTCCAGCATCGCATGAAGCGCAACACCTTTTCGCGGTCGTAGTTATTTCCGCTTTCCAAGAAACTGCTGTCCTGTATGTGCAGCACTTCACCTTTTGCATCGAGCACCACAAACACCGGGAACCCGAATCGTTGCGGGCTGCCAAGGCGCTTCATTGTTTCTGCGGTGGCTTCGCTCTTGTCGCTGCGCGAATAGTTGACGTGGATATACACAAAATTCTTCTCAATGAGGCTTGCAATCTCGGCATCGTCGACAATGAACTGCGCAAACCGCAGGCACCACGGGCACCAGTTGCCGCCCACTTGGCAGATTACAAACTTATTTTGGCTGGCAGCATCGGCAAGCGCCGAATCGATTTGAGTCTTGGTGTTGATGGTTTCGTCGTAAACTTTCTTGAGGCCTTGCGCCGATGCTCCGATGGCACATGCCATGATTGCTACAAACAGTAATAAATTTCTTTTCATTGCTTTTGGTTGTATTATTAGGTTAATTATTTAATTCCGGACTTTAACGCAGCAGCAGCGAGCCGTCGCCATAGCTGAGGAAACGGTAGCCGCCATCGAGAGCATAGCGATAGATGTCGCGCCAACGGTCGCCGCCCACAAACGCCGACACAAGCAGCAGCAGCGTAGATTGCGGCTGATGGAAGTTGGTGATTATGCCGCTGATGACGTGGAACTCAAACGACGGTGCAATCATGATTTGCGTAGAGCCAATGTAGGTGTCAATGCCGTGACGGTCGAGGTAGTCGACAATGGCTTGCAGGGCATCGCGGGTGGCAACGGGACTGCCCTCGGTGTAAGGCATCCACTGCCCCACGCACAGGTCGGCTTCGGTGGCGTCGGGGTTGCGCAGCAAAGTTAGCCCGATGTAATATAGGCTCTCGAGCGTGCGCACACTGGTGGTGCCCACGGCAATGATGGGTCGCTCGGTGTTGATGATGTCAACAATCAGCTGCTTCGGCACCGAAATAAACTCGGTGTGCATGTCGTGGCCGCCGATGGTGTCGCTCTTCACCGGTTGGAAAGTGCCGGCGCCAACGTGCAGCGTGAGTTCGCGACGCTCAATGCCGCGGTGGTCGCAGTCGGCAAGCACAGCCTCGGTGAAGTGCAGCCCGGCTGTAGGTGCTGCCACGCTGCCCTTGATGTGCGAATACACGGTCTGATAATCGGTGCTGTCGCCGGGTTCGGTGCTGCGGTTGAGATACGGCGGAATGGGAATCTCGCCCACCGCTTCGAGCACCGACGCAAAGGTGACATCGTTTCTGTCCCAAGTGAATGTAATGAGGAATGCATTGCCACGGCGTTCGCCACGCGTGGCGCTGAGCGTCACCTGCTCGCCGTCGATAGTGATAACCTGCTCAAGGTCGCCGCTTTTCCAGCGTTTGGAGTTGCCCACAAGGCACAGCCAAGTGCAGGTGTGGGTGGTCTGGAAAATCTGGGCATAGTCGACGGGCGCAACCGGTTCGAGGCAAAACACCTCGATGGTGGCACCGCCGCCGGCTTTGCGGAATCGCAGGCGGGCATTAATCACCTTAGTGTTGTTGTAGATGAGCATGCTGTGCTCGGGCAGCAGCGCCGGCACGTCGCAGAACTGATGCGTGGAGATGTCGCCGCCAGCATATAGCAGCAGCTTGCAGCGGTCGCGGTCGGGCAAAGGATGCTTGGCAATGCGTTCGTCGGGCAGAGGATAGTCGAAATCCTCAATGCGTATGTTGCGAATGTCGTCGATATTCATTTTTTTGTTGAGAAATTGGGGTTTGCATTGGCAATGTGCCATGAGAGGTTGCGTGGGCAATAAGCCGGCTTCATTCCACAAATTTCACGTCAGCCACCTCCATAATTTTCGAAGCATCGAAGTAGAATCCTTCGGGCGACTTTTCGTTTTTCTTCTTCACGGCAATGAAGTCGATGTTATTGGGCAACGATTTGTGCTCAACAGCCACATAACCGAGCTTGTTAAGTATGTAATACTCGTGAGTTGCCGATGTCACCACCCACGGATTTTCGGCAGTGCCGTTGCCGCTCGACAGAATGGCGGCAATAATGTGGTTGAGCCGATATTGGCGAATGGCTGCGCGAGCATATTTCTTTTTCTGCTTGAGCGCGAAAATGTAGAACTCCATTTGCTGGAGGTCGAAAATGTTGTCGTTGAGCGATAGCTCGGCATATTTTTCAATAGTGTCGCACTCGGCACGAGTGAATTCCTTCTTGTAGTAGAGCGACTCAATCATGTCGGTGAACGGCGACTCGCGGAACGGATTGTAGTCCTCCTGAAAAACATATCCGTAATAGAAATGACGGTATTGGTCGAACGTCATGGTGGTGTCGTTGCTCTGAAAACCTTTCATCAGCTTCGGGAAGAAGTACTTCGACGACGGATTTTGAGTTTCGATGCGTATGCTGTCGAAATTCACTGTCTTGATTTCGAACTTCTGCGCCACTGATGGCAAAGAGAGCGCCACCAAAATTGTTGCTATTACAGTGAATAAAAAATATCTCATTCTCATTATATTCAAAAACCTTTTTTCGTTAATGCGGCTTGCACCTCAACGGCAATCAGCTGGCTAACGAACCAAAAAGCCTTCGATGGCAATGCCCACGATTGCTACAGCCACTATTGCCGGCAAACCCTTTGCACAAAAGTACTGAATAAAAGTGAAAGTAGGAAATTTCAGCCAACTGCCTTTTGGTGTTCGCGAATAGGCAAACAGCCCCAAAAAGGTGCCAAGAATCACGCCCAAAATCACAATTCGTGCGCTAACGGCAGTGCCCACAGCCAAACCAGCCAAAGCGCCAAGCCCAACGTAAAGGTTCGAGGCTCGCGATGCCGCCGGCTCGCCTTTGGGCAAGAGCATGTGCAGCAGCGCAACCAGCAAAGCTGCGCAGCCCCAAAACACCAAAGTGCTGGTAGTGAGATAGATATATGTGCTTGCATGCAACGCCAACAACGACGCATAGGCTGGAACTGCAGCAGGATATCGAGGCTTGAACAACAACACGAGCGTGAGCGCAAGCCCTATCAGTCCCACAATGAGCAGCACAACAAATTGGTGAGCGGAGAGAGTAACGCTTGAGCTTAGAATTACTGTGTGCATTCTGCAAAAATTGGTGATAGAAAATTTATAATTAATTAAGAAAAACAACTCATTTTAAACCTTGCCCTCGTCGGCAGTTTTTGCCTCAGTAGCCGCTTCGACAGGCTTGGCTTCGGCAGGTTCCGGTTTCGACGGACTGGCCTCAGCGGACTCCGACGGCTTGGCCTCGGCGGGCTCCGGCTCTGCAGGTTTGCGCTTAATCTGGTCGGGGTATTTCACGCGCATGTGATAGAACGTGCCCAGACGGTCGATGAACGTGCGCTTAATCACCTCCACATCGCGGAAACTGATGGGCGCATCTTTTAGCAAGCCATTGGCAATCTGGCTGTCGATGATTTTGTTCACCAAGTTGGTGATGGCTTCACGGCTGTGGTCGGTGAGGCTCTTCGAAGCCGCCTCGGTGGCATCAGCCATCATCACAATAGCCACTTCGCGCGTTTGCGGATTCGGTCCAGGATAGGTGAACGGTTCGGGGTCGATGGTTTCGTCGGGGTGCTGATTGCACGCCTGAGTGTAGAAATATCGGGCCAAACCATGGCCGTGATGCTGCACAATAAAGTCCTTAATTGCTTGCGGCAACTTGGCTTTGTCGGCAAGTTCAAGGCCGTCGGTCACATGGCGAATCACAATCGACGCACTTTGCTCGGGTGTGAGCAGGTTGTGCGGATTCACGCCGCGCTGATTCTCGGTGAAAAAGTTCGGGCTCTTGGTCTTGCCAATGTCGTGATAAATGGCACCCACACGCACCAGCTGCACGTTAGCGCCAATCAGGTGGGCAGCCTCGGCACCCAGGTTTGCCACTTGCATGCAGTGCTGGAATGTACCCGGACAGAGGTCGGACAGCTGACGCAAAAGCGGCTGATTGAGGTCGGTGAGTTCAACCAGCGTTAGCGACGAGGTGAATCCGAACAGCTTTTCGAGCATATAAATGAGCAAATTGCTGAACGACAGCAAGATTGCATTAATCACAAAATAGAAGAACACATATTTGCTGATGCCGTTCACGGTGCCTTTTTCCATCACAAAAAATGCAATGTAGATGATGCTGTAGCAAACAAACACCATCACAGCGGTGCGGGCCAGCTGCGAGCGGCGCGACATCTCCTGAATGGTGGCTACCGAGATGATGCCTATGGCAAACTGCATGAGCACAAGGTCGGTGGAATAGGTGGATACAATAGACGCCAACATCACTTCCACCATGTGAACCACAATCGCCAAATTCGAATCGAAAAACGTGGTCATCACAATTGGCACAAGCGCAAACGGCATAATGTAAGCCGCCTTTACGGGGTCGATGCTAATGCCTAAGAAAAACAGCGCCGTGAAGCAGGTGAGCAGCGACATCACGAATGTGAGTTTGCGCATATCGTAGAACACATGCGAGCGGAACACTCCAAGATAGATGTAGAGCATGAGCATTAGTATGGTGATGATGCACACCCGACTGAAAATGTAATAGTTCGATTCCTGCTTGCCCTTGGCGTTGGCTTCGTATTCCTTCTTCATATAACCGAGAGCCGACACCACCTGCGGAGTAACCACGCTGCCACGGTCGATGATGCGCTCGCCCTTTTGTATGATTCCAACCGGCGCAAGTTCTTTTTGCAGACGCACACGCAGCATATCCATCGAGCGAACCGAGTCGACCACCACGTTTGGCTGAAGGAATGCATTCAAATGCAACGACGCGAATTTTTCGCGCAAATGCTGCTCGGCAGCCAGCGAATCGAGATGCTCGTAAGCCGAACGCACCGAGAGGAAGCCCTCGGTGGAGATGTTTTCGATGGTGTGGTCGTCGGCTTCGTGGCGCACATATGGCAGGTTGCCGCTGCGAATGCGTTCGTAGGTGTTGTTGTCAACAATGCCGCGGTCGTAAACCTGATTGAGTATGCGCACATAAAACAAGCGTTCGCTGCTCGATGCCTTGGCATTCTGCAAATATTGCGCCAGCATCTTCAGCTGCGATGCCGACACTGCTTTATTGATTTTGTAGACATTCACAAAATTGCGAATCACACTGTCGCGACGATGTGTGGCAGTGGCAGTGTCGAGTTCGATGGGAATGTCGAACGGTGCAGTGAGCAAAGAATATTCCCACGGCTTGTCCACCTGATAGGAATAGTGAAACTTGTCGTCGTGAGGCAGGCACAATGCCACAATGGCTATTGCTCCAACAAGCAAAAGCACTTGCAGTAGCGTGGTACGCTTTATTTTTTTCAAGAAATCCATTTTCCGAGAGCTGTTAAAAAAATGTTCACTTATTAAGTCTGACGGCATTCTTCACGCCCTGCACCTGGCGCATGCGTTTGCACAGGTTGTCCACCACCTTGGTGTCGCCCACCAGCACATCGAGCTCACACTTAAACACGCCGTCGTTGGCGGCAATGTTCAGGCGGCGCAGGTTGATTGACAGTGTGGTGGAAATCAGATAAGCAATTTCCTGCAGGATGCCCATGCGGTCGATGCCGGTGACCTCAATCGACGCAAGGAACTTGGCTGAATGGTCTTCCCACTTGGTTTGCAACAGGCGTCCTCCAAAACTGCTCTTGAGGCGCATCATGTTGGGGCAAGTGAGTTTATGCACCTCCACGATGCTGTTTTGGTTCACAAATCCCACCACGTCGTCGCCGGGGATTGGACGGCAGCAATCGGCAAGCGAATAGTTTCGCACACCGTTCACGCTGGTGAGGTTATACACAATTTTCGGGTCGATTTTCCCCTCGAATTTAATCACTTCGGGTTCGTCCTTCTGCTTCGAGCCAATGCGGAAAATCTTCGACAGCAAGCCGTTGTTCTTCGGCTTGCGGGCGTGCTTGAGCAGCTGGTCGGAAAGGGCTATCTCGTTGTTGCCAATCATGAAGCACAATTCGTCGCCGTTGCGCAGTCCCATGTTGCCCACAATCTTGGTGATGGTTTCGTTGTTATATTCCAAATTGTTTTCTTGCAGGAACTTGCGCAAAAGAGCTTCGCCTTCTTCAGCAACATGGCGATGGTCGCGACGCAAAGCGGCATGAAGGCGTTGCTTACCCTTGGCAGTCACCAAAAACGACTCCCATTCGGGCTGCGGCTGCTGCGAGTTCGACGTGAGCACCTCGGCTTGGTCGCCACTTGCCAGCTTGTGCGACAGCGGCACCAGTTTGTGGTTCACCTTGCCGGCAATGCAGTGGTTGCCCAGTTCGCTGTGCAGGTTGTAAGCCAAGTCGAGCACCGAAGCGCCGTTGGGCAGCGTGATTAGCTCGCCCTTAGGGGTGAACACCACAATCTCCGACGCAAACAGGTTGAGCTTGATGGTATCAAGAAAATCGATGGCATTTGGTTCGGGATTTTTGAGGATGTCCTCGATGGTCTGCAGCCAAATGGCAAGCTCGTTTTCCTCCTCGCCCTCGCCGATTTTATATTTCCAGTGGGCAGCAAATCCGCGCTCAGCCATTTCGTCCATGCGCTGGCTGCGAATCTGCACCTCCACCCAGTTGCCGTCGGGACCCATCACCGTCAGGTGCAGGGCGCGGTAGCCATTTGCCTTTGGGGTGCTAATCCAGTCGCGGGTGCGGTCGGGGTGTAAGCGATAGAGGTCGGTGATTTCGCTGTAGATATTCCAGCAGATGCGTTTTTCATCCGCCTCGTTAGGGCACTCAAACACTATTCGAGCCGCATATAGGTCGTAAACCTCCTCAAACGGCACGCGCTTGGTTTCCATCTTGTTCCATATCGAGTAGACGCTTTTCACACGAGCTTTCATCTCGTAGTGCAGCCCCATCATGTCGAGTTTCTCTTTGATTGGCTTTGAGAAGCGCTCAAAGAGGTCGTTGCGCTGCTGCTCGGTGTCGAGAATCTTCTGTCGGATGTTTTTATACACATCGGGGTGCTCGTATTTGAAACTAAGGTCTTCGAGTTCGGTTTTGATGGCAAACAAGCCAAGGCGATGAGCCAGCGGCGCATAAATGTAGAGCGTTTCGCCGGCAATCTTATATTGCTTGCTGGGCAGCATCGAGCCTAATGTGCGCATGTTGTGCAGGCGGTCGGCCATCTTTATGAGCACCACGCGGATGTCGCTGCTCATGGTCAGCAGCAGCTTGCGGAAGTTCTCGGCTTGTGCCGATGCTTTGTCGCCAAAGATGCCTCCCGAAATCTTTGTCAACCCCGACACTATTTCGGCAATCTTCTTGCCGAACTGCGCCTCGATGTCTTCAACAGTGTATTCGGTGTCCTCAACCACATCGTGGAGCAGAGCCGAGCAAATCGACGTGGAGCCAAGCCCAATTTCCTGGCTCACAATGCGCGCCACCTCGATGGGGTGCATGATATACGGTTCGCCACTGCGGCGGCGAACACCCTTGTGCGCCTCGCAAGCGAAGCGAAATGCGCGGTCGATGATGTCCACTTTTTTGCGGTGGTTGCTTGCCAGATACCCGTCGCGCAGCACCTTGTATGCTCCATTCACCATATCCTCCTCTTCCTTGGGAGTAAGATTGTATTTTTCCATCGAATTGACTGTTTTAGTTTGCTATTGTTAGTTGCACCAGCCCGTGTGCCACTATTTTTGATAATTAACTACAAACTTACTAAATTCCCGTGAAATTTGCCTATTATACGCACATTTTTTTGAACGTATTCCGACAAAAAATCACAAAAATTCATGGAAGATGAGCGGCCAATGGCATTCACTTATTCCACGGTGGGATGCAGATACTTATCGCCGATGCCTATGCCAAAAAGGGCGTAATCGTAAATCACCGGGTCGGAGGGGCGCATTTGGCGCAGAATCTCGGTTAGCTCAACCACCGTACGGCGGTCGTTGGCACGGCGCTCAATCATGCCCAAAGCACGCGCCGTGTCGCCCACATGCACGTCGAGCGGTATGTATAGCTGGCTGGGCTTGATGGCATTCCACACGCCAAGGTCCACGATGCCGTCGTCGCGCACGAGCCATCGCAGCGCCATGTTGATGCGCTTCAGCGCCGTGGTGCGCAGTGCCGAGGGCAGACAGCGCGAGTCGGTTGCGCCCTGATTGGCTTGGGCAAACTCGTTTTGCATCAGTTCAGCCAGTTTCCAAGCCGGGGCTTCGCTGTCGCCCACATGGTGGTGCAGCGCCAACTGATGCAACGAACCGTATTGCTTGAAAATACGGTGAAATCCACGCAGCATATAGCGCATGTTTTTAGCAAAAAACGTGCGGTGTATGTTCATGTCGGGCAAATCCTCAAAAGCCTGGTCCATCACATAGTTGTAGGGCTGATTCTCCATGATGGTGAGCATCTTTTGGCAATTATTGCAAATCATTTTGCGGTTGCCCCACGCTATGGTTGCGCACAATATCGACACCAGCTCGATGTCCTGCAGGCGGTCGAACCGGCGCGGGAATTGCACAGGGTCGTTGGCAATGAAGTCGGTGGTGTTTATTCGGCGGGCTTCGCTGTCGAGAAATTCTTTGAGATTCGTAAATTCGTCGTGGTTGAGCATTGTCACTAATGTTTTTTAGGGCGTGAGTAGTTGGCATTGTTTTTCACAATGTCCTTCATTGCGGGCGTCAGCAGCGGCATGATGCTTTTATAAGGCAATTTCACAGTCACCTCGCCGTCGGCGGCATACCCCACCTCGTAACGCGGAAACACAAAATGAATACCCTCAGGCTCGAGGCGGAAACCCGGAATGCGCGACGCCTGCTTGAGGCACATACCTCGGCGGTTGAGCTGGTCGATTCGCTGGTTGAGTGCATGCAGCAGCGCTTTTTGGTCGCTTGCGATGTCGTCGAGCGTGAGCACATTGCCCTTCAGGCGGTCGTAAACTAAATATTTACGCAAATCGGTTTCCGCTGCGGCACCAGAGCATTGATATATGCGCAGCTGAAACTCTATCAGGCGGTCGGAAGTGAGATACACTTGCAGCACATGTCGCGATCGAAAAGCGTGCCCCATGGACACATGGCTCGGCAACGACTTTACGGTTTCAACATAGTCGCTGCTCACCCCTTCGGGGAACTGCGACTGCAGAATAGTGTTGTCGATGGCAATGTAGATGTTGTCGGTGTGCTCGCCAAACAGTGCTTCGATAATGGCTCGGTGCAATGCGTTAAGCCTGCGCTCGCCGTTAACTGCCACGGGCCACTCAAGATTTACATAACGTGCACAATAATAAGCATTTATGCCGCTGTCGCCTTCGGTGAAAGTTTTATAGAGCGCTTGCCTGTCGATGGCTATGAGTTCGTCGGGCTGATTGGTTGGCAGCTCGGCCTCCCACACCTCGGCAGTGGGCTTCAGCTGCTGCTCCACGGCGGGCACAGTGTCGTGCACGGGCACCTCCTCGCGCCCGAGTCCACCATATCGCCACAAGGCTGCTATTGCATTTACCCCGAGCAGAATCAGTATCACTAATCTTGCCGTTTCGCGTGTCATCTTCAGAAGAGTTTTTGCAGCGGCTATATGCCCAACTCTTGCGCAAAGTTAGTGAAAATTGTGCAAATATCGGCAATCGGGCACCGCGGCGCGTCAATTTTAATTCTATGATTATTTTTTCGATTGCGATGCAATATTTTGCTCCGTACGAACGATTTATTAATAATTAGCATTGTTTCACATGACAGCCGTTACTAACATCACAACCGAAGCCTGCCAGTGCTGGCGCCATGCCACGCCACTGGGCGAGATGGTGCTTGCCGCCGAGGGCGAGCATCTGATTGGCGCATGGTTCGTCGGGCAGAAGCACTACGCAAGCACTCTGCACCACCGTGCAGTCAGCTGGCAGCGCACTGCTGCTATCAACGATGCCATCAACTGGCTCAACGCGTATTTCGCCGGCAAACGCCCGTCGTGGCTGCCAAAGCTTCGTCTTATAGGCACGCCTTGGCAGATGGCTGTGTGGCAGCACCTACAGCGCATAGCCTACGGCGAAACCACCACCTACGGCGCCATAGCGCAAGCCATAGCTGCCGAGAGCGGCAAACGTGCTTCGGCGCAAGCAGTGGGCTATGCCGTGGGCAGCAACCCACTATCGCTGTTCGTTCCCTGCCACCGCGTGATAGGCTCCGACGGTTCGCTCACCGGCTACGCTGCCGGCATCGACATCAAGCAGGCGCTGCTGAAGCTCGAGCAACAATAACCCTCCTCCACCCTAACCCTTAGCCATTTCACCATCCCACATTTCAGCTAATGCTACGCAAAACACATTATTTTTTGCTATCTTTGCAGCTAAAGCTGCGAAAATAGGCTGCACTCAGCAGAACATAATCAAAAACCTGAGTTATTTGTTTTGTTCTGCGCTCACTTGCACTATCTTTGCAACTAAAACTGCGAAAAACATATTTGTTATGATAAATAAGCCTAATGTTGCGGCACTTGAATGTGACTTTTTCACACGCCGCGTGAAATGTATGATTGAAAAATTGATTATTGCAGCCGTGCTGGTTGCGCTGAATGTGCCGTCGGCTATGGGGCGCGAAGTGAAGGCGTTCACCGACGGTTGGCAGTTCAAGAAAGGACCGTTTTCTACCGAAACGGTCACGGCAATCAACCAGTGGAACGGCAAATGGACCGACGTAAACATTCCGCACACCTGGAATACGACTGATATGCAATCGGCTTTCAACAATTTCTATGAAGGCGAAGCATACTATCGCAAATCGTTTTCGGTGCCGGAGTCGTATCGAGGCAAACGCATGTTTCTGCGCTTCGAGGGCGTGGGCTCGTGTGCCGACGTATGGCTCAACGGCAAACTGGTGGCAAGTCATAAAGGTGCATATTCGGCTTTTGTGGCTGAACTCACCGGCGCACTGAAATTTGATGCTGAAAACCAGCTGATTGTGAAAGCCAACAATAAAGCCCGTCCCGACGTGATTCCGGTGAACCATGTGCTCTTTGGCGTTTACGGTGGCATATATCGCCCGGTGTGGCTGATTGTCACCGAGCCGGTGAACATTGCCGTGGGCGACCACGCTTCGCCAGGCGTTTACATCACTCAAAACAATGTCACTGCGGCATCTGCCCAAGTGAAGGTGAAGGTGAAGTTAGACAACGGCAGCCTCAAGCCCGCCAACGTCACTCTGGAGAATGTAATCTTCACTCAAGAGGGCAAACAGGTGGCTAAGCAGGTGCAAAACATCGACCTCTCGCCGCAAGGCACACAAAGCTACGTCTCGGATTTCAAGATAAACAAACCTCATCTGTGGCAAGGCAGACAAGACCCCTATTTATATAAGGTTGTCACTCGCATGAAATCGGGCGATACGCTCATCGACGAGCAGGTGCAGCCGCTGGGATTGCGGCGTTTTGAGGCTGTTGCCGGCAAAGGCTTTTTCTTGAATGGCAAGAAATATCCCATGTATGGCGTGACGCGACATCAAGACCATTGGGGCAAAGGCAGCGCGCTGTCGAATGCCGACCACGACCTCGACCTTTCTTACATTATGGAGATGGGCGCAACCACCGTGCGCTTTGCACACTATCAGCAGAGCGACTACCTGTATTCGCGCTGCGACTCGCTGGGGCTGGTCATCTGGTGCGAGATTCCGTTTGTCAACCGCGTCACCGGCAAGGAGTGGGAGAACGCCCACAGCCAGTTGCGCGAACTCATTCGCCAGAACTTCAATCACCCCAGCATATATGTGTGGGGGCTGCACAACGAGGTGTATAACCCCACCGACTATTGCGCACAGCTCACCGCATCGCTCCACGACTTGGCTAAGACCGAGGACCCCGACCGCATGACGGCTTCGGTGAACGGCTACGGCATTGCTCAGCATCCGGTGAACCAGAATGCCGACATTCAGGGCATGAACCGCTACTTCGGCTGGTACGAACGCAAAATAAAAGACATCGACCCGTGGATTGAAGCGCTCGAAAAAGATTATCCTTGGCAAAAGTTTATGCTCACCGAATACGGCGCCGACGCCAACATCTATCACCAAACCGAGGACCTTGGCGAGTCGCTCAACTGGACAAAGCAATTCTACCCCGAGACCTTCCAAACCAAAACCCACGAATATCAGTGGGCAACCATAGCCAAGCACCCCTACATCATTGCTTCCTACCTGTGGAACTCTTTCGATTTTGCGGCGCCAATGGCTAACCGCGGCGATGTGCCCGGACGCAACATGAAAGGGCTGATGACTTTCGACCGCAAGATAAAGAAGGACTCATTCTATTGGTACAAAGCCAATTGGAGCAGCGAACCGGTGCTTTACCTCACCCAGCGACGCAACACCGACCGCGAACATCGCATCACCTCGGTAACGGTGTATAGCAACGTGGGCGAGCCAACTGTCACACTCAATGGCACCCCGCTCACAGGCATACGCAAGGGATACACCGACGTGCATTATGTGTTCGACAAGGCAACTCTTGCCGAGGGAAAAAATGTGCTCAAAGCCACCGTCACCTCGGGCGGCGAAACCTACACCGACGAAATTGTGTGGAACTACTCGGGCGAAAAAAGCCGCGCCACCGAAGCCTACGAGAACAAAAACCAACACGTCGGACTATAACCCCGTTCCACAGGCACGATGAATCAATCACCTTGATTATGAGGTGTCAGCGGTAGCGAGTGCTGCGATAGCTTGGAGAAGTCGCACCACCCACAAAGAACGTCCGTCGAGGACGTGAAGCCGAGCCTACTGAGGCGAGGCACTTAGCCGTGGGTTACGCTTCGCTCACCCACGGACCACAACCACCACCCCGAAACCAGCGTACAGGATGCGAATTACCTTTGTCTGCTGAATCTGCAACCGCTCCACGGTTGATGGCTATGGGTTTCATCGGCTTTCCCCATGTAGCCGGCTCCGCTTCGCTCGCCGTCAACATGAGGTCGTTATTAAAGTTGTAACCGCTCACGCGGTTAATATCGATGGTAGTCAGATAGTTATACCTAGAATTTCGTCTTGCTTGTAGGGGGGCGTATGGCAATACGCCCTAAAAACATCAATCTCGGTATTCGTTGGGTCTCGCCGCGGTCGCCGGGCGTATGCGATACTCACTTACATTACCTCTTTCGGCGAGAGGCTTCTGCGTTTTTTGTGTGCGGATTTGGATAATCGGCAGATTTTCCGTAATATTGTATCATAATTGCCTTAAAGCGGCATTTCACGAAAGACAAAGAATATACTAACCTTTTTAAGACTAACTATATATGAAACTAAAAGCTCTATGTGCTACCGCGGCGCTTGCCCTGTTTGGCAATGTGCTTATGGCACAAACCAAGCCTTATCACCACGACCTCAACGTGACGTCGGTGAACCGCGAAGCAGTGCGCTCGTCGTTCATGACCTTCGGCACTCGCGATGGTGCTATTAGCGGGAAATATGCCGACAGCGAATATTATCAACTGCTCAACGGCGTATGGAAATTCTATTATGTAGGTTACGAAAAAGACCTGCCTGCCGGACTCACCGACAGCAACGTGAACACCAGTTCGTGGCGCGACATCAAGGTGCCGGGCAACTGGGAATTGCAGGGCTTTGGCGACGCCATCTACACCAACCACAAGTTTGATTTTGCAACGGTGAACCCGCAGCCGCCGCGCATGCCCGAGGAAAACCCGGTGGGCGTGTACCGCCGCACGGTGAACATCCCGCAGGAGTGGCTCAGCCGCGACATATATCTGCATCTTGCAGGTGCCAAGTCGGGCGTTTACGTCTATGTCAATGGCAAGGAAGTGGGCTACAGCAGCGACTCGAAGGTGGATGCCGAGTTCCTCATCAACCCGTATGTGACAGCCGGCGAAAACAGCATCGCCATAAAGATACATCGCTACAGCGTGGGGTCGTACCTCGAATGTCAGGACTTTTGGCGCATCAGCGGCATCGAGCGCGACGTGTACGTCTACTCGCAGCCTAAGGTGAGCATCGCCGACTATCGCGTGATTTCCACCCTCGACGACACCTACACCAACGGCATCTTCAACCTTGCCATCGACGTGAAGAACTCCGAGGCTAAGGCGCAGAAGGTGGGCGTGGCTTATCAGCTGCTCGACGCTGCCGGACGTGTGGTGCGCAGTGGCGACGCTGCCCTCACTGTGGGTGCCGGCGCGAAAGCCACAGCACACTTCGACGCCAACCTGCCTGAGGTGAAAACCTGGTCGAGCGAGGCTCCGAACCTCTACAAACTGGTGATGAGCGTCAGCCGCGAAGGCAAGGCGGTGGAATTTGTGCCGCAAAACGTGGGCTTCCGCCGAATCGAAATAAAGACCCTCGACGAATGTTCGCCAAACGGACGTCCAATCAATGCGCTGCTCATCAACGGTCAGCCCATCAAGCTCAAAGGCGTGAACATCCACGAGCATAACCCTGCCACCGGACACTATGTGCCCGAAGAACTCATGCGCCGCGACTTTGAGTTGATGAAGCGCCACAACATCAACGCAGTGCGCTTGTGCCACTATCCGCAGGACCGCCGTTTCTACGAACTCTGCGACGAATACGGCCTTTACGTATACGACGAGGCTAACATCGAAAGCCATGGCATGTATTACAACCTCGCCAAGGGGCAAACCCTGGGCAACAACCCCGACTGGCTGCAGCAGCACCTCGAACGCGTGAACGACATGTTCATGCGCGACAAGAATCACCCTTGCGTCACCATCTGGTCGCTGGGCAACGAGGCTGGCAACGGATATAACTTCTATGAGTGCTACCTACTTCTCAAGAAATACGAAAAGACCTTCATGAACCGCCCGGTATGCTACGAGCGCGCCGAAATGGAGTGGAACACCGACATGATTGTGCCGCAATATCCAGGCGCAAGTTGGTTCCACCAAATGGGCGAAAAAGGCAGCGACCGCCCTGTATGCCCGTCGGAATACGCCCACGCAATGGGCAACTCCACCGGCAGCCTTTGGGACCAATGGCGCGAAATATATGCCTATACCAATCTGCAAGGCGGTTTCATCTGGGACTGGGTTGACCAAGGCTTCGACGCCGTGGACGAAAACGGTGTGCACTATTTCACCTACGGCGGCGACTACGGCAAGAATCGCCCGTCGGATGCCAACTTCCTGTGCAACGGCATCGTGAACCCCGACCGCGACCCTCACCCTGCTATGGCTGAAGTGAAATATGCCTACAGCGACATTGCATTCGAGGCTGTCGACGCTGCCAAGGGCATTTTCAAAGTGAAAAACCGCTTCTACTTCACCTCACTTGAAGGCTACACCATCAACTGGAAGCTGCTTGAAGACGGCAAGGTGGTGAGCAGCGGCAAGCGCGTGATGAACATTGCTCCGCAAAGCGAGGCTGAAATCACCGTTCCTCTGAAAGCCACGAAGCCCGGCAAAGAATATCTTATCAGCTTCAGCGCAACCACCAACAATGCCACAGCGCTTGTGCCGGCAGGTCATGAAGCTGCTCACGACCAATTTGCCGTAACACCTCCGGCTGCTGTGCCTGCCGTTAAGGCTGCCGGTCCGGCTCTTGCCGTCGACAACCAAGGCAACCAAGTGGTGGTGAAGTCGAGCCGCGTTTCGTTCGTCTTCGACAAAGCCAAAGGCATGGTTACATCATATAAGGTGGCTGGCAAAGAATACTTCTACGAAGGCTTTGGTCTGCAACCAAACTTCTGGCGCGGCCCAACCGACAACGACTATGGCAACCAAATGCCATACCGCCTGCAAGTGTGGAAAGAAGCAAGCGCCAACTTCAAGGTGGCTGAGGCTTCGGCTTCGATGCAAGACAAAAACGCCGTGGTTGAAGTGAAATACGCACTGCCCACCAAAAACATCATGACAGTGAAATACACCATCATGCCATCGGGCGCAATCACCGTCGACGGCGATTTTGCTGCCGTAACCGAGGGCGATGCTGCCAAAGCAAACGTGCCCCGCATTGGCTTGCGATTCCGCGTTCCGACTTCGCTCAACCATGTGCAGTATTATGGTCGCGGTCCTGAGGAGAACTACGCCGACCGCAACAACGGCACCATCTTGGGCATCTATTCGGCTCTTGCCGACGACATGAAGTACGACTACGTTCGCCCACAGGAATGTGGACACCACACCGACACACGCTGGCTCGCCGTGGGCGGTGCCAAGTCGGGCGGACTGAAAGTGATGAGCAGCACTCCATTCGAGTTCAACGCTCTGCGCAACTCGGTTGAAGACTACGACTGCGAAAACAACACCAACCGTCCGCGTCAGTGGAGCAACTTCTCGCCCGAAGAGATTGCCTCGCACAACGACGCCGCACAAAAGCAACGCATGCGCCGTCAAACCCACATCAACGACATCGCACCACGCCCATTCGTTGAAGTGTGCATCGATGCCAAGCATGCCGGCGTAGGTGGCTACGACAGCTGGGGTGCTCGTCCCGAACAGAAGTATCTCATCCCTGCAGGACAGCAGCACACCTTCTCGTTCACCATCATGCCAATGTAATTAATTCCCTAAAATAGTGTCCGCAGCGCCGTCTCACGCCTGCGGACACCGTTTTTTTCACCTTACCAAACCATAAATTCATAAGCACATAACACTCCGCCTTATATGAAACCGTTTCAATGGATATTTTTAGGTTTAGGCGCAACAGCCCTGACAGCCAATTCGGCATCGAAGCAAAAAGACGACTCTCGACCTAACGTGATTTTCCTTGTTGCCGACGACATCGGCTACGGCGACCTTAGCTGCTACGGCGAGAAAACCATTCACACGCCCAACGTAGAACGACTTGCGGCTCAAGGACTGATGTTCACCGATGCCCATTCGGTGGCAGCCACCAGCACACCGTCGCGCTACGCCCTGTTCACCGGGCACTATTCGTGGCGGCGCAACGACACCGGCATCGCTGCCGGAAACGCCGGCATGGTGATTCGTCCCGAGCAATACACCGTTGCCGACATGTTCAAGCAATGCGGCTACAGCACCGGCGCCATAGGCAAATGGCACCTCGGGCTGGCTGACAAGACAGGCGAACAAGATTGGAACGGACACATCACGCCCGGCCCGTCGGACATCGGCTTCGAGTATTCCTATCTGATGGCTGCCACCGGCGACCGCGTGCCTTGCGTATGGGTGGAAAACGAGCATGTGGTGAACGCCGACCCCAACGACCCAATCGAGGTGAGCTACACCACCCCGTTCCCCGGCGAGCCTTTGGGCAAGGACCACCCCGAAATGCTCACCAAACTCAAACCGAGTCCCCGTCAAGGTCACGACCAAGCCATAGTGAATGGCATATCGCGCATCGGTTATATGAAAGGCGGCAAACGTGCATTGTGGGAGGACGAAAACATTGCTGACAGCATAACTTGCAAAGCAGTGCAATTCATCAATAATCACAAGGACAAACCGTTCTTCCTCTACGTAGGCACCAACGATGTGCACGTGCCGCGCTATCCTCACCCTCGATTTGTGGGCAAAAGCGGTATGGGATACCGTGGCGATGCCCTGCTGCAATTCGACTGGACCGTGGGCAAAATACTCGATGCTCTGGAAGAAAACGGACTGGCTGAAAACACCTTGATTATGCTCACCAGCGACAACGGACCCGTGGTTGACGACGGCTATGCCGACCGCGCCGTGGAATTGCTGGGCAACCACCGTCCGTGGGGCGACTTCCGTGGCGGCAAATACAGCATCTTCGAGGCTGGCACCCGCGTGCCACTCATCGTGGCATGGCATGGCAAGGTGAAGCCCGGTGTGTCGGACGCGTTGGTGTCGCAAATCGACTTTTTCGCCTCGATGGCACACCTGATTGACGGCAACATCGAAGAAGGAGCTGCCCCCGACAGTCGTAACGCGCTGCCCACCCTTTTGGGGAAGGACAAAAAAGGCCGCAAATACATCATCGAAAAGGCTTACGCCATATCGGTGAGCGACGGCGAATGGAAATACATCCCCGCCAATAAGGGCCGTGCCTACGACGACCTCACCGACATCGAACTGGGCAACAGCGAGGTCGACCAACTGTATAACCTCAAGAACGACCGCGGCGAAAAGGTGAACCTTGCCACAAAATATCCCAAAGTGGTGAAGCGCTTAAAAGCCATCTTGCAAAAAGAGCAAAACAAATAAATCAAGCACCCGTAGCCTTCAGCTACCACCAACTTCCATCATCATCTGCAACATCCGGCAAGCAACCCTCTCGCAGACGACGCAAGAAAGATGGCATACACTTCGCATCGAGGCAGGTTGCTGGGTGTGCATCTGCGCCACGGTTGTTGATGGTGGGTAGCGATTGTTCTCATTGATAATCAATGAGATTGCTATACGCCCCTATAAACAAAGGCGGAATATTATATATTTATCTGATTTTCAGCGATATTAACCGTGGAGCGGTTGCACACCCAGCAGACTTGGCTGCATTACGCTGCCGAAAATGCCTTATACTCCGAATTTCACGTCAATTTTCGCCTGAGCCACACCTGCATCACAGGGTCGGGGATTGAAACTTGACGGTTTTCTATTTCAATTAATTCCTTTTTTACCAATGCACGCTTAATAATGCTCACGTTAGCCGACGAACCAAGTTCGTATTTCTGCAATATCATTTGCGAAGTGAACTCACTTCGCACTCCATCTATTACAGCACGCAAAAAATTCATTTGATAAGTAGAAAGGTTTTCTGTTTGCTTCTCGAATAACGGCGTGTTTTGGTCGATAATATCTTCGTATGCCATTTCTAAATCTTGTGGTGTAGCCACCTTATCAGTATGAACCCACACCAACCATGCCAAATGCTGCACATACGAAGAATGGTTGTCAACCAATTTGCAAATTCTCTCTGCTAACTCTCTATCAATCACCTTTCCAGTTGCCTCAAAGCGTCCGCAAATATAGTTAACCCAATCAGCAGCGTTAATCTTTTGCAGATACATAACATCACCAAATTTATAAAAAGGCAAACTCTTTTTTTCAAACAACTCGTTCATTAAATGTTTTTTGCTGCCAAATAAGCAATACGATGTATGCTCCTGCAACTGCCAAACAGTGCGTAGTCTTTTTTGGAATGTTTTTGACTCAACAAACTCTGCGATTTGCTGAAACTCATCGATGCAAATCACTATGTTATATCCTTTTTTTTGCGCAATCTTTTCAGGCAACTGCAATATCTCATCAACATCGTCACTTTTAGGATTCATTTCAAGTGAGACAGAGAAATCGGTCATCGGGTCGGGCCCGAAAGAAAACTTTGGGCTAATGCGAGAAAGAAATAGCCTTGCGTTCTCAAGCCATTCATCTAATTTAGAGGATGTTTGTTTAAGCACCGCCGATGCAAAAGTATCATAAAAATCTCTATCACTACGGCATGAAAACACATCGACATAGACCACCTTAATATTATCGGATTGTGCTAAACTACAAACTTTTTTCACCAAAGATGTTTTGCCCCAACGTCGAGGAGAAATCAATATTGTATTCACTCCATAGCGAAAATTCATTAGCAACCTTTCGGTTTCTTTCACACGGTCGGTGAAATTATCGCCCGAAGTTGCAACGCCAAATATAAACGGTTTGTTCTCCATATCTATTTATATTCAATTGATTACTGATGCAAATATAAGTAATAAATTTATTAGTAACAAGTTTATTAGTAATAAAGTTATTACATCGATTGCACGATGGTGTTAGGCGAGGTACAGACAACAAATTTAGCGGCTGCGGGCATATGCAACAAGCCGCTGCTATCTTGTCGATAGCAGCGGCTCGTGTGTGTATTAATAGGTTGAATGATTTATTTCACCTTCCATTCAAAGCCATCCTTGGTGTCCTTCACGTCGAAGCCGATTTCGTTCATACGGTTGCGAATGAGGTCGCTGGTAGCCCAATCCTTATTAGCCTTGGCTTGCTTGCGGATGTTCAGCAGCAGGTCGATGGCTTCTTCGTATGGCTTGAGGTCGACACCGCCCTGTGTTTCGGTTTCGCTCACCACGCCAAGCACGTCGAAAAGGAATGTCTGGAACAATGATTTCAGTTCGTCGATGTCGGCTTGCGAGAGAGTGGCTTTGCCGTCGTTAGCCGAGTTGATGATTCGGCAAGCATCGAAGAGCGTTGCAATCACTGTAGGGGTGTTGAGGTCGTCGTTCATCGCCTCGTAGCAGCGTGTGCGCAGGTCGCTGACGTCGACGCTCGAGCTATCTGAAGCCTTGAGAGCCGACAAGCGGCGCCATCCGTCCATCATGCGTTCATAAGCCTTTTCGGCAGCTTGCAGCGCTTCGTTGGAGAAGTCGACGGTGCCGCGATAGTGTGCTTGGAGGATGAAGAAGCGGA
>JBJECZ010000050.1:0-9415 GCA_051871555.1 Muribaculaceae bacterium | reverse complement strand
CTCAACGGTTTTCAAGACCGCCGCTATCGACCACTCAGCCATCTCTCCATTGTCAAACTCATTGTTTCGGTTTGACGTGTGCAAAGGTAGTGAGTTTTGTTGACTTGTGCAAATTTTTTAGATTGAATTTTTTCTGTCATTCTATTTCGAAAGGTCTAAAATTAAGCAAATGAAAATATAAGTGGCTTTGGTGTTGACTTTTAGGGATATTGTGTTATCTTTGCAGAATAAATTCAGGAATATATATATTATTTGTGCTATTTATGACTTTTGGATAATTATGGGATATGAAAAGACGATAATGATTGTTGACGACAAACCAATCATTGCTAAGATGCTTATGATGAATCTTAAGGATTACAAATGTATTTATCATTCAAATCCTTTGAAGTGCATTCGTTGGATGCAAGAAAAAGGGTTGCCTTCGTTGATAATAACCGACTTGCGAATGCCTTCGATGTCGGGGCGAAAATTCTTGCAATTTTTAAAGGAGAACGAAAAATATAAGCAAATTCCGGTTCTTGTGCTTTCGTCGGAGGATAACGCCGAAGAAAAAAGAGAGCTGTTTGAGCTGGGAGCAATAGGATATATTGTTAAGCCATTCAATCCCCACGATGTAAAGTCGCGTGTGATGAACGTGCTTGGTTTTTAACGACAATTTTTGGCGGCGGTTGGTCAGCTGCCAAGTGGAATTGTAAATGTGAATGTTGTGCCAACATTCATTTCTGATTCGAAAGAAAGGTTGCCGTTGTGGGCACGAATAAATTCGCGGCACAAGGTTAGCCCAAGTCCGGTGCCTTCTTCTTGATGTTTTCCTGTGGTGGTGATGCTTATTTGTTGTTGCAAAGCTTGTTTCACCTCGTCATCCATACCGCAGCCGTGGTCGGTGATGCTGCACGACAGTTGATTGTCAACGATTTTGGTTTCTATTTCAATCGACGAATCTTCGTCGCTGAACTTTATGCCATTTGCCAATATGTTGCGTATGACTGTCGTTATCATGTTTTTATCGGCAAGCAAAGTGGCATTTTCGGTCTTGTCGGTGTAGTTGATGCTGATTCGGTGAATATTCGACATGGACGATGTTGCTTTTATGGCGTCGGTCACCGCTTCGTAGATTTTGATTTCCTTTGGCTGGAAAATCAGTTTGCCCATTTGGGTGCGAGTCCAGAACAGCAGGTTTTCAAGCAAGCCAAAGAGCTCGTCGGCGCTTTCGGTGGTGGCATGCAGCAAATCGTAGAGTTCGAAACCAATAATCTCGCTGTTGAGGTTTTCATCAAGAATGTTGAGCACAGATTTGATTGTGCCTAAAGGGGAACGCAAATCGTGAGCCACAACAGCGTAAAGTTTATCGCGATTGCGTATAAGGCTTTTCAGTTCCTCATTTTTGGAGTTGATGATTCGGCGGTTTTCAACATTTATTATTTGATGGTGTATGCGAATCAGTATTTCCTCGGTGTTAAATGGCTTTGTTATGAAATCGCTACAACCGGCTTTGAAGCCTTTCACCATGCTGTTTGTGTCGCTTAGAGCTGTTACAAACAGGAAAGGAATACTTTGAATTGATTCAATTTGGTCTTTGCGGCGAGCCACTTCATATCCATCCATGTCGGGCATCATAATGTCGAGCAGTACCAAATCGGGCTGTTTTTCTTGCATAATCTGCAATGCGTCAGGACCATTAGTGACACTGACGGTGTTATATTTGGCACGTTTGAGAATTGCCTGTAATAAAATAATGTTAGTTTGGTTATCGTCTACAATTAAAATTGTATAATCCGACGGATTAATAATTGGGTCCATTGCACTTATTTTCTATCAGTCGCAAATTTAGTTAATTAGTGTTTGATATGCAAATGATTTGTCATAAATAGTGCTATCATGTAATAGTAATGACATGTTATTCTGACTATCGTCAATGATGGCAGATGACAAAATGACAAAATATTTTTATATATTCTCACTTTGGCACATATTATGCAGAGTGAAATAATGTGTCGGTGAAAAATCGGCAAAAAGACATGAAATTATATAAACTTAAAAATAAAAAATAACTATGACAATTAAACCATTATCTGACAGGGTTCTTATTAAACCGGCTGAAGCAGAATTGAAGACTGCGGGCGGTATCATCATCCCTGATTCGGCAAAAGAAAAGCCTCTCAAGGGTACAGTGATTGCAACTGGTAACGGCACAAAAGATGAAGAAATGCTGGTGAAGGCTGGCGACACTGTGTTGTATGGCAAATATGCAGGAACAGAACTTGAAGCCGACGGCGAAAAGTATTTGATGATGCGTCAGTCTGACATTCTTGCAATTGTTGAATAATGAACTAATTTAAAAGAGGATTTAAATCATGGCAAAAGAAATTAAATTTGATATCAAAGCTCGCGAAGAGCTTAAGAAGGGTGTTGACGCATTGGCTAATGCGGTGAAAGTGACACTTGGCCCGAAGGGTCGTAATGTGATTCTCGAAAAGAAGTTTGGTGCTCCGCACATCACCAAGGACGGAGTGAGCGTGGCAAAAGAAATTGAACTGGAGGATAAGTTTCAGAACATGGGCGCACAGTTGGTAAAGGAAGTTGCTTCGAAGACCGGCGACGACGCTGGCGACGGAACAACAACCGCAACATTGCTCACTCAGGCAATTGTTACAACAGGCTTGAAGAATGTGGCTGCTGGTGCTAACCCTATGGATGTGAAACGTGGTATCGACAAGGCTGTTGCTAAGGTTGTTGAAGGTATCAAGGCTCAATCGCAAGAGGTTGGCGACGATTTTGATAAAATCGAGAATGTAGCACGCATCTCTGCCAACAATGATAATGAGATTGGCTTGCTTATTGCTGAAGCAATGAAGAAAGTTAAGAAGGAGGGCGTGATTACTGTTGAGGAAGCAAAGGGCACTACTACAAGTGTAGAGGTGGTTGAAGGTATGCAATTCGACCGTGGATACATTTCGCCATACTTTGTGACTAATGCCGAAAAGATGGAGTGCGAAATGGACCATCCTTACATTCTGCTGTTCGACAAGAAGATTTCGAACTTGAAGGATATGCTTCCAATACTTGAAGCAACCGCACAAAGCGGACGTCCATTGCTCATAATTGCAGAAGATGTTGATAGCGAAGCATTGGCAACTTTGGTCGTAAACCGTCTGCGTGGTTCGCTGAAAATATGTGCTGTAAAGGCTCCTGCATTTGGCGACCGTCGCAAAGATATGCTTGAAGATATTGCAATCCTCACCGGAGGCGTTGTTGTTTCTGAAGAAAAGGGCTTGAAACTTGAAGCCACCACAATTGATATGCTTGGCTCGGCTGAAAAGGTTACCGTAAACAAAGAAAACACTGTGATTGTGAACGGTGCTGGTGCTAAGGAAGCTATTGCTGAACGTGTGGCACAGATTAAGACATTGATTGAAACCACAAAGTCGACCTACGATAAGGAAAAACTTCAAGAGCGCTTGGCTAAGTTGGCTGGTGGTGTGGCTGTTCTTTATATCGGTGCTCCATCGGAGGTTGAGATGAAAGAAAAGAAGGACCGTGTTGACGATGCATTGAGTGCAACTCGTGCAGCTGTTGCCGAAGGCATTGTTCCTGGTGGCGGTGTTGCTTACATCCGTTGTATCGAGAGCCTTGAGGGCATGAAGGGCGAAAACGACGACGAAACTACTGGTATCGAAATCATTCGTCGTGCCATTGAAGAGCCTTTGCGTCAGATTGTAGCTAACGCAGGTCTTGAAGGCGCAGTGGTTGTTCAAAAGGTTAAGGAAGGTAAGGGCGATTTTGGTTACAATGCACGCACTGACCGTTATGAAAACTTGTTTGAAACTGGTGTTATCGACCCTGCAAAGGTTACTCGTGTGGCACTTGAAAACGCAGCTTCTATTGCCGGTATGTTCTTGACTACAGAATGTGTGATTGCCGAAAAGCCAGAACCTGCTGCTCCTGCTGCACCTGCAGCTCCAGGTATGGGTGGAATGGGCGGCATGATGTAATTTGATTATTAAGAATAATATCCAATAATTTAAAAGCCTCGCACTTAAAAAACGGTGCGAGGCTTTAATTCTATATATAATAATGTGTGTTTTATTATTTCAGTATTTGTTCGGCGTGTTCTTTAACCTTAATCTCTTTAGGACTGATAATGCGAGTTACAACACCCTGTTCATCGGTGACGAATGTGGTGCGGAATGTTCCCATGCTCACCTTACCGCACATTTTCTTTTCGCCATATACACCAAGTTGCATTACAAGTGACTTGTCGACATCGGCTATAATAGGGAATGGTAAAGAATATTTTTCTATGAATTTTTTGTGCGAAGCTTCGCTTTGAATGCTTGCTCCTAACACAGCATAGCCTTGTGCGAGAAATCTGTTGTAATTGTCGCGAAGATTACAAGCTTGATTAGTGCATCCCGGAGTGTTGTCCTTTGGATAAACATATAGCACTAATTTCTTTCCTTCAAAATCACTGAGTTTAACTTCGTTGCCATCTTGGTCTTTGCCAAGCACCTCTGGCAGTTTTTGTCCTACTTCTATCATAATATAATGTGTTAATATTTCTGCTTCAAATTTACATAAGTATAACGTAATTTCAAAACCGTATTTATTATTTTGTTACAAAATTTTTATCAGATTGTACAATCTTATAACAGGCGAAATTTGTTATTAAAATGTTATATTTAGCATTGAAAATGTTACAGGCTTGTTATAATTTAAGGAAAATAATAATATAAATTTGCAATGTGAAATTTAAAGTTTCATTATGATTAAGAAAAAAAGGATATTGGTTGTTGACGATGAAAGTCTCTTGTGTGAAGTTCTGAAGATTAATTTGGAACTGGCTGGATATGAAGTCGACACGTCGTTTTCGGCAGAGAGCGCTTTGGAGCGCGAACTTGCAATCTACGATATGCTGATTCTTGACGTGATGATGGAAAACATGAACGGTTTTGAATTGGCGAAGATTATGCGAGACAATCCTAAGACGGCAGATATACCTATTATTTTCTGCACGGCTCTTGACAGCGAAGCGGATTTAATTAAAGGATTCAACTCGGGCGCCGATGATTATGTAAAGAAACCTTTCTCGATGAACGAGCTCATCATGCGCGTGAAAAGCGTGCTTCGTCGATATGAAAGAGACCACACCACGCACATCGAGTATGAAGGAATCGTGATTGACGAAACTGAGAGAATTTGTAGAGTTGATGGGGTGGAACTGCAGCTAACTAAGAAGGAATTTAATTTGCTGTGGTTTTTGATGAGCAATTCTAATCAGGTGTTCACGCGTGACGAGTTGCTGAGCTCGGTGTGGGAAGACGACGTTCTTGTTGTAGACCGCACAATCGACGTTAACATTAATCGCTTGCGAAAAAAGCTTGGCGAATACGGCAATAAGATATTCACAAAATCGGGTTACGGCTATGGGTTTAAAACGCATGATTAATTATCAGACTCGTATCTTCCTTGTGATTGCTGTATTCACATGGGTGATTACTTTTGCATTTTTTGCTGTGCAATACACACGCGAATATGAATATAAGGTGGACTTGTTAAACGCTCGTCTTCAGGAGATTAATTCGCGCATCATAAGTGATATAGCTGAGGGAAAGTCGGTTGATGACAATTATGTTAGAAAACTGTCGTCAGGCGATTCGCTTCGAGTGTCGATTATCGATGTAAATGGTAGGGTGCTATTCGATTCAAATGGCAAAAACATTCGAGCCAATCATTCCGATAGAAAAGAAGTGAAAGAAGCATTGGCAAATGGTAACGGGTTTACCATACGCAGGCAATCTGAAACTAATGACTATGACTATTTCTATTCAGCCACTCGAGCCGATAGTGTGATTGTACGTTCGGCGTTGCCATATAACAACGATTTGATTAGCAAGCTCGACATAAATTCAATTTATGGCTACATTATTGTTGTGGTGACTTGCGTGTTAACCTTGTTTGCATTTTTTGCTTCGCGCCGTATAGGGACGAATGTGAAAAATCTGCGTGATTTTGCAAATTGTGCAGAGAAGGGCGACATTAGCAGCTTCAGTACGGCAGAGTTTCCAAAGGATGAACTCGGTGAGATTTCAGGCCACATTATCAACCTGTATAAGAATCTAAAGCGCACTGCTGAGGAGCGTGACCGTAGCATGCGAGAAGCCATTTTTGAGGAGTCGGAGAAAAACCGCATTAAGCAGCAGCTAACTAACAATATCAACCACGAATTGAAGACTCCGGTTCATGCCATTCAAGCATGCCTTGAGACGCTTGTCAATAATGGTGACAAGTTGCCTGATGCTTTAAGAAAAGATTTGATTGAGAAATCTTATCAGAATGTTAAGCGTTTGACATCGCTCTTGCTCGATGTGTCGGTTTTGACACGAATGAACGAAGCCCCTGAAAAGATTATGCTCGATTTGGTTAATGTGAGCGAACTTGTGAATGATGTGGCAAAAGACATGTTATCGCTCTATCCAGCCGAAAAATTCATGAGTATTCATTTGAATATTCCTGATGATAATATCATTGTGCATGGCAATCTGGCTTTGCTGGAATCGATATTTAAAAACCTAATTGTCAATGCTGAGATGCATTCCGGAGGAACTGAAATCAATTTAAGCTGCATCAAGGGTGATGATGGGTATGTGCATTTTGTATTATACGATAATGGTAAGGGTGTGCCTAAAGAACATCTGTATAAAATATTTGAGCGCTTCTATCGTGTTGACGAGGGACGTTCGCGTGCCAACGGTGGCACCGGATTAGGGCTCTCAATTGTGCGGAATGCTGTAGCGTTCCACAAAGGCAACATAAGCGTTAAGAATCGGCCCGAAGGTGGTCTTCAGTTTGATTTTACAATTCGTATTTAGTTAAGGTTCAATATATTATAGTTTTACATTGACAAAGAAATTTCTATAATTTAATTCAATAACATCATGAGTCCTATTTTTACGATTATCATGGTCATTTTGGCCGTGCTGGCTGTTCTCGACCTTATTGTCGGGGTTTCAAACGACGCAATCAATTTCTTGAACTCGTCTTTGGGTTCGAAAGTAGCGTCGATTAAAGTGATTCTAATTGTCGCTGCATTTGGTATTTTGGCAGGAGTTTTAACCTCAAGCGGAATGATGGAAGTTGCACGTAACGGCGTTTTTCATCCCGAGATGTTTACATTCAAAGAGGTTATGTTTTTGTTTGTCGGTGTGATGCTTGCCGATGTGATTCTTCTGAATACTTTTAACGCTCTTGGGTTGCCTACTTCAACAACGGTGTCGCTTATATTTGAGTTGCTTGGCTCGGCTGTTGCAGTTGCAATTTTCAAGATTTCGGCTGACAGCACCCTCACGATGGCAAACATTGATGAATTCATCAATACGGGCAAAGCGTTAGGAATGATAACTGGCATACTTTGTTCGGTTGTCCTTGCATTTATCTCCGGTTCAATTTTAATGTATATATCGCGATTGATATTCACATTCCGCTATGCCAATGCAATGAAGCGTTATGGCGCCTTGTGGTGTGGTGTGGCTATTACAGGTATCATCTATTTTGCAGTATTCAAGGGCTTGAAAAGCTCCGGAATTGTTACACCTGATTTCACCGAATATGTTTCAAGCAATATAGGAGTGATTTTGTTGGCTGTTTGGGCAATTAGTTCGGTTTTATTATTTGTTTTACAAAGACTAAATGTCAGCATCTTGAAGGTGACCATTCTTAGTGGTACGTTTGCTTTAGCATTGGCATTTGCCGGCAACGACTTGGTGAACTTCATTGGTGTGCCATTGGCAGGCTTCGACTCTTATACAATGGCGCTTGAAAGCGGAAACGAATCGATGCTGATGGGCGGCCTCACCAATTCTACTCCAGCCACAATATGGCTGTTGCTCATTGCCGGATTGATTATGGCAGTCACTTTGTTCTTCTCGCGCGATGCAATGAAGGTGTCGGCAACTGAGTTGAAACTCTCGTCGCAGAATGCCGAAGATGAACGATTTGGCTCATCACCAATCTCTCGCTCGCTGGTACGCTTCGCCATTAATGCCAATCGTAATCTGCGAAACAGCCTACCTGTCAGCGTTATTGATGCCGTAAACCGTCGATTTATTCCAACCGATGAAGTGGAACTTAATGGCGCCAATTACGACAAGATTCGTGCAGTTGTAAACCTCACAGCTGCAGCCATACTTATCTGCTTAGGTACAAGCTTGAAATTGCCATTGTCTACCACCTACGTTGTATTTATGGTGGCAATGGGTAGCTCGCTTGCCGACAGAGCTTGGGGACGTGACAGCGCTGTTTATCGCATCTCTGGCGTTCTGATTGTAATCTCAGGATGGTTTCTTACTGCTATCATTGGTTTCACCTTGTCGCTTTTAATTGGTTTGTTCATTGCCGTAGGTGAAGGCTTTGCACTCATTGCACTTGTGATTATATGCGGATACTTGCTTTGTCGCCGATTTATTGCCACCCCAAGTAAAAACGACGAAGATATGTTGCCTGTAATCACCAACGATGAGACAGATAAACAAGTGCTCTACACCTACACCGATGCAATTTGCCGCACAATGAACGATATATCGGGCATCTACAACCGAATGCTTGTGGCTCTTTACACCGAAAATCGTAATGCTCTTAAAGAAGAAGTGCAGCATAGTCAAGCACTCTATCGCAAGGCCACTGAGGCAAAATATGGAATAGTGCCAACTCTCACGCGCCTGGAGCAACTTAACATTTCCACTGCTCACTTCTATGTTCAAGTGGTTGACTACATTTGTGAGGTGACTAAAGCTCTTATGCATTGCACTCGTCCTGCTTATGACCATCTTAACAATAATCACCGTGGATTCACAGGCGAACAAATCAAGGATTTAAAGCAAATCAACGACCAAGTGAACCACATATTTTCTGTAATCAACGAGATGCTAAGCCGTCGTGACTTCTCGCAACTCGATAGCATTATGGATATGAGGGATGCGCTTTTCGACACTATTGCTGCTAGCATAAAGAGTCAAATTAAACGTCTCAAAGAAGCCGATTCAAGCACTCGTGCCGGAGTTCTTTATTTCAATCTGCTCAACGAAACAAAGACTATGGTGTTGCAAGCGCGCAACGTGATTAAGGCTCAAGCTTATTTCCTCAACGAAATAAAGGTGACAAATATAGAAACTGAAAGTATTGAAAGGTGAACTGTTTTTAGGAGTTAGTTCAATTTGTTCCACAATGACTTCCTATAAGTTGTTGTGGAACTTTTTTCATATATTGTAGTTGCATAATAACAAGAAATGCATTAAATTTGCACGACAGCAATGATGGCACAGTAATTGCATCGATAATTGCTGGGACATATCACTTGTAGTGCATGGGGTTGACTGGATTTGACAGCGTGTAGAGGTGGTAAGTAAGCATGCAGAGC